>NZ_JBFANN010000001.1:0-489392 GCF_040674855.1 Nocardia sp. NPDC049707 | reverse complement strand
TACTCCGGACGGTTCGTGAAATGGGCGAAAAGTGTTCTGGCGCTGACAGTTCAGATCGTCAAACGCAGCGACGACGCTGCCGGATTCACTGTTCTGCCCCGCCGCTGGGTGGTCGAGCGGACCTACGCCTGGATCAGCAAACACCGCCGATGCGTCCGCGACTACGAGACCCGACCCGACCACCACGAAGCCATCGTCTATATCGCCATGATCGCCGTCATGTCACGCCGCCTCGCCCGCACCTGACCCAGTTCTCAGACGCTCACTAAGAGATGTCGGCGGCGCTGGAGCCGGTGACCGCGTAGGTGATCGAGATTTCGATTCCTTGTCGATCCGTAGGCGATGGATCCGCAGACCGCGACGCAGCCGCCGACGGTGCGCACGATCGCCAGGAAGACGCCGCCGAGCACCCGCGGCCACACCGGTTTGCCCCACCCAGGTTTACTGGAGCGAATTCACAGGCTTTCTCGAGGAACGGTACCGACAATGCCGTAGGTGCCCGTAGTCCGCGCCCCGCTCGCCGCGCCAGCGCCCCCCGTGACACCGCCGCCACCACCGAAGCTGCCTTCGGCGAATCTGAATCCGAACTACCAGAACGGCTTTCATCACGGCGTATCGCTGCTGCACGGCTGGCTCCCGGTCACCGTGGAATTGGTCGCGGTGGCGGCATTCATCCTGGCGATCGGCTGGCGGACCCGACGCTGGCGGCTGGTGCTGCTGCCGGTCAGCGTGGTGCTCGGCGCGGCGGGTGCGGTGGCCGCGTGGGCATATGTCAACGATCAGGGACTGGCCTCGGATCCAGCGCCGGTCGAATTATGGGCCTGCGTCGGCATCGCGGTAGCGGCGATCGCGGTCGCTGCGCTCGGCTGGCGCAGTGCCAGGTGGTGGCGACGCGGTGTCTCGGTACTTGCCATACCGCTGGCACTGTTGGGCACCGGCATAGTGCTCAATCAGTGGGTCGGCTACTACCCCACCGTGCAGTCCGCGTGGAATGCGCTCACCGCGGGTCCACTGCCGAATCAGACCGATATCGATGCGCTGCCGGGTCTGCGCAATACCGATATCAGCGCGGGCAAGATCGTGCCGGTGCGAATTCCGGACGCAGGCAGCGGTTTTCCGCATCGAACCGAATACGTGTACCTGCCGCCGGCCTGGTTCGCCGGTCCGACGCCGCCGACGCTGCCGGTCGTCATGATGATCGGCGGCGAATTCAATACCCCCGCCGACTGGATACGCAGCGGCCAGATCATGCCCGAGGTGGACAAGTTCACCTCCGCCAACGCCGGCCGCGCGCCGATCCTCGTGTTCGTCGATTCCAGCGGCAGCTTCAACAATGACACCGAGTGTGTGAACGGTCCGCGCGGCGACGCCGCCGACCATCTGACCCGAGATGTGCCCGCCTACCTCCGATCTCGGTTCGGCGCCTCGGCCGATCCGGCGGACTGGGCGGTGGTCGGCTGGTCCATGGGCGGCACCTGCGCGGTCGATCTAGCGGTGATGCACCCCGAATTGGTGCACACCTTCGTCGATATCGCGGGCGATCTGGGCCCGGCCTCGGGCAATAAGGAACAAACGATCCGAAGGCTTTTCGGCGGCGACGCCGACCGCTGGGCCGCCTTCGATCCGCTCACCGTCATGGCCGAACACGGCCCTTACACCGGCATGGCGGGTCTGTTCGATGATCTCACCCCACCCAAATCCGGTCCGGGATCCCATGGCGCACATCAGCAGGCCGTAGCCGCCGATGACGACACCGTCGGCATGGGCGGCTACGACGGAGTTTTCGACACCGGTGAGGTCGGCGCCGCCGAAAAGCTCTGCGACGCAGGCCACGAGGTCGGCATAGATTGCACCATCCACACCACCCAGGGCGGCCACACCTGGCAATTCGCCTCGGCCGCGTTCACCTCGTCGTTCCCCTGGATCGTCGCCCGTGTCGGTCTACCGGTGCCCGACGCGACCTGAACCCGATTGCGGGGTCGATGAATCGAGCTTCGGCTCAGTCCGACGCTTCGGCCGGTACGACCGACTCCACACGGAAGGTTCGGCGATAGGCCAGCGGCGCAACGCCGATGGAATCGTGCAGGTGTTGGCGTAGTGAGCTGCCGGTCGCGAAGCCGACCTCGCCAGCGATGCGGTCCACGGTCATATCGGTCGATTCGAGGAGTTGGCGGGCGCGCAAGACGCGCTGTTGGATGAGCCAGCGCCCCGGGCTCGTGCCGACCTCGTCACGGAAGCGACGGGCGAAGGTGCGCTTGCTCATTCGGGCTCGGGCGGCGAGATCATCCATGGTCAAAGGCAATTGGAGATTCTCGACAGCCCAGTGCCTGGCGGCCGCGGTGCCCGCCGAGGTCGAGGGCGGCACCGGCTGTTCGATGTATTGGGCCTGGCCGCCATCACGCCACGGCGGTACGACGCAGCGGCGCGCCACCGTATTGGCGACCGCGCTGCCGTGGTCGCGGCGCACCAGGTGCAGGCACAGATCTATGCCTGCCGCAGCGCCCGCCGAGGTGAGCACATCATCGTCGTCGACATAGAGGACATCGGTATTCAGTCGCACCCGCGGAAAGGTGCGCCGGAACAGCTCCGCCACATTCCAGTGCGTCGTGGCGGGACGACCATCGAGCAATCCGGCGGCGGCGGTGACGAATGCGCCGGTACAGATCGACACGATGCGGGTGCCCGGTCGGATGCGCGCGAATGCCGCGGCCAGCGGGGGCGGCAGCGTGCCACCGAGCGTCATATCGATATCGCAGGCCGGAATGACCACGGTATCGGCGGTCGCCAACGCACGGCTGTCGTGCTGGACGGCTATGGCGAAATCGGACCGGCTCGGCACCGGTGCGCCATCGATCGAGCAGGTGCTCACCTCGTACAGCTCCGCGGCGGTGCCGAAGACCCGACTCGGAATGCCGAGCTCGAAGGGATACACCCCGTCCAATGCGAGCACGACCACCCGATGTCGCGCCGACTGTCCATCCGAGGTAGCGACCATGGCACGATCATATTGAATATTGGCAATCGTGCCATCTCCGCTGTCGGACATCTCGGCTATCGCCCTGGCCCGCCGCGCCGGAATCCCGGCGTAGGGCAGCACAAGTTTTCGGCCGTGTTTATGGCGTGCATCACATTCGAGACCTACCATCCGAAGCATGAGCAATGTTGCGAAGGCTGTCCTAGAAGGTGGGCCGAAAGACTTGCCCGCACGCATCGTTCCGATCACCCCGCCCGGCGTCGAGCTCAAGGTCGAATTCCGCGGCGGATATGAGCACTTCAAGGTCACCAACCGGGAGGCCGATACGCCCGAGGGGCGGCTGCGGGTCTACGAGTGGTCCGATCGGACACGCATCGCGGAGTAACCAGCTCGCATCCAGCCCGAAACGCACTCGGGGCGGTCCGCATGTCCGCGAACCGCCCCGAGGCGAACAACGATGATGTGCCGTGTCAGTCCTTGGCACCAACCTCGTCGGAGATGTCGACCATTGGACGCAGTGACGTTCTGCACGTCATCCAGTCCGATGGATCGATATCCCGCGTCAGTCCTGTTCGAGCTGGGCACCGACCTCGTCGGAGATGTCGACGTTGGTGTAGACGTTCTGTACGTCGTCGCTGTCCTCGAGCGCGTCGACCAACTTGACCACCTTGCGCGCGCCGTCGACGTCCACGGCCACCGATACCGACGGCTGGAATCCGGATTCGGCGGAGTCGTAATCGATTCCGGCGTCCTGCAGCGCCTTGCGCACCGGGATCAGATCAGACGGTTCGCTGATGACCTCGAAGGAATCACCGAGGTCGTTGACCTCCTCCGCGCCCGCGTCGAGCACGGCCAGCAGCACATCGTCCTCGGACAGCCCGTTCTTCTCCAGGGTCACGACGCCCTTGCGATGGAACAGGTAGGAAACCGAGCCCGGGTCGGCCATATTGCCGCCATTGCGGGTCATCGCCACGCGTACTTCACCGGCGGCGCGGTTACGGTTGTCGGTGAGGCATTCGATCAGCACCGCGACACCATTGGGGCCGTAGCCCTCGTACATGATGGTCTGCCAGTCGGCGCCGCCGGCCTCTTCACCGCCGCCACGCTTGCGGGCACGCTCGATGTTGTCGTTCGGAACCGACGACTTCTTCGCCTTCTGGATGGCGTCGTACAGCGTCGGATTGCCCGTCGGGTCACTGCCACCAGTGCGGGCCGCCACCTCGATGTTCTTGATCAACTTGGCGAAGAGCTTGCCGCGCTTCGCGTCGATCCCCGCCTTCTTGTGCTTGGTGGTGGCCCATTTGGAGTGGCCGCTCATTCCCTACTTCCTCCAGTCGACAGCACTTCTGATCGTGCGCACGATACCCGCACCGGCCGGGTAGACAGCTCTGCCAGCCTACTCGTCCGGTTATGGCGAGTTTCCCAGGGCGACTACTAGGCGTCGCGAACCAGATCGACGAACATCCGGTGCACCCGCAGATCGCCGGTGACCTCCGGATGGAATGACGTCGCGACCACCCGGCCCTGCCGCACCGCGACAATGCGTCCGGCAGCCGGTCCACTCGGGACCGTTGCCAGCACCTCGACACCCGCGCCGACCCGCTCCACCCACGGCGCCCGGATGAATACCGCGCGCACCGGGCCATCGGTCAGGCCGGCGAACTCCAGATCGGTCTCGAACGAGTCGACCTGACGGCCGAAAGCGTTGCGCCGCACCGTCATATCGATACCGGACAGATGTTGGGCATCGGGGCGGGTGTCGAGTACCTCGGCGGCGAGCAGGATCATCCCGGCGCAGGATCCGAAGGCGGGCATACCTTCCCGCAGCCGCGCGCGCACCGGTTCGAGGAGTTCGAAGACCTCCAGCAGCTTGCTGATCGTGGTCGATTCACCGCCCGGCAGCACCAGCGCATCCACCGCCGCGAGCTCGGACGCGCGACGCACCAGCACCGGTTGCGCACCGCATTCCGCGAGTGCCGCGACGTGTTCGCGCACATCACCCTGCAGCGCCAGCACGCCGATGGTGGGCTGGTCGGGACTCTGCTGCGCGCCCGTTGCGGGCGCGGCGACCGATGCATTCACGCCATGAGCTTACGAGGCGCGATGTCGTGGCCCTGCTCACGGTAGTCGTCAACGTTGTGTCAAGACCGGGTTCATCTGTCCGAAAGCGGTCGACACTCACACATGTGATTACCGTTTTGCCACACAAGGCGCCCGCGCCACGTGCGGAAGCGAATGCTGTCTCGACCACGCACCAGGGGTTGACCGTTTCGACCGGCTTGGCGGGGCTATCCCTCGATGCCATGGCATCGGTCTCCTACGGTCCGGAAGCCATCGTGCTGGTGCTGGCCACCGCGGGCGGCGTCGGACTCGGCATGACACTGCCGGTGACCCTCGCGATCGCCGCCCTGCTCGCCGTACTGGTCGCGTCCTACCGGCAGGTGATCGCGGCCTTCCCCGACGGCGGTGGCGCGTACGCGGTGGCGAAACGGCATCTCGGCCACCGTGCCAGCCTGGTCGCCGCTGCCTCGTTGATCGTCGACTACATCCTCAATGTCGCGGTCTCGATCGCGGCCGGTGTTGCCGCCCTGACCTCGGCATTCCCGGCGCTGCACGGGTATAAGGTGTGGATCTGCCTCGCCATACTGACCGGTGTCACCGCGCTCAATCTGCTCGGCATCCGAGAAAGCGCGCGCGCCTTCATGCTGCCGACGATCGTCTTCGTCGTCGGCATCTTCGCCGTCATTATCGGCGGGCTGATGCGCTCCGAACCGGCCGCGATCACCACCGGGACCGCGGCAGTCGGC
The DNA here is from genome assembly GCF_040674855.1 of Nocardia sp. NPDC049707. NCBI lineage: Bacteria > Bacillati > Actinomycetota > Actinomycetes > Mycobacteriales > Nocardiaceae > Nocardia > Nocardia sp. NPDC049707. The sequence goes on along the minus strand of NZ_JBFANN010000001.1, from coordinate 483,611 downwards.
GATATCCACACCATCGGAGTGTTGTTGCTGCTCAAGGCATTCTCCAGCGGGTGCGCGGCGCTGACCGGTGTCGAGGCGATCGCCAATGCGGTGCCGAGCTTCGCCGCGCCGAAGGTGAAACGCGCACAGCGTGCGGAGGTCGCGCTCGGTGCACTGCTCGGCATCATGTTGATCGGGCTCGCGGTGCTCATCCAGAAATTCGCGTTGCGCCCGATCGAGGGAACGACCGTACTCTCCCAGGTCACCGAGGCGGCGCTCGGGCACGGAATCGGCTACTACATTGTGCAATTCGCGACGGTCGTGCTGCTGGCGCTGGCCGCCAACACTTCCTATGGCGGATTGCCGACGCTCACCCGAATCCTCGCCGACGACAACTGCCTGCCGCACCGATTCTCGGTTACCTCGCCACGTCAGGTGTACCGCTACGGCGTGCTCACCCTCGGCGTGACTGCCGGAGTGCTGTTGATCGCGGCGGGCGGCAATATGAACGCGCTCGTTCCCTTGTTCGCGATCGGCGTCTTCGTCGGATTCACCATCGCGCAGACCGGTATGGTCCGGCACTGGCGGCAGACCAGGACCGCGGGCTGGCACTGGCGGATCGCACTCAACGGCTTCGGCGCGCTGCTCACCTGCGTCGCCGCGATCGTCACCACCGCAATGAAATTCACCGATGGCGCGTGGTTGATCGTGCTGGTGCTGCCCGCACTGGTGCTCGGCATGGAGCGAATTCGTGGCGCCTACACCAGAATCGGCGGCTGGCGCGGCAACGGTGCGATCCCGGGCCAGCCACGGGCCACCGGCACGGAGATCGTGGTGCCGATCTCCGAGGTCTCCGAACTCAGCCGCGAGGCGCTCTCGGCCGCTATGTCCATCGGCAAAGACATTGTCGCCGTGCATGTTTGCCTACCCGGCGAATCGGTGCGGGCATTCACCAAGGCCTGGGAGGCCTGGCATCCCGAGGTCCGGCTGGTCCTGCTGGAGGACAGCGATGCCACCGTCGGCGGCCCCGTCGCCCGCTATGTCCGCGAGAACTTCCCCGGACGGCGCAAGGTCGTCGTCATCGCTGAGATCGATCCGCCGAGCGGCTGGGACCGAGTGCTGCCCAGCCACCGCAGCGATGAACTCGAACGCGAACTCCGTCGGATAACCGACACGGTGGTCTGCCACCTGCGCGTGCAGGTGGTCTGAGCCCGACGAGGCTCAACCGGCCGCGGTGGTGTGCGTCGGCCACACTCACGCCACCGCGGTCGAGCCCGGGTCAGGTTGTGAATGTGCGGCTTCCTCATTCTTGACGCCTTGAAACCGTCGTTCCTGGTCGGCGACTGCGCGGCAGTCTACGAGCCACCCGAACGAATACCGGCCCCACAAAGTTTCCCACCACTGGGAACAGTATGCGGTTGCCCGCTACTCCCCGCGCGGCGTGCGAATCAAGCCCTCCTGCACAACCGCCGCGACCAACTCACCCGCGCGGTTGAAGATCTTGCCGCCGGTCAGTGCGCGACCGAAGCCCGCGGACGGGGAGGACTGGTCGTAGAGCAGCCAGTCGTCGGCACGGAACGGGCGCAGGAACCACATGGCGTGATCGAGTGAGGCATTCTGGGTCGGCTCGTCGGGGTGGGTCACCTTCGAGGAACCGAGCAGGGTCATATCGCTCATGTAGGCGAGGGTGCAGACGTGCACCACCGGCGCGTCGGGCAGCGGATGCCGGTAGCGGAACCACACCTGCTGCGGGGAGACCACGCCGTCGCGGCGAGTCACTACATCCTGCGGCACGGTGCGGATATCCCAGTGCTCCCATTCACGCATTGCCCACAGTCGCTCGGGGCTCAGGGTGATACTGGCATCGGGCAGCTCATCCGGATCCTGCACCGACGGCATTTCGTCCTGATGTTCCGGCCCCGAGTCGCCGACATGGAACGACGCCGACATGGTGAAGATCGCGGCGCCGTCCTGTACGCCGGTGACCCGCCGAGTACAGAAGGACCGACCGTCGCGGATCCGCTCGACGAGGTACACCGTCCGCTCTGCCGGATTTCCGGGCCGCAGGAAGTACCCGTGCAGTGAATGCACCTGGAACCGCGGCTCCACCGTCCGCACCGCCGACACCAGCGCCTGGCCGGCAACCTGTCCGCCGAACGTGCGCTCGAGCTGGGTCTTGGTGGACGCGCCACGGAAGATGTCCCGCTCGAGCCGCTCGATCTCCAGCGCCTCTTCGATTGTCGCCATGACGGCGAGATTATCCCGAGCGCCAACGCGGCCTGTCGGTGACCTCTCGGCAATAGCGGCATCCACCGCCCAGAACGGGTTCGACAGCATCGTTTGATGGAATGGATCGGTGCCGCATTTCGCTCCGATCACCCGGGACGGGCTCGTCGAACTCATCACCGATCACATCCGCGAACTCGACGGGCGGGCGCTGATCGCCATCGACGGAGCCGACGCGGCCGAACCCGTGGCTATCGCGGACCATATCAGCACCGCACTGCGCGACACCGGCCGCGCCGCCGAGGTCGTCTCGCTGCATGACTACATCCGCCCCGCCTCGCTCCGCATGGAATTCGGCCGCACCGACGAAATGTCTTATCGCACCGCCTGGTTCGACTATGCGGCACTGGACCGCGAAGTCATCCGGGCGCTGCGTGACGACGCCCGCTGGCTCTGCGCGCTCTGGGACGAGGATCGCGACCGCTCGGCACGGTCCCCCATCCGTACCGCCGTCCCTGGCACTGTCCTGCTCGTCGCGGGTCCCATGCTTTTGGGTCGAGGTCTCGACTTCGATCTGACCGTCCACCTCGACATGTCCGAACCCGCGCTGCACCGCCGCACCCCACCCGACGACCGGTGGACCATCCCCGCCCTCCTCCACCACGACCGCGACAACCCCAGCGCCCCAACCTTTTTCATCCGCTGGGACCACCCCGATCGTCCGGCACTCCGAATAGACGACACCGCTCGTCGGTAGACATCTTCATCTTCATCCGAGAACGTCGACTCCTCCCCTCCTCTGCAATCTTTTCGGGAGACAGACATCTCCACACCCTCGACCGGCATGCATCTTTTAATGCGCATATCTCAGTATCGACATGTGTTTCTTTCTGGACCACCAGAAGCCCTTCTCGGAATCCGCTGCGGAAGCCCCCAACGGATGCGAACCCCTGAGCAGCGTGCAGATATTCGCGATGGTAAACGCAATGAGGCGGCGAGCACAGTGCTCGCCGCCTCGAATCACCAACTCCCCCGGCCGAACCGACTGTGGCCGGATCAGGACTAGCCGCAGGCCGTCGACTGCTGACCGAGGGTGGTCAACATGGTGCAGGCCCAGCTCTTTTCGACCTTCCACTTGCCGTCCTCGGCGACGAACGGCACATCGACGACGTTCTCCTGGCCGTTGATGGTGAAGTTCGCCTTGGCATTGAGTGCGTCACCGAAGGCATTGACCGCGGTGACCTCGGCCTTGGCGCCCGCCTGCTGGTAGGCCTGTGCCAGGCGGTTCGGCAGTTCCGGATCCGCCTGCGTACCCTGCACCAGATCCAGCTTCTCCGAATTCGGCACCGACGGGTCCAGCGCACGGAGCAACTGGGCGTTGAGGTCGGCAACGCTCGGGGTCGGCGGGAGGTTCGCATTCGACTTCGTCACGCTGGTCGAGGTCTTGGTCGGCGTGGACGCGGTTGTCGAGTCATCGCTGCCACACGCCGATAGGCTGAGCGCGGCCAAGGCGGCCAGACCCGCGATCGCGATGCGTCCGGTCTTACGAAGCTTCAACTGATCATCCTTTGCTGTTCGGACAGGTCCGTAACCCCGACGGTGCCGCACCAACCGCGCGCACGGCCGCCGACATGCACTGAATTCCGAAGCTAGCCACCGACTCTGTGGCGGGCATAAGACAACAGTGAGGGCCGCGATAGTTTCTGCCCTACCCACCATCGCCCAAGACGAGCAACGCCCGCGGCGGTGGATCACACAATCCCGGTGCCGCGGACGTCGTTTCGGTTCGGCGCTGACGCAGAATCACCAACCGCGCTCGGCCAGCCGATGATCGACCGGCAGTTCCTCGACATTGATGCCGACCATGGCCTCGCCCAGACCGCGCGAAACCTTGGCGAGCACATCCGGGTCGTCGTGGAAGGTGGTCGCCTTGACGATAGCGGCGGCGCGCTCGGCCGGATTGCCGGACTTGAAGATGCCCGAGCCGACGAACACACCCTCGGCGCCGAGCTGCATCATCATCGCCGCATCGGCGGGGGTGGCGATACCGCCCGCGGTGAACAGCACGACGGGCAGCTTGCCGGTCTGCGCGACCTCACGCACCAGGTCGTACGGTGCCTGCAATTCCTTGGCCGCGACGAACAGTTCGTCCTCGGGCAGTGCGGACAGCTTGCGGATCTCGGCGCGGATCTTGCGCATGTGTGTGGTGGCATTGGAGACGTCACCGGTGCCCGCCTCACCCTTGGAGCGGATCATGGCCGCCCCCTCGGTGATCCGACGCAGCGCCTCACCGAGATTGGTCGCGCCACAGACGAACGGCACGGTGAAGTTCCACTTGTCGATGTGGTTGGCGTAGTCGGCGGGGGTCAGCACCTCGGATTCGTCGATGTAGTCGACGCCGAGGCTCTGCAGGATCTGCGCCTCGACAAAGTGGCCGATGCGCGCCTTGGCCATGACCGGGATCGAGACGGCGGAAATGATGCCGTCGATCATGTCCGGGTCGCTCATCCGGGAGACGCCGCCCTGTGCGCGGATATCGGCCGGCACCCGTTCCAGCGCCATCACAGCGACCGCACCGGCGTCCTCGGCGATCTTGGCCTGCTCGGGGGTGACGACATCCATGATCACCCCGCCCTTGAGCATCTCGGCCATCCCGCGCTTCACGCGGGCGGTGCCGATGGTGTTGGTGGTCTCGGGCGTGGTCACGGCAAACTCCTGAGTCATGTGCGCCAATCGGGTCGCTTGAAACTAACGTCACCGATTCTAAGCGGGCCGCTCGAGCCACTTGATAGCCAGTTGGACAGCACTGGCCTTGCCCCGACCAGCGGGTCTGCGTCCGGTCCGCAACCACTGGACCGGTCACGAGGCGGATCGTCGGGCCAGCGCGAGTCCGGCGCCGCCCCGACGAACACCCGGTCGGGAACTACAGCGGGCCGACTACCAGCAACTGAGCCCAGTACTGCGCGGCGTCGGGACCCAATAACGGCAACAGGAAATCGAACAACAGGTAGGACATGTACTGCTTCTTACCTTCCACACGCCAACGGACCATCACTCTGTAGTGGAAGTACCACCAGAACTCCCCGGCAGCGCTCCCCCACCAGCACTACCCAGGCGGCGGCAATCCAGTCGCGACGCTATCACGATCGTGAAACACATCACAGTCGAGAGATCCAGGCGCGCATGCTGATCGGGGGATGCTCGGCCTGAGCGTCGATTCGGCGGAAGCCTGCGCAATCGAGAATGAAGTGCGCGTTCGGGCAATTCCGCCTACCGAATGGACCGCACCTCAGGATCGGAATCGCCCGACGCGGCCGCTGCGGCTTCCGGAAGCAACTGGTCCAGGTGGTAGGGGTAGACAGTCTCGCCGGTGTGGTCGAACGCGACGATATCCGAGCCGGTGCACCACCTGTTGTCGGTGATGCTGCGGCGCTCGACCGCGGTCAGATCGGCCGGCTCGGGGTCGAAGGCCGGGACGCGCAGTGCGAAGAACAGTTCCTCGGCGCGGATGAGTTCACCGTCGAACGGGAATACCGCGACCCGCCGCCAGATCGGACCGCGCAGGTCGGCCGGATCCGCGGTGTATCCCGTCTCCTCCCACAGCTCCCGCACCGCGGCACTGCGCAGAGTCTCCCCCGGTTCCACGCCGCCGCCGATGGTGAACCAGAAGGAGACATCGGGAGTCTTGGGATCGTTGCCGCGCATGAGCAGTACGCGGTCCTGTTCGTCGAGCAGCACCACGCGCGCCGAGGTGCGGACCGTGTCGACGACCAGACCGGTCGAGGCGGCGGGGGTAGCGCGTTCACTGATTTCGAAATACGTCGGCAACGGTGCGGTACCACCCAGGTGCAGGATGCGGACCGGGCGGCGGGTGCGCAGGGCGAGGGTATCGCGCACCGCGTCGTTGTGGAAGCGGCGCGCGATCAGCACCCGGGCTTCGGCATCGGCGAGTTCGGCGACCTGCTGTGGACGCAACTGGGCGATATCGATCGTGGAAAGCGCTGCGGAGAGCTGATTTTCGATGGTTTCACGGTCGGCTCGGCCCGCCCGCTCGGCACGGTCGGCGAGTGTGGTCAGCCGTTTGGCCTGCTCCACCAGCGCGGAATCGGCGGTGGGGCCCGCCATGGCCACGGCGATCGACCTGGCCACCACCGCCCTTCGCGCCAAGGCACCGTCCAGGGCCTGCCAGGACTGATCTGACCGCACATGCAGCCGGTCGAGCCGGTTCGCCGTCGAGGCCGCCCATAGACCGATCGCGACGACCACCGCCGCGATGAGCGCGAGTACGAGAACCGTTGTGGCGGAGAAGGTAATCATCCAGCAGCCTGCACCATGCTATTGCCGATATCGTGACGCGTTCCACGCGTCACCCAGCCCTTGATCATCCGGCGGCCCGCACGCGCGTCTCCCCCACCGTGACGGTTTCGTAGACCCGCAGGATCTGTTCGGCGACCACCGGCCAGTCGTACTCGCCGACCACCTGATCGGCGGTGTGGATCTGGGCTTCGCGGCGAACATCATCGGTCAGCAGAGTGTCCAACGCGGCGGCGAGTCGAACCGAATCCCCCACCGGAACGAGCATTCCCGCCGTGCCATCGCGCAATACCCGACGGAAGGCGTCCAATTCGCTTGCCACCACTGCGGTCCCGGCCGCCATCGCCTCGATCAGAATGATGCCGAAACTCTCACCACCGAGATTCGGTGCGACATATACATCCGCGCTGCGCATCGCCGAGGCCTTCTCCGCGTCCGACACCTGGCCGAGGAAGCGCAGATGCCGGGCGAGCGACCCGGCCTCGCGGCGCAGTCGATCCTCGTCACCCCGCCCGACAATGAGGATCTCGACATCCGGATGCCGGCGCACCAATTCGGGCAGCGCGCCGAGCAGGACCTCCATCCCCTTGCGCGGTTCGTCGTAGCGACCGAGGAACAGCACCGTCCCACCCGCACGCGGATAGCCGGGCAGCATCGGGGCCCGCGCGAAGGCGGCCACATCGACACCGTTGGGGATCTCCACCGCATCCGAGCCGAGCGCCTCCACCTGCCAGCGTCGCGCCAGCTCGGAGACCGCGATTCGCCCACTGATCTTCTCGTGATAGGGCCGCAGCACACCCTGAAAGGTGCTCAGCACCAACGATTTCGTGGTCGAGGTGTGAAAGGTGGCCACGATCGGCCCCTCGGCGATCTTGAGCGCGAGCATGGACAGACTCGGCGCGTTCGGCTCGTGGATGTGCAGCACATCGAAGTCGTTGCCGTCGATCCAGCGCCGGATCCTGGTGTAGGCCATGGGGCCGAAGGACAATCGGGCCACCGAACCGTTGTACGGAATCGCCACCGCGCGACCGGCCGACACCACGAAGTCCGGCAGCGGAGTGTCCTCCGATGCGGGCGCGAGCACGCTCACCTTGTGGCCGCGTTCGATGAATACCCGCGCCAATTCCACGACATGGGCCTGCACACCGCCGGGGACATCGAACGAATAGGGGCAGACCATGCCGATTTTCATGGCGTCTTCTCCCCTTTGGCGCTTTCCATCCCGGCCTGCGCGGCGGCGATCCTGGCGCGCCGCTGCGCCGAAAGGTCCTGCTCCCATTGTGGCTGCAACATATGCCAATCGGCCGGATGCTCGGCGATATTGGCCGCGAACCGGTCGGCCAGCGCCTGGGTGGTTGCCGCGACACCGCCCGAAACATCCAGTGGCGCTTCGGTCTTCATCCCCCACCCTTCTCGACCATCGGCATCGACGGTGAACCAGATGTGCACCGGGATCAGCGCGGCGCCGGTCTCGATGGCCAGTTTCGCCGCGCCAGCGGGCAGCCAGGTGCGCTCGCCGTACATGGTCACCGGGACACCCTTACCGGTCAGATCCCGCTCGCCCATCAGGCATACGACATTGTTTGCACGCAGGCGGGCGGCCAGCGCGGTGAACGGCGGCTGCTCACCACCGGTCAGCGGGAATACCTCGAAACCCAGGCTCGTACGGTAGGCGACGAATCGCTCGAACAGCGACTCCGGCTTCAGCCGTTCCGCGACGGTCGTGAGGGTGCCATTGTGGTTGACCAGCCAGACCCCGGCCGCATCCCAGTTTCCGGAGTGCGGCAGCGCGAGCACCACACCACGACCCCGCGCCAGTGCGGCATCCAGATGCTCCACGCCGGCCAGGGGTGAACCGGTCAGTGCCGAGTGATCCATCGTCGGTAGTCGGAACGCTTCGCGCCAATAACGGGCATAGGACCGCATGCTCGCGCGGATCAGTTCGTCGGGCACCTCTGTCGGAGTCACGCCGAGTACGCGAGCGAGATTGCGCCGCAACTGATTCGGTTCACCACCGGCCCGGAAGACGCGATTCGCCTTGTCCGCGATCCGATTGCCGCCCCAATCGAATGCCCGCCGCGCCGTCGCCTCCGGCAGCGCGCGCACCAACCGCCAACCCGCCGCAAAGGCCCAATCCGTCAGTCCGGACTTGATCCGCGAACCGACGCTTTCGGACTGGGAACTCACGAGGGCAACTCCGTCGCATCCGCCGGATTCTGCGGCGGCGCGGGCGGAATCACATCCCGCGCCCCCGGCGAGTTCCGGACCGCCAACACCCGCTGGAACACCGTGATAATGCTCAACACCGCCAGAATCCACATCGCCACGTGCACGGCCCAGGTCAGCCATTCGATCCCCCAATACCCGCCGATACCGGTGAGTCCGGCACCGACCAACACGATGATCAGCCGATCCGGCCGCTCGATGAGTCCACCGTCCGCGGACAGGCCACTCGCCTCGGCGCGCGCCTTCGCATACGAAATCACCTGGGAGGTAACCAGAACCACCAGCGTCGCCGAGAACAGCGGCTTACTGTTCTCGTGATACACCGCCCACCAGGCCAACCCCGCGAAAATAGCGCCGTCGGCGAGGCGGTCACAGGTGGCATCCAGTACCGCACCGTATTTCGTGCCGCCGCCGCGCGCCCGTGCCATAGCGCCGTCGAGCATGTCGAACATGACGAACAGCCAGATCACCATGGTTCCCCAGAACAGATGTCCGGTCGGGAACAGGGTGACCGCGGCCGCGATCGAGGCGACGGTGCCGATCACCGTCATCACATCGGGGGTGAGTCCGGTACTGACAAGCGCTCTGCCCAGCGGCGCAGTCGCTTTGGAGAACGTCTCGCGGCCGAAGAAGCTGAGCACCCTACTCGACTTCCTTCCACGCCGCCGAAAGCAGCGCCCGAGTTTCCCGCAACAATTGCGGCATGACCTTCACACCGCCGACGACGGTGATGAAGTTGGCATCCCCGCCCCAGCGCGGCACGATGTGCTGATGCAGGTGGTCGGCGAGTGAACCACCGGCCACTCCACCGAGATTCAGACCGACATTGAATCCGTGCGGCCGCGAGACCCGTTTCATCACCCGGATCGCCTGCTGGGTGAAAGCCATCAGCTCGGCGCTTTCCTCCAGCGTGAGATCCTCGAGGTTGGCCACCTTGCGGTAGGGCACCACCATCATGTGTCCGGGGTTGTACGGATAGAGATTGAGCACGGCGTAGACGTGCTCACCGCGCGCGATGACCAGACCGTCCTCGTCCGACATCTTCGGGATATCGGTGAACGGATGGCCCGTCGCATCTTTCGGACTGGCGGCCTCGGCGATATAGGACATCCGGTACGGAGTCCACAACCGCTGCAACCGATCCGGCTCACCGGCCCCGGTATCCACAATGCTCCCCTGCTCGTCCGAGTCCGCGTTCACATCCGCGAACCCGGGCGCGGTCCACTCACTCATGCTCTGTCCATTCTGGTATGAGCGGGGCCCCTCCGTGGTTACGCAAGCTTCCTCCTCCGGGCCCTGACCGGTCATACCGTGCCCTTCACCACAAAACCCTCGGCGGTCGGCGAGGCGTTCTCCCGGTTGGCGATCCATTCCACGATCGTGGCCACCGCGGCGGCGACCGGCACACCATTGACCTGAGTGCCGTCGCGGAAGCGGAAGCTGACCGCGCCCGCGTTCACATCGCGCTCGCCGGCCAGCAGCATGAACGGGATCTTCTGTGCGGTGTTGTTGAAGATCTTCTTCTGCATCCGGTCGTCGCTGCGGTCGACCTGCGCGCGAATGCCCGCGTCCTGCAGCTGTTCGATGACCGAATCCAGATGCGGCGCAAAGGTTTCCGCGACCGGGATGCCGACGACCTGGACCGGCGACAGCCAGGCCGGGAAGGCGCCCGCGTAATGCTCGGTGAGCACGCCGAAGAAGCGTTCGATGGATCCGAACAGAGCGCGGTGGATCATGACCGGCCGCTGCTTGGTGCCGTCGGAGGCGGTGTATTCCAGATTGAAGCGCTCGGGCAGGTTGAAGTCGAGTTGGATGGTCGACATCTGCCAGGTGCGACCCAGCGCATCCTTGGCCTGCACGGAGATCTTCGGGCCGTAGAAGGCGGCGCCGCCCGGATCCGGGACCAGCTCCAGTCCGGAGGCCTCGGCCACCTTGGCGAGGGTTTCGGTGGCCTCATCCCAGGTCTCCTCGGAGCCGACGAACTTCTTCGGATCCTTGGTGGACAGCTCGAGGTAGAAGTCGTCGAGGCCGTAATCGGCAAGCAGGCCGAGCACGAATTGCAGCGTGCTGGTCAACTCGGCGTGCATCTGCTCCTTGGTGCAGTAGATGTGCGCATCGTCCTGGGTCATACCGCGCACCCGGGTCAGGCCGTGCACGACACCGGACTTCTCGTAGCGGTAGACCGAGCCGAATTCGAACATCCGCAGCGGCAGTTCCCGATAGGACCGGCCGCGCGAGCGGAAGATCAGGTTGTGCATCGGGCAGTTCATCGGCTTGACGTAGTAGTCCTGGCCGGGCTTGCGAACGGTGCCGTCCTCGTTCAACTCGGCGTCGAGGTGCATGGCCGGGAACATGCCGTCCCGGTACCAGTCCAGGTGACCGGAGACCTCGAACAGGTGCCCCTTGGTGATGTGCGGCGTATTGACGAACTCATAGCCCGCGGCGACGTGGCGGCGGCGCGAGTACTCCTCGAGCTCCTTGCGGATGATGCCGCCCTTGGGGTGGAACACCGGCAGACCGGAGCCGAGTTCGTCCGGGAAGCTGAACAGATCCAGTTCCAAACCGAGTTTGCGGTGATCGCGGCGCTCGGCTTCTTCGAGCAGGTGCACATGCTCGTCGAGGGCCTCCTGCGATTCCCAGGCGGTGCCGTAGATGCGCTGCAGATCCTCGCGGTTCTGGTCGCCGCGCCAGTAGGCGGCGGAGCTGCGGGTCAGCTTGAAGGCGGGGATGAACTTGGTGGTCGGAATGTGCGGGCCGCGGCACAGATCGCCCCAGACCTTTTCGCCGGTGCGCGGGTCCAGGTTGTCATAGATGGTCAGCTCCTTACCGCCGACCTCCATGACCTCCGGATCGTCGATACCGGACTTATCGCTGATCAGCTCGAGTTTGAACGGCTCCTTGGCCAGTTCGACCCGGGCGTCCTCGACCTCGACCACCCGGCGCGAAAACCGCTGCGCGCCTTTGACGATCTTCTTCATCCGGGATTCCAGCTTGGCCAGATCCTCAGGGGTGAACGGCCGGTCGACCCGGAAGTCGTAGTAGAAGCCGTCCTTGATGGGCGGGCCGATGCCGAGCTTGGCCTCCGGGAACTCCTGCTGCACGGCCTGGGCCAGCACATGCGCGGCCGAATGCCGGATCACGCTGCGGCCGTCCTCGGTATTGGCGGCGACCGGCTCGACCTCGACATCGGTGTCCGGGGTCCAGGACAGATCCTTGAGCCCCTCGGCATCGCGCACGACAACGATGGTGTCCGGCCCCTTGGTCGGCAGCCCCGCCTCGCGCACCGCGGCACCCGCCGTCGTCCCGGCCGGCACCCGAACGAGGGCGACAGGGCTGATAGGTGCTGAGGTGGTCACGGCGAGAGACTCCTTGGCGTTCGCTGGCGGGCGTGTTCCCGCGCTGGTGCGGGCGGCTGCCCACAGGTCATTGTCGGAGGCGAATTTGCTCCGGCGCGACCATGCTATCGGCACCCTGGCGGCCCCGCGTCGATGGACTCGGATCGCCGCGTCGTGGGTCGGCCGGCGCCTACGGACGTGACCCGAACGTGACATCCCAAGCAATCGGTTCGGTCATGCGACCGCATTTTTGCCACATTCCCGCGAAAGTGCACGCGCAGACCCGGCGCGAACAGTGGAGCGCCCGGCGTGAACGCCGAATGACCTTGCGGGCGATCAGCTTTCGGCCGCGAGCCGAGCCAGGAGTTTCGTGCGTTCGGCGGCCGGCCGCTTCGGGCAACTGGTGCACATTTCGCAGCCGGGCACCTCGAAGACCAGGCAGCACGAAATCCGGCGGACAAAGGTCCGCCCATCGACGTCCACGAACCGCGGTACCGGCAGCCTTCCGCCGACCTCGGTCGCGAGCCGCGCCCCAGCCTCGGGACTTCCGACATCGAGGGCCCGGTTCCCGATGGCGTCGGCGGCAATCGCCCAGAGCGACGGCACGCTCGCACCGGAGACCGCCGCCACGGGACCGATCACGGCGGCCAGGGTCTCCCGCAGTGCTTTCGCGCAGGCGTTGCCGAGCGCGGCGTCGGACTCACCCGGCGCGGCGTCGAGACCGTGCCCTTCGGGGTGGATGTGGACTCGTTCTATGCCGCCGTCCGGACGGACCGCACAATCGAGGCGGTCCAGGTACGGCTCCGGCGCGGGTTCGTCGTTCGCGTAGGCGCACGCCAGCTGTTCGACCAGTGCGGACGCGACCATGCACCACCAGAGCGTGCCGGAGACACGGGGTTCGGTGGTGCCCCAGGAGCGGCCCATTTCCGCGATGCGCGCCGACAGCCAGTCCGATTCGGTCAAGGTACGGCCAGGGACCGTATTCACCACTTCAGGGGACTGCGCAACCACTGCCATTCGACTCCGATCCAGCCGCCGACCAACCCGATTGTTCCCAATATCCATAGTGTCGCGAGAACCAGTGCGAAGGTAGCCACCGCCGCGGACACCCGCATGGCCGGGCCTCGTGCGGAGTACCACGCCATACCCCGCCGATACTTGTCACGCAGCCAGTAGAGCGTCCGGCGCGCCCAGGCGAATTCGGTGGCGAGAATGCCGAGTCCGGCGAATACGATCGCCCAGCCGGGTCCGGGATAGGGAATCGACAGGATTCCGATCATCAACACCGCGACCCCGACCACCGCGACCCCGATCCGGTAAGCGAGGTTGAGCGTAGGCCGCGCGACCAGTCGGGCGCGGACAGCGCGCCAACCGGTGCGCGTCGGCGCGGGTTCGGACTCCAACTCGACACTCATCTCCACCAGCCTACGAGCGCGATCGACCGGAACGGACCCGCCCGAGGGAGGTCGGGCGGATCCGGTGTCATTCGGCTCAGACGAGTTCGGACGCAGTGCGCGCACCGGTGTCGTCGATATGGGCAAGCCCGCCCACGGTCACCTCGATCACGCGCGCGCTGGCGATATCGAAGAACAGCCCCGATACCGTCACACCACGCTCGGCCATCGCCGCACGCACGACGGGATGCCGGTGCAGCGTTTCCAACTGCACGGCCACATTGACCATGCTCAGCTGGTCGGCCGCACCGAATCCGGCGGCCGCGGCCGCTTGCGCCACCGGGTGCCCGACCTGGAATCGATCCAGGCTCGGCTGCGCATGCCTGAGCCACGGCCCGATCCCCGGTCCGCCATCGGTGCCGGAATACAGCGCCTGCATCGCACCACAGGACGAATGCCCGCACACCACGATGGACCGCACATTCAATTCGTTGAGCGCGAAGACCAGCGCGGCCTCCACCGACGCGTCGCCGCTGTCGGGCACCAGATTGCCGACATTGCGCACCGTGAACATGTCGCCGGGACCGCTGTTGGTGATGATGTTCGGAACCAGTCGGGAGTCCACGCAGGTCAGGAAGAAGGTGTCGGGATCCTGACGGTCACGCAGTTCGTCCAGATGCGGCCGCACGACGTGGGCGTGGCTGCGGTGGTAAGCGGCGACACCCGAGGTCACCCGGTCGGCATTCTCGTCGTCGCCCCGCCACGGGCCCAGGATCTCGTCGAGCATCGTGCGGCCGAACCCGCGGGCCGGCGGGCCCGCGGTGGCGTGCGCCATTCGCACACTGCCGATTTCCACGAAATCCACTGTGCCGCCGCCACTTTCCTGCTGACGCACCCAGTCCTCGATAGCTTCGAAAGCGGCATGATCGAGGAAGTCGACCGTCATCTCGATGGTAACGTCCACGCCCGCCGGCACTTTCGCGAATTCCGCGGACAGCTTCGGCAGCGCGAGGAACGTGCAGGAACCGTCGATGGTCAGCAACCAGCGCTGCGAACCGGGAACCTGCTCGGCCGCCACGGCAACTCGCACGACACGCCACAGCAGCAGCCCGAACGCCAGTCCCAGACCGATGATTACACCTTCCAGCAGATTCAGGAAGACCACGCCGACGACGGTGACGGCGTAGATGATCAGATCTCCGGTGTGCCAGGCCATCTTGATGTGCGCCAGCTTGACCAACTGGATGCCGATGACGATCAACAGACCCGCGAGCGCGGACTTCGGAATCTGCTGTACCACCCCGACCAGCGCGACCGAGAACACCAGAATCCAGCAGCCGTGCAGCACCGCCGAGGCGCGGCTGCGCGCACCCGCCTGCACATTGGTCGCACTGCGCACGATCACGCCGGTGACCGGCAGACCACCCAGTAGACCGGAGAGCACATTGGCCGAGCCCTGCCCGATCAGCTCGCGGTCGAAATTGGTGCGCTGACCGGTGTGCATCTTGTCCACGGCCACCGCCGACAGCAGGCTCTCGACACTGGCGATGAGCGCGACGGTCAGGATCATCAGTGCTACGGCGGACCAGTTGCCACTGGGGATCTGCGGCAGTCCGATCGCGTCGAACAGCGAGCCGTTCAACACGATTCGCTCGGCCTCGAACGGCGGCACAAGTGACAACACCGTGCCGACCAGGACCGCGACCAGCGGACCCGGCACCACCCGCACCTTGGCGGGCACCCGGCGCCAGCCGAGCATGATCACGATGACAACCGCGCCGATGATCGCGTCATCGCCGTGCAGCGACAACAACTGCGACGGCAACAGGGTGATGTTGTTCCAGGCCGAGCTGCGCGAGGACCCACCCAGCAGGACGTGAACCTGTTGCAGCGCAATGGTTATACCGATGCCGGCGAGCATCGCGTGCACCACCACCGGCGCGACGGCCAACGCAGCCCGCGCAATCCGGCTCAGCCCGAACAGAATTTGCAGCACACCGGCCGCGACGACGATGAAAGTTGTTGTACGCCAACCGAATTGGTTGATGGATTCAGCGACGACGACGGTCAGACCCGCCGCGGGCCCGCTGACCTGCAGCGGTGAACCGCCGAGCGTGCCCGCGACGATGCCACCGATGACGGCGGCGATGAGTCCGGCGGCGACGGGCGCGCCGGAGGCGACGGCGATGCCGAGGGACAGCGGCAACGCGACCAGAAAAACAACGATAGAGGACGGCAGATCGTGGCGCAGGATCGATGACAGCCGATCGGACAGAGGTTCGGAACTGCGCTGACCCTTGCCCTGTTCAACGGGCGGTATCGGGGGTGCGGCTAGAGCGCTATCAATAGCCATTGGCGTCTCCTTCGCCGACTCGGCGCGAACGCCGAGGTCGGTTGACGATCAAAATGTCCAGCAGGGCATAGAACGCGAACCGGCATCTCGCGGTGAAGCAGTTCTCGACACAGCGATGGGCCGAGATGTAAAGCATGTTAAGGCTATTAGTAAAGGCTTAGCAAAGCCTGAGGAGTTGCCCAGAGGTGCCGAATCCATACCTCCCCATCGATGTGAAATGCAACACGCCGGAGCCGAGTTCGCCTGTCGGGCCGAATCATTCGGCCCGACAGCCCGCGACTAGACGGGCTCGGCGGTGACGCCGCGCACCTCGGCCGATTCATCGAATGCTTCGACCGTCAGCTCGTCGTCGAACTCGGCAATGCCGTCCATGGCGACCTCGATGACCCGGGCGGTCGTGAGATCGAAGAACAGTCCGGATACCGCCACGCCACGCTCCTCCCTTCCACGCCGGACCACGGGGTGGGCATGCAGCCGTTCCAGTTGCAGTGCCACATTCACCATGGCGAGCTGGTCGACCGGGCCGAATCCGGCGCATGCCGCGGCATCGGCCACCGGATGTCCGAGCCGGAGCCGGTCCAGGCTGGGCCGCGCGTAGGCGAGCCAGTCGCCCAGCCCCGGCCCGGCGCGCACCTCCCGATGCAGTGCTTCCATCGCTCCGCAACCGGAGTGCCCGCAGACCACCACAGCACGCACGTCAAGCTTGTCCAGCGCGTAGACCAGCGCGGCCTCCACCGAGACATCGCTACCGCCGACCGGAACCAGATTGCCCACGTTGCGGACGGTGAACAGATCTCCCGGCCCGCTATTGGTGATAACGTTCGGCACGATGCGGGCATCGGCGCAGGTCAGGAAGAACGTGTCGGCATCGGGCCGGTTGCGCAATCCATGGAGATGGGGACGCATCAGATGCGCGTGGCCGCGGTGATAGGCGGCGATACCCGCGGCGATCGGATCCGCCCGATTACCCGTCCGCCGCCACGGCCCGATGACCTCATCGATGACCTGACGCGAGCGCCCGCGCTCCGGCGGGCCCGCCACCGCGGTCGCCATCCGCGCGCTGCCGATCTCGACGAAATCGGCTGTGCCACCGGCGGCCTCACGCATACCGGCCCAGTCGGTGATCAGCTCACAGAAGGCGTGGTCGAGGAAGTCGACCGTCATCTCGATGGTCACATCCACGTCGGCGGGAACCTTCGCCAGTTCCGCGGTCAGCTTGGGCAGCGCAATGAAGGTGCAGGTGCCGTCGATGGTGACCAGCCAGCGGCGGGCGGCGGCTACCGGTTCGGCGTGGATGGTCACCCGGACCACCCGCCAGAGCAGCAGGCCGAAAGCGAGTCCGAGACCGATCATCATGCCTTGCAACAGGTTCAGGAACACCACACCCAACGCCGTGACCACATAGACGAACAGGTCGCCGGTGCGCCGGGCCAACCGGATATGGGCCAGCTGCACCAGTTGCACGCCGATGATGATGAGCAAGCCGGCGAGCGCCGCCTTGGGAATCTGCTGCACCAGCCCGGCCAGCGCGACCGCGAACAGCAGGAACCACACGCCGTGCAACACGGTCGCGACCCTGGTCCGCGCCCCCGCATGAGCATTGGTGATGCTGCGAACGATCACGGCCGCGATCGGCAAACCACCGAGCAGACCCGACACCACATTGGCCGAGCCCTGCCCGATCAGCTCGCGATCGAAATCGGTTCGATGGTCGGGCCGCGACTTGTCCACCGCGGCAGCGGAAAGCAGGCTCTCCACGCTGGCGATCAGCGCGACCGTCACCATCGCCATCGCCACCGCGAACCAACTGCCGGACGGGATCGCGGGCAAACCGATGGAATCGAGCAGCGACCCGTTCAGCACGACACGCTCGACATGAGTCGGCAGTACCAGCGACAGGATCGTGGCGACCACCACCGCGACCAGTG
This sequence comes from Nocardia sp. NPDC049707, assembly GCF_040674855.1. Classification (NCBI taxonomy): domain Bacteria; kingdom Bacillati; phylum Actinomycetota; class Actinomycetes; order Mycobacteriales; family Nocardiaceae; genus Nocardia; species Nocardia sp. NPDC049707. The sequence goes on along the minus strand of NZ_JBFANN010000001.1, from coordinate 465,856 downwards.
GTCCGGGCAGGACACGAATCGAGCGCGGCAGGAACCTCCAGCCGATCAGAATAACGATCACCACCAGACCGACGAACAGATCGCCGCGATGCACTGACATCAACTGATGGGGCAACTGGGTGAGGCTGGCGTATGACGAAATCAGCGAGTTGCCGCCGAGCAGAATATGGACCTGTTGCAGCGCGATGATGACGCCGATACCGGCGAGCATCGCATGGACCACCACCGGTGCGATGGCGAGCGCGCCGCGCGCAACGCGACCGAGCCCGAACAGAATCTGCAATAGGCCCGCCCCGATGGTGATGAAACAGGTAGCGGCCCAACCAAATTGGTGCACGCTCTCGGCGACGACGACGGTGAGGCTCGCCGTCGGACCGCTGACCTGCACGGCCGAGCCCCCCAATAGGCCGGCGACGACACCGCCGACGACGGCGGCGATGAGGCCGGCGGCGACCGGTGCGCCGGAGGCGACCGCGATGCAGAGCGAAAGTGGTAGTGCCACAAGGAAAACCACGACCGAGGCGGGTAGGTCATGGCGGACGATTGCGGCGAGAGTCCGTGGCGCGAGATCGGTGTCGTTGGACATTATTCCCCTTCGCCGAAACGGCGTGGAGCCGATCGGTTCATCGGTCGAACAAGTAACTGGCATCGAAAGCGAGCGGCGGGGTGAAGCTTTGTCGAGAACGCGGTGCTAGGTGCGCTCTGCGTGAAGCGGCTTCGCGGAACCCGACCCCCATGATGCGGAGGCCAGGCGTAATAGTAAAGAGTTAGCAAAGTGCATGGAAAGTTTTTGATGCAAATGTGGTCAACTATTATCAAAATGTGACCCAAGTCACAACATAGCGAAGCGGATCAGCAGGGCAGGAGCGCTCCACACCCCACCCAGATTCCTTGCGCAACCCTAGTTGAAGTAATGGTCGCCCCACGATGGTGGCGCGCGGGTGCCGATCGACAGGACCGCGCCGCCCCCTGCAGCACAACACATTCGAGAGCACCGACCAGAAGCGAACGGCGGACAGGCCATACCGACCGTCGCCGACGGAAGCGCGCACCGGATGCGCGCCCGCCAACGAATCGGCAGCTGATGCGCCACATGCTCTTGCATGCCCAGCTCGGTTAAAGCTACTGTTGTGCAAATGGTCAGTCCTAATGACCACAAATTTGGGCAGCTCACAACACGGAAGGACATCGAAGTCTGATGGCCGAATTCACCGACATCACCTATGAGGTCGACAACGGACTGGCATGGATCACCATCAACCGGCCGGAGCGCTACAACGCCTTCCGCGCGCAGACGGTCGACGAACTGGTCATGGCCTTCAAACACGCCTGGGCCAGCAGCGAGGTCGGGGTCGTCGCGCTGACCGGCGCCGGCGACAAGGCGTTCTGCGCCGGGGGTGACCAGAAGCAGCGCATGGAGACCGGCGACTACGGCCCGTCGGCGAGCGGCCTGTTCGAGGTGGATGCCCTGCACCGCGTCATTCGCGACACGCCGAAACCGGTTATCGCCGCGGTCAACGGCCTCGCGATCGGCGGTGGGCATGTGCTGCACGTGCTGTGTGATCTGACGATCGCCGCCGACACCGCACAGTTCGGACAGAACGGTCCGCGCGTCGGTTCCTTCGACGCCGGCCTCGGCTCGGGCTATCTGGCCCGCGTCGTCGGCGAGAAGCGGGCACGCGAGATCTGGTTCATGTTGCGCCGGCTGTCGGCACAGGAGGCGCTGGATTGGGGTCTGGTGAACAAGGTCGTGCCGGCCGCCGATCTCAAGGCGGAGGTACGCGCGTGGGCGGACCAGATGCTCGACTTCTCGCCGACGGCGCTGAAGGTCCTCAAGCAGTCGATGAACACCGATACCGAACACTTCGTCAGCATCGGCGCCATGGCCTACTCCACGCTGGCGATGTTCGGTGAGACCCCGGAAGCCCGCGAAGGTATCACCGCATTCAACGAGAAGCGCAAGCCCGACTTCACGCCGTACCGAGGTAAGTGAGTTGCAGTTCTCAACGGAACAGCGTGAGTTCGCGGCGGCGGTCGCCGAATACTGCCGTCGCCAGCTCGCGACAGTCGCACAACGTGATGCGGTCACCGAGGGTGGGACTCTCTCCAACAGCCCCCAGGTGCTGGCCGACATGGCCCGCAGCGGATGGCTGGGCGTGTCGCTGCCCGCTGAATTCGGCGGCGGCGGTGCCGGTTTCGTCGACGAATGTATTTTCCTCGAGGAATCGGCCCGGGGTCTTGCCCCGATCACCGGATACTCGACCGGCCTCACCGCAGCGCAGACCTATCTGCGGTGGGGCACCGACGAACAGAAGAAGACCATCGTCGCCAACCTCACCGCCGGCCGCCTCGAGGCCATCGCACTCAGTGAGCCCGGCGCGGGATCCGATCTCGCCGGCCTGCGAGTCAACGCGCGCCGCGACGGCGACCGCTACCTGATCAACGGCCAGAAGACGTGGATCTCCGCTGCACACGTGGCAGAACACATCCTGGTCCTGGCCCGTGAGGACAGCTCGGGCAGCAAACACCAGGGCATGACTCTGCTGATGGTGCCGACCGACGCACCCGGCCTCACCATCCGCGGTATCGAGACCATGGAAGCGCACACCTGCAACGACGTCTTTTTCAGCGATGTCGAAGTGCCCGCCTCGGCGGTCGTGGGCGAACCTCGCAACGCGTGGAAGCAGCTCATGCGTGGGCTGAGTATCGAACGTCTGATCATCGCCGCGATGAGCATCGGCGGTGCGCGACGCGCACTCGACGATGCCGTCGCATACGCGAGGGAACGTGAGCAGTTCGGTCGGCCTATCGCCACGTTCCAAGCCCTTCGGCATCGCCTCGCGGACCTCGCCACCGACATCGAGCTGGCACGCACGTTCGTATACGACGTCGCGACGAGAATCGACGCCGGACTCGAGGACGATCTCGCTCGCGAGAGCGCGATGGCGAAGATGCGATGCACCGAGGTCGCCAAGCACGCGACCCTGGAAGCGATGCAGCTGATGGGCGGCTACGGGTATGCCCGCGAATACGGCATGGAGGGTCAGGTACGTCGTGCCCTCGCACCGCCGATCTACGGCGGCACCAACGAAATCCAGCGCGAGATCATCGCCAAACATATCGGCTTGTGAGCAGGCCGCCGGCACGAACCAGCGAGTTGCATTGATGACCGACACGACCTTCGCACCGACACTGTTGTCCGGGAAGCGAATCCTGATCACCGGTGGTGGGACCGGGCTCGGCCGCGGCGTAGCACGCCATTTGGTCGAGCACGGCGCCGAGGTACACCTGTGGGGACGGCGTGCGGCGGTCCTGGCCGAGGCCGCCGCGGAGGCGTCCGCCTCCCGCCCTGGGGGCGCGCACTACCAGACGGTCGATGTCCGCGACTACGAGAACGTGGATGCGACGATGGATCGGATCTGGACCGAGCACGGCCCGCTGACGGGAGTGATCAACAACGCGGCCGCCAACTTCATCGCACAGACCAAGGATCTGAGTCCTCGTGCATTCCAAGCGATCACTAGCACGGTGATGAACGGCTCGTTCCACACCACGCACGCAGCGGGCAAGCGGTGGATCGCCGACGGGCTGCCCGGCAGTGTGCTGTCCACATTGACCACCTGGGTGTGGACCGGGTCCGCGTTCGTCGTCCCGTCGGCGATGGCGAAGGCCGCGGTCCATTCGATGACCATGTCACTGGCGGTGGAGTGGGCCAAGTACGGCATTCGGGTGAATGCGCTTGCTCCCGGGCCCATTCCGACCGACTACGCCTGGGAAATGCTGAATCCGACCGACAAGTCGTCGGTCGGCGCCACACAGGCCGACCAGATTCCGGTCGGGCGAACCGGAACGATCGAAGAGCTGGCAAACCTCACGATGTTCCTGCTGTCGGACGCGTGTGACTACCTCACCGGGCAGACCATAGCCATGGACGGCGGGCAGATGCTGGCCGGACCCGGCACCTTCGCCGGCCTGACCACCCTTACCGACGCCGACTGGCGGCAAATCAAGGAAACCAGTAAGGCGGCGTCGGAGTCCAGCAAGGCTCAACGAACCGTGTGAGTCCATCCGAGCTCACCACACAGCGAGGGTACGCATCCACAAGATGCGCACCCTCGCTATTTTGTAGACGGCGGCCGTGCCAGGATTCGATCCTCGTTCGTTCAGGACCCGCACCGTTCAGAGCGATGGGCGGTACCGATACTTGCTGCTGCGAGTCAGCGCGAATTCGAAGATCCCCGAGCCCCGGACGTCTCCGAGAGTGAAGGTGCACAGCCGGTCGGTGAGTGCCGAGTCCAGAGAGCGCGGGGTCACCGATCCATCGAGGGGGTAACGGTCCGAATCGACGTGATCGGCTCCGGACGAAATACCGTGGCGCCCACCGCGCCGGGGGGAATCGGCGGTGGCGGCGGCCGAGGCACGACCACGCTGGTGGTGCCATCGCTGACCAGGAAGGTCAGGTTCGAGTGCCCATCGCCGATGGCCTTGGTGGTTATCGATCCCGAAAGGATGCCACGACTTGCCACGAACTCCCCCAACGCATTTCGCGTTTCGGGGCTCCAGTCCCATACCATCTCGGCCTCACCGACCGGAGAACTGTGGTGTGCGCTTCTCCTTGAAGGCCGCCAGCGCTTCGGGCATGTCGTCGGTTCTGGTGAGCAGAGCTTGACCACGGTTCTCGAGCTCGAGAGCTGCCTCGTAGGAACCGATTTCGGCGTTGCGCTGGATGGCTCGCTTGGACATCCGCACCCCGCCGGGGGAGTTCTGCGCGATCGAGCGCGCCATGGCGAGCGCCTCGTCGAGCAGTCGCTCCGACGGGATCACGTGGTTCACCAATCCGATGCGCAGTGCTTCGTCCGCCTCGACGATGCGTCCGGTGTAGCCGATCTCCGCCGCCCGCGCCGGGCCGACCAGGCGCGCGAGATTGACGGAAGTGCCGAGTTCACCGATCGACAGGCCGACCTTCACGAACGCCGCACTCATCTTGAGAGTCGGTGCGGCCAAGCGGATGTCGGCGGCGAGCGCCAGCGCCAGACCACCTCCGGTCGCGGGCCCGTGGATGGCGGCGATCACGGGAAACGGCAGATGCCTGATGGATTGAATTCCCCCCGTGGCGGTCTCCTGGAACTTCAGGAATTCCCGGACACCCATCTCGGTGATCACGTGGATCTCGTCGAGATCGAATCCGGCGCAGAAGGCGCGCTCGCCCGCACCGGTGACGATGAGCGCACGCAACCCGCTGTCGCGAAGCGCGCGACCCACCGCCAGGTGTTCGTGGAACATCGTCACGGTCTGCGAGTTCATTCGCTCGGGCCGATTGATCCGCAGGATGCCGATTCCGGGCTCGACCTCTTCGAAGGTCAGCGTCTGCAGATCGGGAAGAACAATGGTCATGTCCGGTGCCTCGCCTCGTGTTGTCCAGCTGTCCTATGTGCCCTCGAAGACGGGCGTCCGCTTTTCCTTGAAGGCGTTGAGTGCCTCCGACATGTCCGGACTGCGAGTGAGCAGCGCCTGCCCGCGGTTCTCGAGTTCGATCGCCGCGGCGTAGGAGCCGACCTCGAGGTTGGCTTGCAGGGCTCGCTTGGACAGCTGTACACCGCCCGGCGAGTTCGCGACGATCTGCTCGGCGAGCGCGACGGAGTCGGCTACCACGTCGCCCGCGCTGACCGAATTCACGATGCCCAGATCGGCTGCCTCGGTCGCGTCGACGCCCCTTCCGGTGAAACAGATTTCACTGGTCTTCGCCGGTCCGATCAAGCGGGTGAGTAGCCACGACGTCCCCAGATCACCGGCGGACAACCCGATTCGAACGAATGCCGCGTTGAACGTGGCCGCGGGGCCGGCCAGGCGGATATCGGCGGCGAGCGCCAATGCCAGACCACCGCCGGCGGCGGGTCCGTTCACCGCGGCGATGACCGGAACGCGCAGCGAACGAATCGCGGTCAGTGCTCGCGCGGCGCGTTCCTGCTGGTCCAGCATGCCCAGAGCTCCGAGATTCGGAAGGTCGTCGGCGTCGGCCAGGTCGTATCCCGAGCAGAATGCCTTGCCCGCGCCGGTGAGAATGACGACGCGGCAGTCATCTTCGGTCTCGAGACCCCAGGCGAGTTGCTCGAGTTCGACGAACATGGTGTTGGTCATCGCGTTATAGCGCTCGGGCCGATTCAACGTGACCACGACGATTCCCGGCTGCACCTCCTCGGCGAGGAAGGTTTCGAAATGTTGTTCCAGGATCTTCATCGGGACTCCGTAAGTGCGGCGGGCCGGGTGGGATCGGTGAGACGGGACTAGCGGAACCGCGGCTTGCGCTTCTCGACGAAGGCGCTGATGCCCTCGGCCGCCTCCCCACCCTCGAACAGCGCTTGGATCTGATCGACCTCATAGCGGGCGCCCACTTCGAGCGGCAGGTCGAACGCCGCATCCACCGTGCGAACCACCGACAGCTGAGCCGGCAGCGAGGGACCGAGCAGGTCGTGCGCTAATGCCAGCGCTGCTTCGGTGGCGTCGCCGTCGGTCAGCCGGTCCACCAGACCGATTCGGTATGCCTCGCCGGCGGCCACCTGGCGCGCGGTCAACATGATGTCCAGTGCTCGTCCCCTCCCTACCAGCCTCGAAAGTCGTTGCGTACCACCGGCACCCGGAATCAATCCGAGTTTGACCTCCGGAAGTCCGAACCGGCCGCCGGGTCCGGCGACTCGCAGTGTGCACGCCACCGCGAGCTCGAGCCCGCCGCCCAGCGCGACCCCGTCGATCGCGGCGATGGAAAGCCACTGCGCCGAGGCGAGCCGATCGTTGACCGCACGCATCCGATCGCCGTAGGCGGTGAACGTCTCGGCGTCGATCGTCGAGAGGTGTTTGATGTCCGCGCCCGCCGCGAAGAACCCCGGCAATGCGGATCCGATGACCATGACCTTGACGTCGCCGGCCTGCTCGGCGGCGTCCATGGCGAGATGGATCCCATCCAGGAGCGGGATACCCAATGCATTGGCGGGTGGCCGCTGCAGGGTCACCGCCGTAATCCCGGGTTCGACCGTCTCCCAGGTGACCACATCCTGCGCCCGCTCTGCCACGTCGTCCTCGCATTCAACAACTCGTCGACACCGCTGCTGCCGACTTCCTCGCCTTGGAAGCTATCCAGGTCACAGTCTCAAGTCAACCATTATTTTGGTATGACCAAAATACCTCAGATGGTCGCCCGCTGCAAACTCGCATGGCAGGACTCTTAACTGATAGATTAGGTACGACCAAATACGCAGAAAGCAGGTAACGATGCCCGAGTCGCCCTCGTCGAGCACGGTTGCGCGACACCCGGTCCGGCTACAGCCGATGCAGGTACCCAAAGCATCAGATGTCCTTGCGAACGATCTTCGCGAGCGCATCCTGCGTGGCGAGTTTCCCTCCGGGACCGCGTTACCACCAGAGCGGGAATTGGTCACCCAGACGCAAATGAGCCGGACCACGGTCCGTGAGGCCCTCCGAATCCTCGAAGTGCAAGGTCTCGTTGCCATCAAGACCGGGCGATCCGGCGGCGCGTTCGTCCAGCAGCCCGACGGCGACTCGATGGCCTCGACAGTGAGTCTCCTCATCCGCGGACAGCAGCTGCGGCTGACCGACTTGTTGGAAACTCGCGAGGCTATCGAGCCGGCATGCGCCGGCCTGGCGGCGAAGTACCGAACCGACGACGACATCGCTGCCCTCGACGCCGCCAACACCACGCTCGGCGATCTGGAAATCCCGCTGGATGAGTTCCTGCAGGCCAACGTCGACTGGCATCTCGCGGTTGCCGCAGCTAGCCACAACGAACTCCTGACCGGCTTCATGACCGCACTCTCGAACGCCATCTACAACTCGACCGAGAACACCGCCTTCGTCGATGACGAGGTGCGCAAAACCACCTATCGGGCACACAAGACGATCACCGACGCCATCCGCGCCGGCGACCCGAGCGCCGCGACGCGACGCATGACCAAACATGTCCACGGTTACGCCGAGGCTGTTGTCCAGGTCGAGGAACGTACCGAGATCGAGCTACGCGAGACCTGAGAACTCACGAGTCACGCGGCTACGGTGCTCGCGAGATGAATCCGCAGGCCGGCCAGGATCTCGGCATTGATCGCGCGAGTCTCGCGATCGCTGAGTCCCCAGGGCGGAGCGATCAGATCGAGATGATCGAAGCCCTCTGGGATCGCTGCCAGCGCCGCCGGGAACTCGGCCGGACGGCACGCGATCGCGATGGCGTCGATCATCTCGTCGGTTACCGCGCCGATCAGAGCCTCGTCATCGCGGTCACGAGCCGCCTGGCGGATCTTCTCCTGCGCCGCACTCCAGCCATGCAGTGCGAACAACCGATCGTAGACCCGAGACGCGGCGTATTGGCCGATCGCGAATGCCGCCTGGCGCCGAGCCAGGTCAACGTCTTCGTTGATCGCGCACATCCGGATGCCCATAATGGTCACCTCGGCCGGATCGCGGCCGGAAATCGCCGCCCCGGCCGCGATTTCGTCCGCAACCGGCCCGCGGACGTAGTCGGCGGTGTACATCGGATGGCCGACCAGTCCGTCGGCGAGTTCGCCGGCCGTGCGAAGCATCAGCTTGTTCACCCCGGCTATCCAGATCGGGATCTCGGGCCGGATCGGTTCCGGCACATCCGATGTCGGTGAGATGTGCACCGTGTAGAAGCGCCCGTCGTGGTGGACCGGCCCCTCGTGCAGCCGCCACAGCGCTTTCAGCACGGTGAGCAGTTCGGCCATCCGGGCAGCTGGTGCTTCGCCGGACACACCGTGCCAGGCCTCCATCATCTTCGGCGTACCGTTACCGATGCCGAGAATGATTCGGCCACCGGACAACTCGTCGAGGTCACGCGCTTCGGCTGCCCACATCAACGGGCTGCGGCCCACTCCGTAAGCGATATTGGAGCCGATGCGGATCGTGCTGGTGCCGGCTGCGAGCGCTGCCATCGGCACGGTGGCCGAGCGGCTGTACAGCTCGCTCGTCCACACCGCGGCACAGCCGATTTCCTCTGCCTCGCGCGCTAGTTCGGTCATCGTCGCGAACCGCTGCGGTCCACGGCCGACGCCGAAGGCGTTGACCCCGAATGTCGTCATCTCGGTGATCCTCTCGGTATGTCAGGCCCGACGCGGAAACCGCTCGAACTCGGGTCGCCGCTTGGCTTTGAAGGCCTCCCGACCTTCTCTGGCCTCTTCGGTCGCGTAGAACAGCAGATTCGTGTCGTGTGCGAGTTGCTGAATTCCGGCCAGGCCGTCCTCGGCAGCGTGGAAACTGGCCTTCATCAGCCGAAGCGCCATGGGTGATAGTTCCATCATTCGCCGACACCACGCGAGCGTCTGCGACTCGAGGTCGGCGAGCGGGACGACGGTGTTGACCAGCCCCATCTCCAATGCCTCGGCGGCGTCGTACTGGCGGCAGAGGAACCAGATCTCTTTGGCCTTGCGCACGCCGACCATGTCGGCCAGCAGCCCGGCGCCGAATCCGCCGTCGAACGAGCCGACCTTCGGTCCGACCTGACCGAGGCGCGCGTTGTCGGCGGCGATGGTGAGGTCGCAAACGATCTGTAGGACGTGCCCGCCGCCGACGGCATATCCCGCGACCATGGCGACGACCGGCTTGGGCAGGCGGCGGATCTGCACCTGCAGGTCCGTCACGTGAAAGCGGCCTACTGCGGCTGGGTTCTCCGGATCGGAGAGATAGCCCGTGTCACCGCGGACACGTTGGTCGCCACCCGAGCAGAACGCCTTGTCACCCTCCCCGGTCAGCACGATGACGCCGATCGACGGATCCTCGCGGGCCTGTGTGAGCGCGTCCGAGATCTCGATCAGTGTCTGTGGCCGAAAGGCGTTGTGCACCTCTGGTCTGCAGATGGTGATCTTGGCGATGCCGTCCGCTGTTCGTGAATAGTCGACGTCCTCATACCTCCGGACGGTTGACCACTCCCCTGTGTTGTCGCCCATCGCCGGCCTCACGCCATGGTCAGGCCGCCACTGACCGACAGTGTCTGGCCCGTGATATAGCCCGTTTCGTCGGAAGCGAAGAACGCGACGGCGGCGGCGATGTCGGACGGCAGCGCCAGTCGCTTCATCGGTACCGCCCGGGTCATGCCACCCAGTACCTTGTCGGCGTCCTGGCCGGAGTTGTCGGCGAACTTGCGCAGCGCCGGGGTGTCGGTGGGGCCGGGGCATACGGTGTTGACGGTGACCCCCTTGGTGGCGACCTCACGGGCGAGGGTCTTGGTGAAGGCGATGATGCCGCCCTTGGCTCCGGAGTACACGGCCTCGAGCGAGGATCCGACTCGGCCAGCATCCGAGCCGATGTTGATGACCCGACCGAAGCCTCGCTCGATCATGCCCGGGACCACGGTGTGGTTGACGCGCAGCGCACCCTTGAAGTTGATGTCGAGAATCTTGTCCCAGAACGCTTCGTCGGTGTCGAGAAACTTCATGAAGTCGTCCCAGCCGGCGTTGTTCACGGCCACTTCGACGGGTCCGAAACTTTCGGTAACCTGCGCGACGGCAGCCTGCACGGACGCGGTGTCGGTGACATCGATCGGAACGGCGATCGCCTGCCCCCCGGCAGCCACGATCTCCTTCGCAGTCTGCTGTGCCACTTCGTGATTCAGGTCGGCCACGGCGACGCGGAAGCCGACCGCTGCGAGTTTGCGCGAGATGCCCTCGCCGATTCCCTGAGCGCCTCCGGTGACGAGCGCGACACGATTGCTCATGAGTGTCAGTTCCTTTCGATGACAATTGTTCGATTACGTCAGGATGCGAGGCGAGCCGCACTCGCGAGTTCGTCACGGAACTCCGGGGCCGCGATACCGATCAAACGGCGACGGCGCTCGGCCAGCGGTTGCCCTCGCAGATGCGCGACGCCGTGTTCGGTGACGACACAGTCGACATCGGCGCGTGCTGTGGTGACCACGCCCTCGTCGAGGCTGAACTTGATCGACGAACGTCCGCGCATGGTCGACCGGAGCGCGATGATCGATCGTTTGCCGGTCAGCGCGGCGGCGCGGGCGAAATCCACCTGGCCACCCACCGCACCGAGATAGGTTCCCCGGCTCATCTCCGCACCGACCTGCCCCGTGAGGTCCACCTCGATCGCGAAGTTGACCGCGACGAGTGAGTCCAGCTTCGAGAGCACTTGCGGCGCATGGGTATAGCTGGTCGGCCGGAACAGCACGGGCAGTTCGGCGATCCGGGAGTACATGTCGGCCGAGCCCAATGCGGTTCCGGCTACGGAGAATCCGGCGTCGATCTGCTTTCGACCGCCGGTGATCACTTCCTTGTCGATGAGTGTGAGCACGCCGTCGGTGATCATGCCGGTATGTACGCCGAGGTCGCGATGGCCGACCAGCGCCTCGAAGACCGCAGCCCCTATGGAACCGATGCCGACCTGCAACGTGTCGCCATCGTCGACCAATTCGGCGATATGGCCGGCGATGACGCGATCGACATCGCTGGCTGGCCGACGCGCCTCCTGCTGCAGCGGGCGGTCGGACACCATGGTGGCCGCGAAGCGGCTCAACGGGATTCGCGGTGAGCCGGGTACGGCGGGCATCTGCTCGTTGATCTCCGCGAACAGCAATGGCGTGTGGCCGATGGCGTCGGCCATATAGTCAACGCCGATTCCCAGCGAACACATGCCGTCTCGGTCCGGCGGCGACACCTGCAACAGTCCGGCGTCGCACGGCAGCCGGTGTTCGGCGAACATCCGCGGCAGCGCCGAGTAATGACACGGCACGACCTCGAGCCGGTCGGTGGCGCCGAGCTCACGGAGCGCGCCGAGGCCACCGTAGGACACCATCGTGTCGGTCGGCGACATCGATTGCGCCAGTTGGTCGTTCCAACTCAGTCCGGTGAACAGGCGCAGCGGCCCGAGTTCCGGTGCCTGTGCGAGCAATAGGTCGACGATCGGGCGTGGCTCGGCGGCGGCCTGGCTCCACCAGACTCCCATGCCCGGCCGTAGCAGCCCGCCGAAGTCGAGCATCAGTTCTCCCGCTCGATGAGCGTGCCCGTGCCGAGACCGCCTCCGCAGCACATGGTCACCAGGCCGAGCCGGCTGTCACGCCGCTCCATCTCGGCGAGAATCGTCGCAATCAGCCGGGAGCCGGTGGCGCCCACCGCATGTCCCAGTGCGATCGCTCCACCGTTCACGTTCACCCGGTCCATATCGGGCTTCAACTCACGCTGCCACGCGAGCACGACGGAGGAGAATGCCTCGTTCACTTCGAACAGATCGATGTCCGCGACCGTCAGACCGTTTCGGTCCAGCAGCTTGTGGGTCGCGGGGATCGGTCCGGTGAGCATGATGATCGGGTCGACACCCACGGTGGTCTGATCCACGATCCGCGCGCGGATACGCAAACCGTGACGCTCGGCCGCTTCCCGCGTGCACAGCAGCACCGCCGCGGCGCTGTCGCAGATGGGGCTCGAGGTGCCAGCGGTGATCCGGCCGTTCTCGCGGCGGAAAACCGGCGAAAGCTTGCCCAGAGTCTCGAGCGAGGTCCCCGGCCGGACCGTCTGGTCGCCGGTGCGGATCTCCCCGTCGAGCTCCAGCTGCACCATCTCGTCGGCGAAACGACCGGCGGCGATGGCCTCGGTGGCGAGGGCATGGGACCGCACCGCGAATTCGTCCATCTCCGTTCGCGAGATATCCCAGCGTTCGGCGATCAGTTCCGCGCTCTCACCCTGAGTGACGAAGTCGTAGCGTTCCCGCAGCGCGGCGGGCCACGGATCACCGTAGAGTTCGCTGATCTCGGCCGGCGAATTCATCGGCACATGCCCCATATGCTCGACACCACCGGCGATGACGACGTCGTGCACACCCGAAGACACCAGCGCCGCAGCGAAATTCACGGCGGTCTGCGCAGATCCGCAGCGACGATCCAGCGTTGTCGCCGGCACCTCCGCCGGGTAGCCTGCCTGCAGCCAAGCGTTGCGGCCGATATTGCGGGATTGCTCACCGAATGGTGCCGTGCACCCGATGATGAGATCCTCCACCACCGCTGGGTCGATACCCGCGCGCCCGATCAGATCCTGGTAGCAGGACGCCAGCATCGCATTGGGATGGATAGCACGGAACCATCCCTTCTCGGGATGGGATTTGCCGATCGGTGTGCGCACCGCTTCGGCGATGACAACCTCGCGGCCGGAGGTCGCGAACGGACCCGATACTCGTGTACTCATCTCAGATCACCGTCCCGCCGTCGACCGGCAGCACCTGGCCGGTGATATACCCGGCGGCGCCCGAGGCCAGGAAGACGAAGGTGGGTGCGATCTCGTCGGGATACGCCCAGCGCCCCAACGGGATTCGCGCCAATGTCTGCGCGGCGAGTTTCTCGTTGTTGCGGATGTTCTCGGTCATCGCGGTCGCTGCGAGCGGCGCCACCGCGTTCACGGTGACCGACTGCTTCGCCAACTCACGCGCGAGCGACTTGGTCAGTCCGATGATGGCGGCCTTGGCGGCACCGTAATTCGCCTGTCCGATCGTTCCGGTCAGTCCCGCAGCGGAAGTCACGTTGATGATGCGACCGGTACCGTCCGCGGCCAGATGGTCGAGCGCGGCGTGACTGCAGTGATACGTGCCCATGAGGTGGGTATCGAGAACCTTGCGGAATTTCGCCTCGTCCATCTTGGGGAACATCGCCGGCGCGATCACACCGGCGTTGTTCACCAGGATGTTGAGCGTTCCGTTGCCGAGGCGGGCCGCGGCGGCAACCGCGTCGCGCGCGTTGTCGGCATCGCACACATCGAGGGTGAACGGTTGCGCGACACCGCCGGCCGCGGTGATCCGCTCGCTCACCGCGGCGGCCGCATCCTTGTTGACATCGGTCACCAGGACCGCGGCTCCTGCCGCGGCGAAAGCCTCCGCTACGGCAGCTCCGACGCCCCCGCCCGCACCGGTCACCAGTGCGGTACGGCCGTCGAGAGCGAATGCGCGAATGCCGGAAGGGATGGTGTTGTGGACCTCGACTGTCTTGTCGGTCATCAGTAGCTCCTCGGGAGGCCGAGTACGTGCGCGCCGAGATAGTTCAGGATCATTTCCTGGCTGATGGGCGCGATGCGGGTCAGACGCGCTTCACGGAAGTAACGGGAGACGTTGTACTCCTCGGAGTAGCCCATGCCACCGTGAGTCTGCAGCGCGCGGTCGGCCGCCTCGAAACCCGCGTCGGCGCAGAGGTATTTGGCCGTGTTCGCCTCGCGACCGCACGGTTTGCCGTTGTCGTAGAGCCAGGTGGCTTTGCGCAGCATCAATTCGGCGGCGTCGAGCCGAGCCAGCGAATCCGCGAGGGGGAATTGTATTCCCTGGTTCTTGCCGATCGGTCGGCCGAAGACTTCACGGTCGTTGCCGTATCGCACGCCGGCGCGCAGGGCGGCGCGGCCGATGCCGAGCGCTTCGGCCGCCACCAACATCCGTTCGGGATTGAGGCCGTCGAGGATGTAGGTGAACCCTTTGCCCTCCTCGCCGACCCGGTCCTCGACGGGGATCTCCAGATTATCGATGAAGAGCTCGTTGGAGGTCACCGCATTCCGGCCCATCTTCTTGATGGGCCGGATCTCGACCTTGTCCCGATCGAGATCGGTGAGGAACAGCGTCATGCCGTCCGTTTTGCGAGGCGAGTCCTCGAATTTCTGGGTGCGGGTGAGCAGCAGGATCTTCTCCGACTCCACCGCCTTGGAAATCCAGACCTTGCGTCCGTTGACGATGTATTTATCGCCCTCGCGTCGAGCGAACGTGGTGATCTTCGTGGTGTCCAGACCGGCGCCCGGCTCGGTCACGCCGAAGCACACATGCAGGTCGCCGCTGACGATGCGCGGCAGAGTCCGCTGCTTGAGCTCCTCGCTACCGTGCACGATGACCGGATGCATGCCGAAGATCGACAGGTGCATCGAGCTGGCGCCGTTCATCCCGGCACCGGACGCGGCCACCTGTTCGAGAAGGATCGAGGCCTCGGTGATCCCGTAGCCATGTCCGCCGTACTGCTCGGGCGTGGTGATGCCCAGCCAGCCCCCCTCGGCGAACGCGTTGTAGAACTCCGTCGGGAATTCGTGCTTCTCGTCCTTGTCCTGCCAGTACTGATCGTCGAACTTGGCCGCCAGCTCGGCGACCGCGTCACGAATCGTGAGCTGGTCCTCTGTCAGTTGGAAATCCACGCCCGTACTCCATCCATCAACTCAGATAACTATAACAATGGACTGACCAAAAAATCCAAGTGGTCACCCCTGCCGTACCGGTTCGTCGAGCAGTGCGGCTGCAATTCGCTCGTTCCAGACCGACGGCGAGCCGAAAAGAGTGCGGTCGAGTTTGGCGCGCTTGTAGAACAGGTGCAGATCGTGCTCCCACGTGTAACCGATCGCACCGTGCACGGTGAGTGCGGATTCGGCGAGATCGGCCACCGTCTCGGTCACCTGAGCCTTGGCGACCGCCGCGACGGTCGGCGCATCGTCGATACCGGCGTCGACCGCGGCCGCGGCATACAGCGCCGTCGAATACGCGGCCTCCACCGTGACCAGCATCTGCGCCGCTGCGTGCTTGACCGCCTGGAACGAGCCGATGAACTGCCCGAATTGCTTGCGCTGCTTGCTGTATTCGACGGCGAGTTCGAGCATTCGCTCGGCACTGCCCAGCGCATCGGCGGCCACCAGCACCCCCGCCAGCGTCGCAGTCCGCGAAAGCGACGACTCGTCCGCCGGGATGACTTCGATGATCGGCGCGGAGGTGAACTCGACGGTCCCCGCACCGCGCGAACGGTCGAGCAGACGGTCCGGTTCGATGACGACATCCGATGCCGACACCCGTGCCAGGCCGGTGCCTTCGGGCCCATTCACCGGCACAACGAAAACGTCTGCCTCGCCAGCCCCGATCACATGGCGAACAGTTCCGGTGAGCCGGCCGTCATGCGCGACCAGCGGATCCCAGGTCGGGGGCCGGTCGGCACGGATCGCCGCAGCGAACCGCCGCTCACCGGCGAGCTGGCCGGCCAGTTCCCGCTCGGCAAGCAACGGCGCGACCAGAGCGGCGGCCAGCCACCGCGAGTCGGGCACGGCGGACCGGCCGAATTCCCGCGCGGCCAACGCCAACTCGAGAACACCGCCGCCCTGTCCAGCGGCGTCCTCCGGATAGCCGACACCCCACCAACCATCGCTGATCAGCGCTCCCGTGAACCGATCGGTATCGCCTGAAGCCTGCAGCTTTCGAACGGCCTCCGTCGGGAATTTCGCGGTGATCCACTCGCGCAGGGACGCGGCGAACAGTTCCTGTTCCTCGGACAGTTCCCAATGCATCGCTTCTCCTCAGCTCGTACGCGTGCGATGCACGACATCTCGGATGGCGGCCACGGCTTCCGGATTCTCGGCGCTCGACAGATCGCCGGGATCGGTTCCGATGGCGGCGGCGCGCACGGCGCGCCGCAGAATCTTGGCGGACCGGGTCTTCGGCAGGGCTTCGACCGTCCACACCTGCGCCGGCGCGAACGGCTTCCCGACACCTTCGGCCACCAACCGGCGCAGCTCATCGGAGACCCCCTCGGTCGCGGCGCCCGCTCGCGGAACCCAGAACGCCCACACGCATTCACCCTTCTTGGGATCCGGAATGCCGACGGCCGCTGCCTCCGCGACGGCGGGATGAGTCGTCAGCACGGACTCCACCTCGGCGGGTGCCAGCCGCTTGCCCGCGACATTCATGACGTCGTCGGACCGCCCGAGGATGTACCACTGCCCATCGTCGTCCGCGCGGGCATAGTCACCGTGACACCAGATTCCGGGGAATGTGGACCAGTAGGACTCGAGGTAGCGTTCCCGGTCGCGCCACACCCCGCGGGTCATGGCCGGCCACGGTTGCCGGCAGACGAGCTCGCCGATGCTGCCGCGCAGGGACTGTCCGCGATCGTCGACGACATCGACATCCATACCCAGCGAGGGACCTCCGAGTGAGCAACTCGGAATCGCCTCCACTGGATAGGGGGCCAGGAACGAACCACCGACCTCGGTGCCGCCGGAAAAGTTGATCACCGGAACCCGGCCACCGAAAACCATCTCGGCGAGCCAGTCGTAGGAATCGGGATCCCAAGGCTCCCCGGTGGATCCGAGGACGTGCACCGAACTCAGCTCGCGTGTGACGATGTCGGCGAGCGGCGTCGACTTGAGCGCGCGAACCAGTGTCGGCGAGACGCCGAGCATCGTGATCTCGTGCCGCTGCACCAGATCCCACAACCGGCAGGTGTCCGGCACATCGGGAGACCCTTCGTAGAGCAGCAGGGTGGCGCCGTTGGCATGGGTGCCGAACGCCGCCAGCGGACCCATGACCCAGCCCATATCGGTGATCCAGCAGAAGGTGTCGCCTTCGTTGATATCGAAGGAGTAGGCCACCTCGGTCGCGACCTTGATCGTGAATCCGGTGTGGGTGTGTACCGCGCCCTTGGGCTTGCCAGTGGTTCCCGAGGTGTAGCCGAGCATCAGCGTCTGCATGGCCGGGAACGGACGGAACTCGTGTGCTGCGACCTCCGGGTCGACCAGCGAGTCCCATGCCGTCACAGCGACATCCCGGCCAGCGAAATCGACTGTGCCGCCGATATTTTCGACCGTGATGACCGACCGCACCGAGGGCGTCCGAGCGAGCGCCTTGACGAGCTCGTCCGCCATGGCGACCTGCCGGCCGCGGCGAATCGTTCCGTCTGCGACAACGACCGCCTTGACCTTCGCGTCATTGAGGCGCGAGGCGATGGCGGGAGCGGCGAAGCCGGAGAACAGCGGCACGATTATCGCGCCGATCCCCGCCGCGGCATAGCACGCGACAACCGCCTCGGGAATCATCGGCAGGTAGATGGCCACCGCGTCGCCCTCGCCGACTCCCATGTCGATCAGGCCGGTCGCGACCCGGCCGACCTGATCGGCGAGTTCGCCATAGGTGACGGTGTGGACCGACTGATCCTCCGCCTCGTGGACGATCGCCGGCCGATGGGCGTTGTCACGAAGCCAGCGGGTTATGCAGGCATCGACCGCATTGAAGGTGCCGCCGACGAACCAATCCGGAAATTCGACACCGTTCGACAGGTCGAGAACCGATTCGTACGGTGTCGCGAAGGGGATGCCCAGGTCGGTCACCGCCGCGTCCCAGTACCAGGACACATCCGCCGTCGACCGCCGCCGTAGCTCGTCGATCGAATCGATGCCGTGGGCCCGCGCCAATCGCATGACGTTCGCGTGCTCGATGTAGTCCGGTGTCGGATTCCACACATAGGTGCTCATCACGCCGCCTTTCTCAATTGCGGGGCATTCCGAGCACACGCTCGGCAGCGATGTTGCGTTGGATGAAGGTCGATCCGCCGGCGATAGCGGTTCCGCGCGCCTGGTAGGCGAGCCGCAACCAGCGCTGCTGGTCCGCGTCCGCGTTGTCGGCATCCTCGGCCAGACCGAACTGCCCACCGAATTCGGTCACTTCGAGACCGAAGTCCGCGATGTCTTCGACCAGCGGGCAGAAATACAGTTTCCCGATCGAGGTGACCGGCCCCGGTGGTTGCCCGGATGCGGCGCCGGTGATGACTCGCTGCCCGATCAGGTAGTGCGTCAGGGCGCGGCCATAGAGGTCGGCGATGCGGTCGCGGATCTCAGGCTTGCCACTCAAGGGATTACCCTCGTCGTCGGTCTTCCGTTTGACCTGTTCGATCAGATCGTTGACCGCACGGGTGGTGTTCACCCGCCCGGTCGCGATACCGACGCGCTCGAAGGCCAGCGTTCCCATAGCGACCTTCCAGCCGCCGTCGACCTCGCCGACCACCGCACCGTCGGGCAGAAAGACATCGTCGAGGAACACCTCGTTGAACTCCGCCTCGCCGAGCATGTGCGCGAGCGGGCGCACCGTCACACCATGCGACGACATCGGGAGCAGGAAGTAGGTGATGCCCTTGTGACGATCTCCACCACCGGTGCGCGCCAACAGGATCGCGTTGTCGGCGATCTGCGCGCGGGAGGTCCAGATCTTCTGTCCCTGGATCTTCCAGCCTCCGTCGACCTTGGTCGCCTTGGTACGCAGCGACGCGAGGTCGGATCCGGATTCGGGTTCGGAGAACAGCTGGCACCAGATCTGTTCGCCGTTCAGGATGGGCTCCAGATACCGGTGTTTCTGTTCGTCGTTCCCGAAGGCGACGATGGTGGGGCCCGCGAAGTCCTCCCCGATGATGTTCAGCCGCTCCGGTGCACCCGCGCGATCCATCTCCTCGTTGAAGATGGCCTTGATCTTGGCGTCGGCACCGGCGCCGCCGAACTCGGCCGGCCACGACAAACCGGCGAAGCCGGCCTCGAAGAGCTTGCGCTGCCAGACCGACCAGAAGGCGCGCTTGTCCTCGAGCCGCGCCGGTTCCGGCCACGGCAAAGTCGGCAGGGTTTCGGTCAGCCAGTCACGAATGCGCGTTCGGAATCGCGCCTCGTCCGGCGAATCGCTCAGATCCATCTGAACCTCCACATGTTTACGGACCAACGTTACAATAGGTCAGACCAAAAAATCCAGGGAGGTACCCATGACGAGCCCCTCGGCTCGGGAGCTATCCGTCGGCAGCGTCCTCGACGTGGTGTCGTTCGAGGTAGAGGCCGGGAAGATCAGGGAATTCGCCACGGCCACACACGCGCTCGACCCGGTCCACACCGACGGGGAGGCCGCAGCCGCAGCCGGATTCGCGAACCCGCCGGCGACTCCGACACATGTGGTCGTAGCCGGACATCATCGAAATCAACAACAGTTCGTGCGTGCGCTCGGACTCGCGATCGAGCGGGTGGTGGTGGGCTCGGTGGAATGGCAGTACACCCGCGCGCCCGTCGTCGGCGACCGACTCACCGGAACCCGACGCGTCGTGGACGACACCACGAAGGAGGGCAAACGCGGCGGCACGATGCGACTGGTCACCCTGGAAACCGATTGGGCCGACAGCTCCGGCGACACGGTCGTCACCCAACGCGAAGTCCTGATCGAAAGAGGCGCATGATGACCCGAGCCCCCGTCGCACTGACCTGCGGCCAGCAGCTCGCGCCCCGGCGGATCGGGCCGATAACCCAGACCGATATCGTCCGATTCGCCGGCGCGGGTGGAGATTTCAACCCCTTGCACCACGACCCCGAGTACGCGATTCGAGCCGGACTGCCCGGTGTCATCTCGATGGGACAGATGCAGGCGGGCATGCTCGCCGCGTGGGTGTCGGACCTGGTGCATGTGGAAAATCTGATGTCGTACTCGGTGCGATTCGCTTCGCCGCTGTGCATCGGGGAGACACTCGAGCTGAGCGGTCGAGTCGAATCGGTGGATCCGGCCACCGCCACCGCGACGCTGTCACTACAAGCGAAGTCCGCTGATCGAGTGGTGATCGCCGGAACGGCTCGCGTGCGAATCTCGTTGCGACAGTAGCGGTCTGCTCAATGCGGTTGCCGTGGAAGAGGCGACCGCCCAGAAGCGAGGCGTGCCGCGTATCCATGCGGGACGCCTCGCCCGCTCGTTGAGTCGGCCTCGGCCAACTCGGAGTCGTCCGACTAGGGAACGAGCACGATCTTGCCGAACGCGCCGCCCGCCTCCAGGCGACGATGTGCCTCCGCGGCGTCATCGAGCGAATAGGTACCCGCGATAGTGGGCGGGGCGACCGCGCCGGTCCCGACGAGATTCAGCAACCCGCGGAAATCATCCGGCCCGCCCATCGTCGTTCCCAGCAAGCTGTACTGACCGAAAAAGAACCGTCGGACGTCCATGGTCACCTGTTCGGCGACATTGGCACCGAGGACCACCAACCGTCCACCGGGCCGCAGCGCCTCGACCGATCGGTCCCACAGCCCGACCGGATCGAGGATCACGTCGAACCCATTTCCGTTCGGGGATAGCGCCTTCGCCGGTATCGGCCAGCTGTCGCCGGAATGCAGCACCCCACCGGCAGCACCGCTGTTACGCGCTGCGGCCAGCTTCTCCTCCGACGATGCCGTCACGAAAGCCTGCGCGCCGAGCGCTGTCGCCAACGACAACGCCATTGTGGAGACACCGCCCCCGGCACCGATGATGAGCAGCGATTCGCCCGCGCCCAGCCCAGCCCGGGACACCAGCGCACGATAGGACGTCACACCCACGAGCGGCAGCGCCGCCGACTCCTCCCACGAATAGCCGACCGGCTTGGGCGCCAGGCATTCCTCCGGCACAGTGACACGTTCGGCATAGGTCCCCGGCACCCGATCACCCAAGATCTCGAAATCCGATGCCGGGGCGTCGTGGCGGTCACCCCAGAACAGCGACGGCAGGATCACCACCTGCTCGCCAGTGTCGGTGCGGACGCCGGCCCCGTCCGCACCGGGTATGTGCGGCAGTGGCGACCGGTATCGGCCGCGGCGCACCAGCACGTCGTGCCAGTTCAATGCGCTCGCCCGCAATTCGACGGTTACCCAACCGGTTCGAGCGATCGGCTCGTCGACCCGGCGCGACACCAGCTGTTCCGGTCCCCCGTAGTCCGACATCACGACGGCCCTCATGGGCTCACCCGCTGCACGGTCACGGTCGCGACGGCGCAGGCCTTGCCCGATGAGTTCGCGCCGACCACGCGCACCACCGCGAGAGATCGACCTCGGTGCATGACTTCCGCACAGAAGGTCGTGGTGTCGGCGGCATTGCCGGGGCGGACGAAGACGATATCGATACTCGTACTACGAAGATGACCGTCCGCCTCGAGCGCCGACATGGCGGCGAACTCGACTCCACAGATGAGAACTCCCCCGTGTATGTTGCCCATTCCGTTGGCCGCCAATGCCGTAGCCGGCATATCGACGACGCCGCGGGCGCGTTCACGAATGCCCAGCGCATCGCGGATGGAGGTAGCACCCGAGGGCTCGACGAACGGCGCCACGGGACCGGTCGGCGGTCCGTCCAACGACACGAGGTGCGATCGTTGGGTGATCAGCGCGATTGCCGCCCCGCTCGCGTCGGTCACCGTGCCGCGCGTCGCACCACCTCGATCATCACGAGTGATCAACTCACCCGTGACCGCGAGCGGCGATCCGTCCGTCGGCGGGTCCGCGAGAAAGTCGAGCCTGATACCGAGGCTGACCGGCCACCGGTCCCGCCGTGACCCGACCGCGATGATGTAACCGGTGACATCGTCGAGCGGCACCGCCAGCGCACCTCGGCTGAATCCGGCCACCGGGTCCCGCAGCCACGGCCCCGATTCGACGGTCAGTTCCGCCCGTTCCGGTGACAGGCTGAGCGGACTGACCCGAACCAGCGCCTCGGCGCCGCTGATCAGAAATTCCGGAACCGACGCCGGCGTCACGCTCAAAGGGCACCCGCCGCGGGCGGCCGGTTCAGTTCGCCAGCGATCTGCATACGCAGAATGTGCTTCTGGATCTTTCCCGTCGCGGTCATCGGCAGCTGATCGATCGCAATCACCCGCTCCGGCGTCTTCTGAATCGCGACACCACGGCCGGTGAGATAGGTCCGCAACTCTTCGACCGTCGGTGCGGTGTGCCCCTCCTTGGTCACCACATAGCAACACACTTTCTCGCCCAGCGTTTCATCGGGCATGCCCACGACCGCGAGTGCGACCAGATCCGGGTGATCGGCCAGTTTGTCCTCGACCTCGCGGACGCTGATGTTCATGCCGCCGCGGATGACGATGTCCTTGGTACGACCGGTTACTCGGACGAATCCGGTTTCGTCCATCACGCCCAGATCACCGGAACGCGAGAACCCGTCCGGCGTGAACAGTTCGGCCGTGTCCTCCGGGCGATTCAGATACTCGACCAAGTGCGACGGGCCCTGGTAGGCGATATCACCCTCGGCACCGCGAGGCAGCTCGCTACCGTCCGGACCGACGATCTTCACCTCCGCGCCGGGCAACGCGGCGCCGTCGGATGTGATGGCGCGCTGTTGATCCCCGTTGATGCGGCACGTGGTCGTCGCGAGGTTTTCACTGCGGCCGTACAGCGACAGCACAGTGGTTGTCGGCAGCTTGGCCTTGGCGTTCTGGACCACCGCGGCCGGAATCGGCGACCCGGCACAGATCCACACCCGAAGCGAAGACAAGTCGGCCTCGGGATGGTCTTCGGCGGCTGCGATCAGAGTTTGGAGGAAGGTGGTAGCGGTGACCGCGGCAGTGCAGCCGAACTTCTCGATTTCGGCCAGTCCCCGCACCGGATTCCAGTCGGCCATCAGGTGCGTCGCCGCGCCGGCGAGCAACGGTATCAGCACACTGGTCACGAGGCCGGTCGTATGCGTGATCGGCGAAGGGCCGAACTGGACGTCGTCCTCGGTGTGCCCGAACGCCACCCGCAGCGCGCGAGCGCCGGAGGCACAGGTGTTGAAGGTGTGCACGCATCCCTTCGGACGTGAAGTCGTACCGGACGTATAGACGATGACGAACGGATCATCCGGATGGACTCGCACATCCAGCGCCGCATCGACCAGCTCGGAATCCACGTCGGCGACCATCAGATCCTCCAGCATCAGGATCCCGCGACCGGTCAGCGAATCACGTGCATCCGCGGTCGCACGCACCGCGACGATCGCCTCGAGGGTGTTCGAATCCCGGCGGATCTCCTCGAACATCGACAAGTAGTCGAAGCCCTTGAATTCCGCCGGTGCGATAGCCATCCGGATCGAGGCGTCCGACACCACATGGGACAACTCGTCCTTGCGATAGATCGGCATGACCGGCACCGTCACCACGCCGATCCGCGACAACGCCGCCGCGACCACCACGAAGGCGGCCCAGTTGGGCAGCTGTACGGCCACGCGATCACCGGCTCGCAAGCCCTGTCGGTGCAAGCCGAGCGCAAGCCGCTGGGAAGTGTCGTAGAGCTCGGCGAACGTCATGGCGTGGGTGCCGTCGGTGACGAACACCTTGTTCGGATAGGCCTCGGCACGGGAGCGCAGCAACTCGGTGAAGTTGACATCGGCCCACTGCCCGCTCGCATAGAACTCGTCGATTTGCGCCGGGGTGTATCTGCCGAGGTTCCGCTCGCTGGTCATAGTGCCCGTCCTCTATCGGTGAATCACAAGCTTCGTCCAAAGATTAGAATGGTTAGACCGAATAGGCAAGCGTTGCCGGCGATGTACATCACTCTCCGACAGCAGGGAAGGGCCTTTGACGTGCAGCGGAGTAGATCCATGCGACGTTGCCGGACTCGACAAACGGGCAGACCATTGCAATGCCCGCCCTTTTGCTCCAGTCAGTCGAGTGATGCCGTTCACAATAGCGCCGAAACCGGGCGCGTGAACCGACTAGAGGAGCGAGACGACAACCATCGACTGCCGCGAGTTCTGCCTCGACGGGATGGCACAGCCTGACGACCGGTAACGCCATTACGGTGCACTCCCCCGGGTGATCGTCGATATTCCCGGCGACGTCGCGGATATCGACGCTGCGGTCGCCGCGGGGTCCTCGAGTCCTGTTCGGGGTGACGATGTTGAACAACGGATCGCGAAGCGGAAGAGCGAGGGCGCCCGACTCACCACGGAGGCGGCAGGCCATCCCACGAACTCGGCCCCGAAGGCTTGCACACCTTCCAGCATCTGCGCACCGTGTACCCACAGCCGGCGGGATAACGAAACGGATCAGCTACGAGGATCGCGGCCGGCCCGCCAGCGCGAGAACCCGCTCAGCCTGCTTCAGGTGGGGAAGATCGAGCATCTTCCCGTCCAGCGCAACGGTTCCCACGTCTGCCGCGAATGCTTCGACAACTCGCTCGGCGAACTCCACCTCGTCGGACGACGGGGTGAACGCGGCGTTGATGATCTCGACCTGAGCGGGGTGAATAGCGATTCGGCCGCTGAAACCCTCGGCGCGGGCCCGACGAGAGGACTCCGCGAGACCGTGGTCGTCGCGGATATCCACATACAACGTCTCGACGGCCTCCGCGTCCGCGGCACGCGCGCCGAGCAACGTCAGTGATCGGACCAGTTGGTAAGTGGTGGCCCACGCACCACCCGGCCCGATGTTCGTCGACGCACCCAGGGCCGCGCTCAGATCCTCTGCGCCCCACGTCAGTCCGTACAACCGAGAGATACCCGCAGCGGCGAAATCGCCCAGCCGAAACGGAGCCAGTGGCGTTTCGGTGGCGACAGGTAGCAGGCGGATCAGTCCCGAAGGGAGTCCGTTCGCGGATTCCAGCGCCTCGAGGTAGTGATGCACGCGCAACACGTCCGAAGGGCCATCGATCTTGGGGATC
The DNA here is from genome assembly GCF_040674855.1 of Nocardia sp. NPDC049707. Taxonomy (NCBI): domain Bacteria; kingdom Bacillati; phylum Actinomycetota; class Actinomycetes; order Mycobacteriales; family Nocardiaceae; genus Nocardia; species Nocardia sp. NPDC049707. Next base: position 440,660 of record NZ_JBFANN010000001.1, on the reverse strand, counting down.
ATGATGCCGGCGGGTCGTGATGCGACAACGGCGGCCAGATCCGAGAGCGCATGTTCGGTGCCGAGCGGATTCATGCGCACCCACAGCTGCGGACCAACCGCAGCACTGGGTTCGGCTGCGATGAACTCCGATACCAGCTGGCGCGCCACCGGTTTCCGACCGGCACTGACCGCGTCTTCGAGATCCAAGATCACCGCATCAGCCGACGTGCCGGCAATCTTGCCGATCTTCTTCTCGCTGTCGCCCGGTACGAACAGAAAAGAGCGAATCGGCGCACTCATTGCGGCCTCCTCCGCTGCAGACCCGTACGCTTGCACGACGCGACCAGTTCGTCGTGCTGATTGAACGCTTGATGCAGGAACACCACGATCCCCTGGTCCGGTCGCGACCTGGAGTCGCGCAGCTCGAGGACTTCCGTCTCGACGTGCAGGGTGTCGCCATGGAATACCGGTTTGGGAAAGCGCACCTCGTCCCAGCCGAGGTTCGCGACCGCGGTCCCCAGCGTGGTGTCGCCGACCGAGATCCCGACCATCAGCCCCAGCGTGAACGCGCTGTTCACAATCCGCGAACCGAACTGCGTCCCCTTCATGTACTCCTCGTCGAGGTGCAGCAGCGCCGGATTATGCGTCATCGCGGTGAACAGGACGTTATCCGTCTCGGTGACCGTACGCCGAATCGCATGCTCGAACCTCTGCCCCACCGACAACTCGTCGAACCACACACCAGCCACGTTGCCTACCTCCAACTCGACAGTAACGGTTATATGGTACGACCAAACGTTCGGTACGGTCAATCAGTGTGCCAAACACCGCGACGAGGCGCGCGATGCGGGCCGCGCCGATCCGGTGCGGGACCATGAGCAAATCCCCAGCGTCACCAGTGCGGAAGTCCGTCACCAGGATCGAGCGGGCGGATGCTACGCGGTTCGAGGGCGTTCGCTCGGCGACTTCTCCGGCGACGATATCGGAATCAGCCGCCCCGCCGCGATATCGTCCTGGACACGGAATTTCTGGATCTTTCCCGAGGGCGTCATCGGCAGTTCCGTCGTGAAATACCACAGCGACGGTGTCTTGTGGGCGGCGATTCGTTCGCGGCACCAAGCCTTCAGGGCTGCCACGTCGGGTGGGCTGTCGGGATCCTCGGCGCGCAGCACCACGCCGATTTGCTCGCCCCATTTCTCGTCGGGCACGCCGACGACGACCACCTCGGCAACCGCCGGGTGCTGGAAGAGCAATTCCTCGATTTCACGCGGGTAGATGTTCAGGCCGCCCCGGATGATCATGTCCTTGAGACGGCCGGTGATGCGCAGGAAGCCGCGGGCGTCCATGGTTGCGAGATCACCCATGTGCAACCAGCCCTCGGCATCGACGGTCGCCGCCGTATCGTCCGGCATATCCGAGTATCCGAGCATGTTCTGGTAACCGCGACAACAGATTTCACCCGGCTCACCGATCGGGACGATATCGCCGGAGACCGGATCGATGACCTTCACCTCGAGTTCGGGCAGCGGCTGCCCCACCGTCGTCGCCTGGTCGACCGGGTCATCGGTGATGCGGGTCTGACTGATCACCCCGTGCATCTCGCTCTGCCCGAACAGGATGGTGAATCGGCAGCCGAGCCGCGCGATGACCCGCTCGACCAGCGCCTGCGGCACCGCGGCTGCGCCGGACATGATGGTGTAGACACTGGACAGGTCACGGGTATCGAAATCCGGATGCTCGAGCAGGGCGATGAGCATCGTCGGGACCATCAACGAGTGTGTGCCCCGGTAAGTTTCGAGCATTTCGAGCATGAGTGCGGCATCGAATCCGGGCAGCACCACATAGGTCCCGTGCGCCGCGAAGGTCCCGAGTTCCGTCACGCCTCCGCCGCCGATGTGATACATCGGCATCGCGTTGACGCACACCACGGGGCCGGATTGTCCGGCGCGCTCGAAAACGAAGGTCGCCTCGTTGACGATTCCCTTGTGGTGCAGCATCGCGCCCTTGGGAAATCCGGTAGTGCCAGAGGTGTATTGGATCTGCACCGGATCGGTGGGGGAAACGGCGGGCAACTGTGCTGCCGGATCCCCGGTAGCCACAAACGACTGCCACTCCCCCATCGCCACCACCTTGCGAAGGTCGGGAAGGGCCCCGGAGATTTCGCCGAGGACATCCGCGAGATCTACTCCGCGATAGCGTTCGCGGAAGAACAGGCCCGCGGCGCGGGATTGGCGCAGGATGTAGTCGAGTTCGTGCGCACGGTAGGCCGGATTGATGCCGACCACCACCATGCCGGCCATCGCGATCGCCTGCTGCAGAATCACCCACTCCGCGCTGTTGGGAGCCCATACCGCGATTCGCTCACCGGGCGCGAAGTGTGTAAGCAACGCACGCGCCACCGCGTCCACCTCGGCGAGAAGTTCACGGTAGGTCCATTCGGTCCGCTCGGCCGGATCAGGATCGCCGTCGACAAGCGCCACCCGGTCGGGCTGCGCAGCGGCGGCTTGCCTGAGCAGGTCGCCGAGAGTGATGTCGCGAACGCCCGAACTTTTCGAGGCCGGCCAGAAGGATTGCGTGAGGGTCATCGTACGATCCGCCTTCGGATGTGCGGTTGTGAATGATGCGGTGAGTCCGTGCGCCACCCGTACGGGCCATTCGACTCTGGCAGAGCATGACGCCGGTCACAGGTAATGTAGTACACATTCGTCTCTAATATCTATAAAATTGTCAAACCATTTGCAGTTTCAAAGCCGCAGCTCACGGACGGACCGTCGCCCGCCGATCAGCCGCCCGGACCTGATCATTCGGCCCGACGGCCCGCTATCCCGCGGAAATTCCGCCGTTCGGGCTGACCGCCTGACCGGTGATCCGGCGGGCCTGGGGACTACTCAGAAAGACGATGAGCTCGGCGACATCCACCGGCTCGGCGACGCCGAGTGATGCGGCGCGAGCCGCCTTTTCGAAGAGTTTGGCGCTGAAGGGCTCGGCCATGACGCGGTCGTAGGCCCCGGTATCGCGGATCAGCGACGGCGTCACCGCATTGACCCGAACCCCATCGCGCTTGGCCTCCATCGCCAATGTCTTGGTGAAGGTGACAATGGCCGCCATTGCCGCGCCGATGACAGACTCGCCGGGCGTCGGCCATTTGGCGGCGTCGGAGGCGATATTCACGATGACACCGCTGCGCCGCGAACGCATATCCGGCAGGACCGCACGGCACATGTTCAGCGGCCCGAGCGCCTGCTGGAGCAGAATGGCGGGCACATCCTCCGGGGGCGTTTCGTGCAACAGTCGAGGCGTGAACGCGCTTGTCGTGCTGTTGATCAGGACGTCGGCGGCACCCAGACCGGCGCGCAGTTCGGTGGACGCCCGCCCGGCTTCGGCGGGATCGTTCACATCGGCGGCGACGAACAGACACCACACGCCCGGCGCCAGGGATCGAATATGCTCGGCCGCTTTTTCCCCGCGCTCGGTATTGCGGCCGACCAGACCTATGCGCTGCGTTCCAGCCGCTACGAATCGGCGTGCGACCTCGAGTCCCACACCGCTCGTGCCGCCCACGATGTATACCGTCGACTCGGCCAGGGTCGGCACTCGGATTTCGTTCTGCTCATCATTCATCAGATATTCCTTCGCAATTCGAGTGCCACCGGGCCGGCGGGCGCCTGCGCTGCGTGATCGAGTTCGCCGTTGCACTCGAGACAGTGCGGCTTCGTGGCCGAAGTGGTTGCGGCCACGTGCTTTTCAGCCAGGGCATCTCGTTCGCCCGGCGATCCGAGCGCTCCCAGGTATTCGTCACGCGCGAGCAACCCCGCCCCATAGGCGCCGGCGATCTGGGGTTGTTCGAGCAATTCGATCGGCCTGCCCAGTGCGCGGGACACGTAATGCCGGGCGGCGACGTTCTTGGCCACCCCACCGGTCATCACCGCCGGTGACGCTTTACCCACCTGTGCCACCAATCCGAGGGTGCGCGCCGCGACCGCCCTGTGTACCGATGCCGCGATATCGGCTTTCGCACGTCCCTGCGCCAACAACGAGATCACCTCGGTCTCGGCGAAAGTGGCACACATGCTGCTGACCTCGAGGGCGTCGCCGCCCGACAATGCCAATTCGCCCACCTCGCAGATATCGACTTCCAGTGCCCGGGCCAGCACATCGAAGAATCGTCCGGTCCCGCTGGCACATCTGTCGTTCATGGCGAACCGATCCACCAGACCGGCATCGTCGACAATGATCGCCTTGCTGTCCTGGCCGCCGATATCGATCACCAGCCGCACGCCCGGCCGCAGCGCCGCGGCACCGCGAGCATGGCAGGTGATCTCGGTGAAACTACGGTCGGCGCCCGGAACCAGTTTGCGTCCGTAACCCGTACTTATCGTCCGGCGGATGTCGCCGCCGGTAACCTCGGCGGCGCGCAGGGCACCGTCGATCGCGCGAGCGACCGCTGCGGGGCTGACCGCGCCCATCTGCACGACCTGTGTCCCGCACAGCGCGCCGTCCTGATCGACGACGACCGCTTTGGCCGTGGTCGAACCGAGATCGACACCCATAACGAACCAGCCGGCGCTCATGATTGCCTGCCCACAGTCATCCCCGCACCCCTGATTTCATGCGCTGTACATCGATGGCCTCCAACATCGCCTCGAGCCGACTGTCGAAAAGCTCGTCGTTGTAGAACGATGCGTCGGCGACGTCGCCTTCGAAGAAGAAGGACTTCACGCCGCGCTCCTGTTCCGCGGTCCGAGCCAACATTGCCTGCGGGTTGGTCATCGCTCGGCAGGTGCGCGTGGAGTGGAATGCGATGCCGTCGATCGCATATTCATCCAGACGGCGCAGCAACAGCTCCTGCAGATTCTTCAATCCGTGGTTGAGCGGACACAGGAGATAGTGCTGTGCCATACCGAGCAGGGGATTGTCGACGTCGATGAGTTGGGGTTCCTGCCAGAAGGATTCGTGTGTGTAGCGCCCCGCGACGACGGCCACGTCGTATTCGGCGAATTTCCGAGTGAGGAAGCCGAGCTTGTTCCAGTTCATGATGCCGTCGAAGTACACGCGATAGCGTTCGTCACGGACCGCACTCACACCGTCGGCGATTCGCTGCTCGATCTCGGCCTTCATGCCAGCGAAATAGTCGACCAGCGCTTGGTTGCCCGGCAGGAAGTTGATCGGCGCGATACTCGCGACCCAGTCCCAGTAGGTCGCGGGCGTCGGGGCCTTGGTGCACAACGCCATACCCTCGAGGCGGAGTTCGGAGGCACGCTTGATGTAGAACATGCTCTCGCTCAACGCATCCCAGTCGAATGGTCGGCCGGTCTGATGTTCGAGGAAACCGATCAGCTCGCGCAATTGCCCTTCCACATACCGGCTCACCTCGTTCCACTCCTCGCCTCGCATATAGCCGGCGTCGGGCTTGTTGCCCCACAGCATCGGTATCGACACATTGAACAAGGGCAGTTTGCGGTCGAAGACTCGGTAGGTCATCGCGTCCCACTGCTGGCCGGTGCTGCAGCCGGCATAGCCGTTGACGAAGAAGTCCGGCGCCGGCAATTTGGCGGCGAGCTCCTGCTGGTCGACCATCCCGACGACCCCGGTCGACTGCTCGCTGACGGTCTGGTGCGTGAGGACCGCACATCCGAGATGCGTTCTCGCATAAGAGCAGAGCTCACCGATATAGCCGTACTCGGCGCCGGCGGCCTGTGCGGGCCCTTCCAGATGTTGCGCGGCCAGGCGGGCGGCGAACGCCTCTCCGTGGCACCATTCCAGCCCTGCGGCTTGGAACAGCGGGTTCAGGGCGGCGCCGTTGTACCAGACGACGTGTTTGCCCCGCTGTTTGGCCGTGAAGATGTTGTCCCAGTATTCGGCCACCATGCGGCCACCGACCCGGGTGCTGGTCAACCGATTTGCCTTTTCGGTACTCGCTTGCTGGATCGCCATGGCGAACTCCTTTGTGCGTCGGGAGGATTCAGGACCGGATGGTTGCCGGTTCGCGGCGAATGCGTTCGATGAACGTCTCCATCCGCGTGCGCAGATTTTCGACGGGATTGCCCTCGTGCTCGGTCTCGAGCAGCAGTGACGGGATGCCGCGGGCATCGAGCGCCTTACGCAATTCGGGGTAGTACAGCATGTGCGGTTCGCAGAACTTCGCCATGAGCACGACGACACCGTCGCAGCGGCTGTGGACCAGTGAATCGATCAGGTAGGTGTCCCAGTCGACGTCCGTGGTCACCCGAGTCGGGCACGGGGCGGCGCGGTTGCGGTCGAGGTACCACTGCGACAACGCGTGCAGTGGATCGCCCGACTCGGGCACATCGGTCGAGATGTAGCGGAAGCCGGTGTACAAATCGTCGTCGACGACGATCGCGCCCGCTTCCTCGATCACATCCAGAATTTCGGCGCGTGGGGCGTGACAGAAATGTCCCGACAGATGCAGGCGCACCAGATCGGCCCGGGGTTCCGCGGCCGGATCGAACTGCGCCAGCACACGGCCGAGCAGGGCGGTGTGCTCTTCGACATCCATCACCATGCTGGACTTGACCAGTACCTGCATGTCGCTGGCGGTAATCCGAGCGCGACCGCAACGGCGCAGGTCGTAGAGCAACCGCAGCAGGCGACGGTTCTCGTTGAACAACCGGATGCTCGCGGCCAGCGCCGCCGTGGTCACCGTAACGCCGAGAACCGTTTCGATCTCCGATTTCAGTTCCTCGATTCGCCCTTCCACCCGCGGCTTCGTCCATGCATCGTCCATCGCGCTTGTGAACTGCGCGAAGTGCACCGGCTTGGCCGGTCGGACCCAGCGGATCACGTCGACCGCTCCGAGTAGCTGCACGCAGTGATCCGCGGCGACAAAGGCATCGAAAACATCGAGGCGGCCGAGCGCCGCCTGGTCGGCGACACTGCGGGTGTAGCCGCAGTAGAACTCGGCCAGCAGGCTGCGGCCCTCGGTGATCGGAGTGGGGCTGTCTTGCACGATCACCGGCAGCGCACCGGCAGCGTGCACGATCTCGGCAGGAAAGTTCATCGGGAACGACGCGATCGCGCGCCGCCCGTGCTCGGCCTTCCATTCCCGCGCGTAGGTCGCCGGATCGTCGGCAACCGCTCGCAGCGCCGACATGACCGTCGGATCCAGTTCATTCATATCCAGCCCTCGGCTTCGTGAACGGTCGCGGCGCGGACACTCGCCCGGCGCCGGCGCAACCTGTTGTAGATGAGACGATATTTGATAGACAGTATCCGTAAGTGTCAAATATAAAAAGGGTTCGAGGAGGATTCGGATGGAATCTGTGCTGGCTGGACTACGTGTGATCGAACTGGCCGGAATCGGCCCGTCACCACACGCCGCGATGTTGCTCGCTGATCTCGGCGCCGATGTGGTGCGCGTTGAAAGACCCGGGGGCGTCACGCAATTGGTCCCGGTGGACAAGGACGCCGTACTGCGCAATCGGCGTTCGGTCAGCGCCGATCTCAAAGATCCCGCCGACCTCGCCAAGGTGCTGCGGCTGGTCGACAAGGCCGATGTTCTGATCGAGAGCTATCGGCCCGGTGTCGCCGAGCGGCTCGGGATCGGCCCCGATATCTGCGCCGAACGCAACCCGGGGCTGATCTATGCCCGGATCACCGGCTGGGGACAGGAAGGTCCCCTCGCATCCCATGCGGGGCACGACATCAACTATCTGGCGCTCAGCGGTGCACTGAATGCCATCGGGCGCAAGGGGGAACGACCGCTCGCGCCGCTCAATCTGGTGGCCGACCTGGGTGGCGGCTCGATGTTGGCGGTACAGGGCATACTCGCGGCCCTGCACGCACGGACCAGGAGCGGCAGCGGACGGGTGCTCGATATCGCGATGCTGGACGGCGTCAGTGCACTCATGTCGATGTTCTGGACCTTGACGGAAAACGATGTGTGGTCGGCCGAGCGGGGCACAAATGTCATCGACGGCGGTGCGCCGTTCTACGACACCTACGAATGCGCGGACGGCTTGTACATCGCGGTCGGCGCCGTCGAGCCGATCTTCTACGCCCGGTTGCTGGCGGGACTGGGTCTTGCCGCGGCCGAGCTGCCCGACCAATACAACACGAGTGAATGGCCTTGCGTACGAGAGCGTTTCGCCCAAATCTTCCGCACTCGCGATCGCGACGGGTGGGTGCGTATCTTCGAGCCGTTGGACGCCTGTGTGACACCGGTGCTTTCGTTGGCCGAGGTCGCGCACCACCCGCAGATAGTCGCGCGCGGCACGGTGGTCGAGGCGTTCGGGCAACGACAGCCGGCGGCCGCACCACGGTTCGCCGATACGCCCGCCGCAACATACCGGCCGCCCCGAACCCCCGGCTCCGATACCGCCACCGTATTCCGGGACTGGGGTATCGACGACCGGGAATCGTGCCCCGCTGTCGACCGAACCGCGTGACAGCGTGGCCGAGGAACACCGTGGGTGGTACGCGCGCAGGACGGGGCGCGGTGGCATCGCACCGGCCCATTGCGCAACGATGGGGATATGCCCGACGCCGACCCGACGCCGTCGTCCCCGAAGGACGCTCCATCGACCCGCAGTGCCCGGTCGGTGCTCATCACCGTACTCGGTGAACTCGTCGAACCGTACGGACAACCGGTCCGGACCGCGGCGTTGCTCTATGTACTGAACGGGCTGGGTTTCGGCGCCCACGCGGGCAGACAGGCTGTCGCGCGCACGGGATCGGCGGGGTTGATCGCCGCGCGACGCGACGGCCGCGAAACCCTGTGGAGTCTCACCGACAAGGCGCATCGCCTGTTCACCGAGGGTGATGTGCGGGTGTTCTCCACCGACGTCGATATCACCCAGTGGGACGGTCAGTGGCTCGTCGTCAACGTGCCGATCCCCGAATCGCACCGTTCGACGCGCAAGAAACTCTACGCGGCGTTGCGCTGGGCGGGCTTCGGGAATCCGACGCCCGGAGTGTGGGTCACTCCCCACACCGGACGTGCGGCAGAGGCCGCGAAGGCGATCGATTCACTCGGCCTGACGGCGAATACGGTGTCGTTCATCGGAACAACCGCTGTCGCAGGTATTTCCGAAGAAGAGCTGGTGCGCCGCTCCTGGGACCTCGACGCCGCCGAGAAGGCCTACGATGCGCTGCTCGAACGGTTCGATGCACGCCAAGACGAATCGGGTGACGAGTTGCTCTTCGCCCATGTGGAACTCGCCGACGCACTCCGGCGCATGACGTACATGGACCCTCGCCTGCCGGAGGTCCTGCTGCCCGACTGGCGCGGACAACGTGCCGCCAAGCGGCTGCGCGACCTGCGCGCGGAGTGGACGCCGGCCGCGCACGCGCATTGGCGCCGCATCGCCAGCCTCGATTGATCTCGCAATTCGGACCTACCAATCAATGGTATGACCTATAGTCGCCATGGGCCGAGAACCCAGGCGGCGATTCGCCACACCCACGGACCACTGTGTTCCCGTCGGATCGGCCCACCCACTCCCCGATCCGCCCCAGAGCCAGCAGGAGTTCTGCATGGAACAGCCACTCACCATTACCGAAGCAACCACCGCCATGGATGCCGGGGACCTGACCAGCGTCGAGCTGACGAGCAAGGTCCTCGAGCAGGCAGATCGATATGACGACGGCCTCGGCGTGTTCGTGACTCGATTCCGTGATTCGGCACTTCGGACCGCCGAGCATGCGGACCGGTTGCGCCGCCGCGGCGACCGCCGCCCGCTGCTGGGTATTCCGATTGCCGTGAAGGACATCATCACCACGGACGATGGCCCCACGACGGCCCAGAGCACTGTCCTGGATCGCGAGTGGGGACAGGGAGACGCCGTCTCCGTCGCCCGGTTGCGCAGCGCCGGAGCTGTCATCGTAGGAAAGACCACCACCATGGAGTTCGCATTCGGTTCTCCTGACCCGACCAAACCGTTTCCGATCCCCCGCAACCCGTGGGACCCGACACGCTGGGCGGGCGGATCGAGCTCAGGGTCGGCATCGGGATGCGCCGCCGGCATGTTCCTCGCGGCGGTTGGCACCGATACCGGCGCGAGCATCCGTATGCCATCCGCACTGAACGGAATCACCGGCATAAAGCCGACTTACGGGCGGGTGCCGAAGTCTGGATGCGTGCCGCTGGGATACACACTCGACTGCATCGGTCCCATGGCGCGCAGCGCCCACGACTGCAGTGTGCTGCTCGCCGTCATGGCCGGCTCACACGCAACGGATCGAACAACGGCCCGAGACGAGGTCCCCCACTTTCCGCACGCCCTGACCGGCGATCTGACCGGCTGCACGATCGGCGTCGACATGCTCGAGACGTTCTCGGGCGACGCCGATCCAGCACTGAAACGGTTGTTCGCCGACGCGGTCTCCACCCTCGAAACGGCCGGCGCGACGGTGGTGGATGTGACGTTGCCCCACTACCAGGAAGTGACCGCCGCCGCTGTCGTCAGCATTCTCGCCGAAGCCGCCGCGTACCACGCGCCCGACATCAAGACCCGGTGGGATGAGTACTTCGAATTCACCAGACTCGGCCTGGCGCTCGGAGCCTTCACCAGCGGCCCGGATTACGTTCAGGCGCAACGTGTCCGGTCCGTAGGTCAGCAAGCGGTAGCACGACTGTTCGATACTGTCGACCTCGTCCTCACTCCCACCGTCACCCGACCGGCACCTCGGGTCGAGGCCAGTGGCGACTACACCGCGACACTGTTTGCGGGAGAGTCCTTTTCGTATCACACCGCATATTGGAACGCGCTCGGAAATCCGGCGCTGTCGATGCCGATCGGCTTCGGCTCCGACGGGCTGCCCTTGGCGGCCCAACTGATCGGCCGCCCCTTCGATGAGGCAGCAGTCCTACGCGTGGCAGATTCGTATCAACGCCATACCGATTGGCACCTTGCAACGCCGCAACTGCGGGAAGGAGTGACCAACCGGGACTGGGAAGACAGCGTGGTGCAGGGCGTCCCGACGGACGAGACGCAGGGCTTCATCCACGAGACCTTGCGGAGAAGCGGCTACAACGTACCAGCGCGCGAACTCGCCGGCCTGGCCGCCACCTTGCCGCTGGTCCGCCGCAATTGCGACATCGTCCATACGCTGGCTGATACGCGGTATGCGGATCCGGCCACCGTTTTTCGCGCTTGGGCACCATCGATGTCCCAATGATGTGATGTTGTGCGATCCGGTCACGCGTTCCGCAGGTGCGTCGGATCGGACAGCGGCGACCGGATCGCGTCCATCACATTCGGTGTGGCCCCCTGCGGTGACCAGACGCCAGGCGCCGTTCCGGCCCGCATCCACGACCGCATTCGTCAGTAGCCGGTCCCATCGGCCGACCGATCCGAATTCCGACCGCCGCGCCAGGACGGGCTTGATGTACCGATGCAGATCGTGCTCGAAGGTAGTACCGATCGCGCCGTGAATCTGGGGCGTGTTCCGAACGACCGTCGAAGGCGCATGGCCCGCACAAGATTTGGCCATCGCCACGACAATCGGCGTCCTGTCGTCATCCCAGCCGGCCCGCTCCACACGCGATACAGCGGCGTCCGCGACCGCCCGCGCAGGTTGTCGGGTTTGCGTGGCCGGACTCGGCTATGAGTTCGAGCAGGGCTGACACCTGCCTCGCCGAGGCGTGTCAGGGCTATGATGAAGGACTAGGGCCGCCGGGTTCAGAAGTGGTGCCAACCAGCCAGTGGAGGTTCCGCCATGCCCATGTCACCTACCGTGCACATGTGCCTACGCGATGCAGGCGTCGAATATGAAGTCGTGCGACATCCGCACAGCCATAGCAGCACCGAGACAGCCGTAACGGCGGCTATCCCCAGCGACCGACTCGCCAAGACGATCCTCCTCGAAGACGAGCAAGGGTACGTCGGTGCCGTGCTGCCATCCAGTCATCACCTGCGGTTGCCAAAGCTGTGGGACCAAACCGGACGGCGTCTATCGCTGGCCAACGAGTCGGACATCCGCGAAGTCTTCAAAGACTGTGAACTCGGAGCCATCCCGCCCCTCTGCACCGCCTACGGCATGAAAACACTGATCGACGAAAGCCTGAGCACACAACCCGACATCTACTTCGAGGCCGGCGACCACGAGACGCTCATCCACATGCGTACCGAACAGTTCATGCGCTTGATGGAACAGGCAGAAAAGGGACACTTCTCCTAGCGCACGCAGAGTTCTGTCGTGATCATGCATCGGCCGCACGCCGTGTTGAATCCCCCAGTGAATGCGGGGATTCCATCTTCTGTGAAGGATGGAGTCGGTGTCGTCGAGGAAGAAGTATCCGGCCGAGCTGCGTGAGCGGGCGATGCGGATCTATGCCGAGGTTGCCGGTCAGCACGAGTCGGAGTGAGCCGCGATGCGCGCGGTGGCCGAGCTGCCGGGCGTGGGGCCCTTGATGGAGAACTTTCGGCTGCTCGACGTGTGGGCCGGATCCGACCTCGCCGTGGTGCTGGACGGACGCGCTGCGCGAACCCGGCATGCCGGGCCGCGAACTCGTCGTGATCGCGGTCGAAGCGCATGCCTCGACCTTGGCATGGGGCTGGCCTGAACCCGTCGTCCCTACGTGGTGCGGGCAGTACAGGCGGAGCTGCCGCGCATCGGGATTTCAGTCGGCGGTTGCTCTTTCGCCCGTTCTCGACTACGAACGTCGCCACGGACGCGCCTGACACCAAGGAGTCCACACTCCCCTTCTGGATACTTGCTAAAGTTAGCAACCAATCATGGAGGTGAACGGGATGTGGTGACACCGCTTGGCCGACAGCGAAGGCAGATCCTATGATGCACGGACTGCTCGCTGCTATGCCGACGGCACTGGCAGCAGATGCCACATCCCGCCCACGGTGCGGAACCCACGCATTGGTGTACGCCACCACCGGAAAACCGTTGCACACCATCGGTCATCGCTGAAGCTGGCCGCTCCACGACCGCTCGCCACCTGGCAGAAGCTCGGCGTTGCCTGCACCCGATACAGGTTGGCGTGGCATCCGCCGAGCCGCGCGCGTCTCCGCGGACGGAACAAAACCCGCTACTGTACGGAAGAAGGACCATGCCCATTGCCATCCTCAACGGGATCCAACTCAGCTACGACGTCACCGGCACAGGTCCGCTGGTCGTCATGGTCATGGGCAGCGGCAGCCCCGGGCGGGTCTGGCGCACTTATCAGACACCGGCCCTGGTCAAGGCCGGCTTCCGGGTCGCCACCATGGACAACCGCGGGATCGCACCCTCACACGAAAGCGTGCACGGCATGACTATCGACGACCTGGTCGCCGACACCGCCGCGCTGATCAACCATCTAAACGGTGCCCCTGCACACGTGGTCGGCACCTCGATGGGGGCCCGAGTCGTCCAGGAACTGGTTCTGGCCCGACCAGAGCTCGTCGCGAAGGCGGTCATGCTGGCAACAGCGGGCCGACCACATCCTCTCTCCCGCGCCCTCAACCTCGGCGAGCAAGCTCTCCACGATGAAAGTGTGCAACTGCCACCGCAGTACGCGGCGGCGATCAAGGCCATGCTGAACCTCTCGCCCTACACCCTCGAAGACCCCACCCAGGCCCAGCAATGGCTCGACATCTTCGAATTCTCCGCCACAGCGAAACCCGCACCCGGCGTTCGCGCCCAACTCGGGATGGACCGCTCCCGCAACCGACTCGCAGACTACGCCCGCATCACCACACCCAGCCTGGTCGTCGGATTCGCTGACGACCAGCTGGCCCCCGCGGTGTTCGGCCGGGAAGTCGCGGCCGCCATCCCCGGCGCGCGCTATGTGGAAATCGAACGCTGCGGGCATTACGGATACCTCGAACGCCCCGACGAGGTCAACCGCGTCATCATCGACTTCCTCACTGCCCCAACCAGATAAAGCCCACACCAGCCATACTTCGGCGAACCGACCCCTCGATAGGACGACTCCGATGAACCAGACCTTGCCGCCATGTCCCGCCTGCTCCAGCGAATACACCTACCAGATGGGTACACTGCTGGTCTGCCCGGAATGCGCCCACGAATGGACATCCACAACCGGCTCGGACCACAACTACGAGAAGGTGATCACCGATTCCGTCGGCAACGTCCTCGCCGATGGAGATACCGTCACCGTGATCAAAACCCTCAAAGTCAAGGGCAGCACCACCGGCATCAAAGCCGGAACCAAGGTACGCAACATCCGCCTCGTCAACGGCATCGGCGACCACGACATCGACTGCAAGGTCGACGGCATCGGCGCCATGCAACTCAAATCCAGCGTCGTCAAGAAGATCTGATATCGGCCGACAACCGCCGACAACCTGGCCGAATTCCGACCGGACAGCCGATTCCCATAGCCGACTGCGATTCCTTCGCCGCAGCGATCCTGACGGGCACGAGTGCCACACCCGGCACGAGCGTCTGAACGCGGGCCGCTGTACCTTCGGACCCGCAGACTCGACTATCCGCTCAACATACCCCCACGGGCATCGAAAGCGGCGCCTATGGGACGGCCTTCATTCCCGGGGCCGGGTCCACCTACAGTCGCTGGGTCACGCGTTCGGCGCTGGACTTCTCGCGTCTTATGTCCGGTCGGCGCGTATGGCGTCCTCGACCTCGGTGGCGTCCAGAGCACGAGTGCAGAAGAACCAGTCCTGGCACTCGACTCCGGCCTCATGACCGGCCATTCGGTCCGCCGCAACCCCGCACGATCCCGCGGCCGGAACGATCACCCGATCACCGGGGCGCCAGTCCGCCGGGGTGGCGACGCCGACGGCATCCGCAGTCTGCAGTGCTTGTATCAGCCGCAGCAGTTCATCGAAATTGCGTCCGGTGTTCAACGGGTAGTAGATGACGGCACGGATGACGCCACGCGGGTCGATGACGAATACCGCACGCACAGCCTTCGTGGAGTCCTCGCCCGGCATGATCATGCCGTAGCGCCGCGCGACGTCCATGGTGACGTCGTCGACGAGGGGAAAGGTGACCTCGACATGGTCGTGGCCGTTGAAGCTGATCTTTTCCTGGATCGTGCGCAGCCAGGCGATGTGACTGTACAGGCCGTCGACCGAAAGGCCGACCAG
The DNA here is from genome assembly GCF_040674855.1 of Nocardia sp. NPDC049707. Taxonomy (NCBI): domain Bacteria; kingdom Bacillati; phylum Actinomycetota; class Actinomycetes; order Mycobacteriales; family Nocardiaceae; genus Nocardia; species Nocardia sp. NPDC049707. The sequence continues at coordinate 425,656 of NZ_JBFANN010000001.1, read as the reverse complement.
TTCGGTGCGGTACTCATGGAACCGCTGCTGCATCGAAGCGAACATGATGAATTCGCTGGTGCAAACAGGTGTGAAGTCCGCCGGATGCGAGAAGAAGATCACCCACTTACCAGCGTAGTCGGCCGGAAAGTCGATTGACCCTTGGGTTGTTGAGGCAGTGAATTGTGGAGCCGGATCACCGATGTGCGGCATGGTGACCGGTGTCTGGTCGAGGCTTTGGGCATTGGTCATCAGGCACCTCCAGGGGACGATCGAATCGAACACGGTCCACCGGCCCGCGACCGAACCGACTCCGCGCGGCCGAAGCCCGAGCGACGATATCGGCTGTTACCGGCCACGACGCCGAAAACTCGGGTCCGACGGTATGCTTGGGGCTCCAACCGCGCAGGAGCACACAGACCTCCGTAAGCGGGCAATGGTCCTCATAATGGCCGGGATCGGTAGTGCTCGCGTTGACTCGTGAGATTCACATGGTTGAGCCGTTCGCCCACCCACACACCGCAGCCGACCACATCATTTGGTGACCTCCTCCCCTCGTCCACCTGAAGGGCTTCGGCCTAGTTTCGAATCGAGGTGGCGAGAAAGCAATGCGTGATGGACCGTGTGGACGCGGTATCCGAGTCGCGAGGGATTCGGTGCGCCGGAGGTGGCAGAGCGCGACACCAGCGGATCGACCATGCTGGCGATTCGGATAGCACCGTCGGGCGCTACGTGGCGAACTGCGCATCTACCCGTTCGGCCACTTCGATGCCTATATCGGGGACGGGTTGAGGCCATGGTCGGCGACCAGATCGCTTTCCTGCGAAAGCATTGTTTCCGTGCGGTCGCGCTGTGCATCGGTCCGGCCGCGCCAAATCCGACCTAAAACGCAAAGAGTGCCAGATCCCGGATTCAGCCGCCGGGTGAACAATGCTCCGGCATGTGGGAACCGGGCTTCCATGTCGGTGCGCGGGTCCGGCGATCGATGACTCCGTCTGCTACTACCATGACTTCCGACCAGCAGCCCGCCGACGCGCTGTGCGCGCTCGACCCACTGCCAAAGTACCCAGATCCACTGTCCCACAACAGCTTTGACCAAGTCCAGTTAGCCACTCGAGATTGCTCCCTGCAGACCAGAGCACCCAGCTCGAGGACGGTCCGGTGGCGCAGGACAGCATCTTGCAATCGAGACCGCCCAGATACGGGCACGTTCACTGCACCTCGCCACTTACCCCGAGCTTCGCCACTCACTCGCCAACGACACCTGAACTTCGCCACTTATCCCCGAACACGCCACGACCTGCCCGGACCTATGTGGGGTCAGTAGTGGAGTCGCGCGGAGAGGGCATGTGATTGGGCCGGGATATTGGGCTGTTCGCACCGCCGACGGTGCCCGATCCTTCGTGGCGTATCCGGTTGTGGTGATTGCGTTTGCGCTGCACATGCGCCCGCTCGCGGAGTACGGTGAGTTGTTGTGAGGAGATGGCGGATGGCGTGGTGGCTGCTCGCTGCGGCTACCGCCGCGACCGTCAGTGGTTGCGGTTCCGAACAGTCGGCGCCGGATACGACGAGCTACCGCGCGGGCCCGGCACTGCACGTGGTTTCGGGACCGTCGGTGACGCCGGCCGCGCGCGATTCGAATGCTGTTGCACCGCAATGTCGGACATCCGATCTGGCGGCCGGTCTGGGAACGGAAACCGTGGCTGCCGGAACTGTCGCCTTCCCGATCGTGTTCACCAACAACGGATCCGGTCCGTGTGCACTCGAAGGTTTCCCGGGTATCTCCTATGCCACCGGACCCGACAGCGCGCCCGTCGGTGCGCCCGCCGCCCGCGAGGGCACCTCGTCCGGTCCGGTCCAGTTGGCTCCCGGCGACCAGGCGTCGGCGCTTGTGTTCGCGGTCAATGTGCACAACATTCCGCCCGAGCAGTGTCAGCCGGTGGCGGTGCCGGGGCTGCGGATCTACCCGCCCGACAACACCGCATCGCTGTATCTCGAGCGCGCCGCGACAGCGTGCGGTAACGGGCAGCTGACTGCGACCCAGCTGAGGGTCCGCGCCGTCGTGGCCGGCGCCGGTAGCGGGTAGCGCGAACGGCGACGGGTTCGGTTGGGGCGTCAGCGGTTACGAGGCGGTCACGAGAAGTGGACTAATGATGACGTGACGGGCTGCGGCCCTGGAGAATTGGAGAGCCACCACCCGAGATCCGGTCAGCTCGAGGGCCGGTCGACCTCTTGGAGGGGATTATGGTTGATTCCCTTTTCGCCGATGTGTCCGAGTTCCAAGTTCCGGTCGATGACTCCTACCCGTATCAGATCTTTTCGTTCCGCTCCAATGACGGGACCTACCAGGACAACAACTTCTACTCGAACTATGCCTGGGCTGCTCGAGCCGCCGACGCCGGCAGAATATCCTGCTTCATCGTCTACTTCTATTGGCGGCCGAACTGGCTCGATACCGTCGACACCCACCGAAGTATGGTCGGCCGGGCGGGCGGCCCGCATCCGAAGATGATCTCCATGATCGACGTGGAATCGGGCGGCAATCCCGGCGGGGACCAGTCGGACGGTATCAACCGCGCCTATTGGCGGCTGGCCGACTGGCTGGGCTCCACCCGCCGGGTCATCGGCTACGCCAACCGACCCGATTTCGACAGCATGTGGCCGGTGCGCCCGGATGGGCTCAACATGATCGGCGCCGGCTATGGCAGCAACCCCAACCTGCCCGGCCAGATCGCACACCAGTACACCAACGGCCAGGGATACGGTGGTGGCCTGCCCGAGGGCGCCCCACCCTTCGGCAACTGCGATATGAACTCCGCGGACGGATTCTCGCCGGAGGACTTCGCCAACCAGGTCGGTGTCGGAGTCGTCGCGCCGGATCCGGTGACCGATATGTGGATTCAATTCATGGGTATCGGCGGCAACGGCTGGCCCCAGCTGGCCGGTCATACCCTCGTCGATGGTGTCGCCACCGTCGGGCAGACCCTCGGCCTGCCCGGGTTCGCACCACCGCCAGGGCCGACCCAGGTACCGCTGCCCCGTGACCCCGACGGCCGCATCCGCGACGAGTGGATCCAGCTGCTGGGTGAACAAGGCAACGGCTGGCCACAACTCGGCGGCTGGTCCCTCGTCGACGCCATCGCAGCAATCGGACAGAAGCTCGATATCGCCGGCTTCCAGCCACCCACCCGATAGCCCCCAACGGAGGATTCGCAGGCGGTCCGCGCAAACGCCCACCCGCTCTGTAAACTCCCTCATCGCAACCTCCATCCGAGCCGGAATCGTTGCGACGCAACGAGTATCGAGCAACGGCACAGATTTTCCGTTGTCGCGCTGCGATGATCGCCACCGGTACATGCTCCGAAAGGTGGCCATCCAGGCCACCTAGCACAGCCCACCGAGCCGACCGGGAAAGGCCACAAGCCGAGACCACGCTGCTGCTGACCATGACGGCGAATTGCCCCGTCTGCGGCGTTAGGAAAACGTCAAGACATAGGGTGGCCACAGTGATAGCTCGGCGAGTCGGCGGATGTGCTGCCGCGGGGTCGCCCTGGTCGAAGGGAAGTTCGTGCTCTTTTCGCTACGCGACGACACCGAGGCGGCGCTCGAGCATGTGAGTATGGGGCTCGGATGGGATCCGGCGCGTCCGCGCCGCTGGTTCTCCACACGGGTCACCGACATTGATCTGAATGCGGCCGCGCTGTTGTTCGCCGGTGCGAACATCGTAGACGTCGTCTACCACGCACAGCTCACCTCCCAGGATGGTTCGGTGCGGCACCTCGGTGACAGTGTGACCGGTGAGGGCGATGGCGACAACGAGGTGATCGTTGTCGACCTCACACGGCTGCCGTCACAGGTCACGACGATCTTTTTCATTGTGACCTCCTACACCGGTCAAACCTTCGATGAGATCCGGAATGCGTTCTGCCGCTTGGTCGACAGCGCCTCCGGCACCGAGATCGCCCGATACGAACTCACCGGCAGCAGGTCGCATACCGGGTTGGTGATGGGCAAAGTGTTCCGCACCGACGGCGGGTGGCACTTCGAGACGATCGGCGATGGCATACAGGCACGGCATCCGGTCGAAGCTGTGCATCAGTTGAGCGCCTATACCCATCACAACGGAAGGAGCTGATCACCGATGCCGATGTCACGGTGACCAGCGGCCCTGGCAGCTGCGCTCGTCGAAGGCGCAGGATCTGTCACCGGTCGGGCACATCCGCGGCGAAATACGCGGAGGCAGCACCGATTCGCCTACAGACCAGACCTGCGACAGGGTGTAGGCATTCCGTAAAAATAGAGCCCCTGCACACGCCTCCAGCGCCCGGCCACACCTTCGACGTGGGCCGCCCGCAATCCGAGCATGCCGCTGGTACCCAGGGCATTCGGCCGCGGCGATCGGTTGAGCTTGCTTGGGGTTGGTCCTTACGGCATCTTTACTTGTGGAGCGCCGGGAAGTCTGGTCGGCACACACGGTCCGGATCCCCGGATCGTGCCGGACTAGACCCTGGAGTTTCTCGTGACACTCGCCTCCCCGGTCATCGTCGATGCACCCGACACACCAGCCCGGTTCCGCGTCGTATCCTGCAGCTATGCGCGCGGATCAGATCGCCGAGGAATATCCAGTGGTCAGCATGGACACCGATGCGCTGGAAGCCGCCCGACTGCTGGCCGAACATCGCCTACCCGGGATATTGGTCACCGGAACCGACGGGTGCCCGGAAGCGGTCCTGCCGGCCTCGCAGGTGGTGCGGTTCATCGTGCCCAAATATGTGCAGGACGATCCGTCGCTGGCGGGCGTGCTGGACGAGCGGATGGCCGATCGGATCGCAGAGAAATTGCGCGGCAAGAAGGTCCGCGACGTCGTGCCCGAACACCTCGCCAAAGTGCCCGCCGCGAAGTCCGACGACACCATCGTCGAAGTGGCCGCGATGATGGCGCGGCTACGCAGCCCACTCATCGCCGTCATGAAAGCGCGCGAACTGGTCGGAGTGATCACCGCGTCCCAACTGCTCGCGGCGGCGCTGCGGAACTGAGCCGCACCCTGCGGGTCACCAGGTGGAGCCGGTGACCGTCGTCGCGGTCGTCGTGTTCGTGGCTGCCTACCTCCTCATCGCCACCGAACGCATCCACAAGACCGCCGCCGCGCTCGGCGGCGGCGCCATCGTGCTCGGGCTGGGCGTACTCGGCTCGGAGGAAGCGTTCTACTCCCACGAGACCGGCATCGACTGGGATGTCATCTTCCTGTTGCTGGGCATGATGATCATCGTCGGCGTCCTGCGCCAGACCGGCGTCTTCGAATACACCGCCATCTGGGCGGCCAAGCGCGCCAAGGGATCCGCACTCCGGGTCATGATCCTGCTGGTCCTGATCACCGCGATCGCGTCGGCCTTCCTGGACAATGTCACCACCGTGCTGCTCATCGCCCCGGTCACGCTGCTGGTGTGCGACCGGCTCGGCATCGAAGCGGTGCCGTTCCTCATCGCCGAAGTGCTGGCATCCAATATCGGCGGTGCGGCCACCTTGATCGGTGACCCGCCGAACATCATCATCGGCAGCCGAGCAGGCCTGTCGTTCAACGACTTCGTCGTCCATATGACGCCCATCGTCGCGATCGAACTGTTGGTCTTCACGCTGATCCTGCCGCGACTGTTTCGCGGATCATTCGACGTCGAGCCCGAACGCGTCGCCGATGTCATGGCCCTCGACGAACGCGAAGCCATCCGCGACCCGAGCCTGCTATTGAAATCCGGGCTGGTGCTGGCGGCGGTGTTCACCGCATTCGTCGGTCATTCGCTCTTCCACATCGAACCGTCCATCGTCGCCTTGCTCGGCGCGGGCGTGCTGGTGATGATTTCCGGTCTGTCGCAACGCGATTACCTCTCCGCCGTGGAGTGGGAGACGCTGCTGTTCTTCGCCGGGCTGTTCGTGATGGTCGGCGCGCTGGTACACACCGGGGTCATCGAGCGCCTGGCCGAACTCGCCGCCGACGCGACCGGCGGCAATGCCCTCACCGCCGTCATGCTCATCCTCGTGGTGTCCACCCTGCTGTCCGGTGTTATCGACAACATCCCCTATGTTGCCACCATGAGCCCGCTCGTCGCCGACCTCGCCGCCGGAATCGACCACCCCGCAACCGAATCCGGCGCCCTGTGGTGGGCGCTGACCCTGGGCGCCGACTTCGGCGGAAACCTCACCGCCGTCGGCGCCAGCGCCAACGTCGTCATGCTCGGCATCGCCCGCCGCGCCGACAACCCGATCTCCTTCTGGGAATTCACCAAAAAGGGCAGCATCGTCACCGCCATCACCATCGCCGTCGCCGCGCCCTATCTCTGGCTGCGCTACTTCGCATTCAGCTGAGGCACAACGCGATAACGAGACCAACGCTTGCCTATGGGGTGACGAGCCCGGTTCGGTAGGCGATGACGACCAGTTGCGCGCGGTCGCGGGCACCGAGCTTGACCATGGCGTGGCTGACATGGGTGCGGGCGGTAGCCGGGCTGAGGAAGAGTTCGGCGCCGATCTCGTCGTTGCTCATCCCCTGACCCACCAGCGCCAGGACCTCACGTTCGCGTTCGGTGAGGACCGCGAGCCGATGTTCGGCGGCCGTGTTCGCTGTGCGTTGTGCGGTGAACTGGGCGATGAGGCGGCGCGTGATGCGCGGTGCGAGCAGGGATTCGCCCGCGGCGATCACACGGATACCGTGCAGGAGTTCGGCCGGGCCGCAGTCTTTGAGCAGGAAGCCACTGGCGCCGGCTTGCAGGCCTTCGAAGACGTAGGCATCGGTGTCGTAGGTGGTCAGGATGAGGATGCGAACGGTGCGCAACCCGTTCGTGGTGGCGATCTCCCGGGTGGCCTGGATGCCGTCCATCTTCGGCATGCGGATATCCATGAGTACGACATCCGGGCGCAGCGCACGGGCTTTGTCCACGGCTTCGGCGCCGGTGGCGGCTTCTCCGACCACCACGATGTCGTCCTCGATATCCAGCAGGAGCCGAAAACCGGACCGCACCAGCTGTTCGTCGTCGACGAGCAGGACCTTGATCGGAGTATCGCCGTTCGATGCGGGTGTTGTTGCGTTCATACCTTCGCCGGTCCGGTCGGGGCCAAGGGCAGCCGGGCGGTGACCGCGAAGCCTCCGCACGGGAGCGGACCCGCGTCGAGGTCTCCGCCCAAGAGCTGACAGCGCTCGCGCATCCCGAGGATGCCGCGGCCATCTGTGCCCGGGTGCGTGCGGCCCTCGTCCGTGTGGTGAACTGCCCCATCGGTTTTCGAACCCGGCTGCCGGCCCGCGTCGGTCACCCGGACTTCCACCGTTTCGGTGCCATAATTCAGCGCGACCGTGACCCGGGTCGGTCCGACGTGGCGAATCACATTGGTGATCGATTCCTGCACGATTCGATACATGGCATTGCCGACCACGCTGGGTATCGGTGTGGGCGGGGCGGTCGTCTCGAGGTCCACGTCGAGCCCGGCCTCGCGCGCCGTGGCGGAGAGTTCATCGAGCTGCGCGAGACCGGGGTGCGGGACGCGACCGTCGTGGTCGTCGCGGAGAACGCCGAGGATGGCCCGCATCTCCGCCAGTGCCCGAGAGCTGGTCTGCTCGATGGCCTTCAGGGTCTGGCCTGCTCGTTCCGGTCGTTTGTCGAGCACGTGCGCGGTGACGCCGGATTGGACGTTGATGACGGCGATCGCGTGTGCGACGGTGTCGTGGACTTCGCGCGCGATCCTGAGCCGTTCGGCGTCGACCCGGGCGCGAGCTACTTCCTCACGAGTTCGTTCAGCCGACTCGGCGCGCTCCAGCGCCTGTGCCGCAATGAATTTCCGCGAGCGGACACTCTCACCGAGGGCGGCACTCATGCCCGACGCACCGATCCGGAAATACACCCAGCCGATGGCGGCGCGTGGTTCGATGTCGGTGGCGGCGATCAGCCAGACCGTGGTCAGGGCGGCGATCCCCACACCGGCCAGCACCAGCGAGCGATGCCCGTCGCCGCGGGCGGTGAGGGTGTAGATGGCCACGAACAGGCCGAGCCATCCGGGCCCGTCAGGGAAATCAAGGGCGTAATAGGCCGCACTGGCGAGCGCTGTCACGGTGAACACCGCGACTGGCCAGGGTCGGCGCACGACCAGGACCGCGCCCGGGGCAATCAACAGGATGTAGCCGAGATATCCGAGGTCCGACAGTGGGCGCAGCACTGCTTCGGGCTGCCCGCTGTTGCGGACGACGGTGCCCTGGACCTGCATCACGGTGATGAATACCGCCAGCAGCACGTCTTGCGCCAAGGCAGGCAAGCGGAACAACGTGACGCGATCCTGCATGGTGCGATCATAGGGTTCCCGACCGGCCGAACACTTTCGATCAACTGCGCGGCCGTCTACGTCGAGGAGCGCGTATCCGCGCCAGCTGCCTACGTCGAACGTCGTATCCGCTGCCGTCTGTCGACCGACGACGCTCGGGCCTCGAGACGCGACGATCGGTTGCGTCCATTCAACGACGGAGACCGCAGGAAGGCCCCCCCGTTCGACCGAAAGGATCCGCAATGTCCGTGCTCGATCTGTCTGCCGCATCGGCTACGCACATCTCTGTTGTCGCCGGGGGTTACGAACTCGGCGTCGGGCGAACCGTGCCCAGCGTGGCAGCCGTGCTCGGGCTGATCAGCGTCATCGCCGGTGGGCTTGCGCTGGTCCGATCCCGCCGCCCCGGCACCGGGCGAGTCCGGATCATCGGGGCCCTGGTGCTCGGACCGATCAGCGCGATCGTGGGTGGACTCCACGGTGCCAACGCCGCTGGCGGCCTCGGCACCGGCAACGGGCTCGCCGGCGCCGTCTTCGCGGTGGTACTCGGGCTGATCGGCACGATCCTCGGTGCGCTGGCGCTGGCGCGATCCCGTTGGACCGACCGTGGTGCCGGGTCGATGCCCGCCTCCTGAATGCCGGCGCCAGAACTGATTCGACAAGCCTTACGTAGCTCGGCTGGGCTGGGTCTGGATCTCGTGCTCGCCTGCGCGAGCAGTCGTTCCCATTCCACTCGCCGGACTGCCCGTGCCCCGGGGGAGCCGAGAAATCGCTCAGTGCAGGTTCACGACATTGTCGAGGATGGTCTGTTGGGCGGCGGCCCATGCGGGTGAGGCGATGTCGGTGAACTCGGCGTGACCGGTTCCCGGCAGGATTCGCAGGTTCGCGGGGATACCGGCGCGGGTGGCGGCGGCGATGTAGCGGCGGCTCTGTTCGGGGGCGACGACGCGGTCCTTGTCGCCGTGGAGCGCAGTGATGTGCACGCCGACGGGGAGGTGGGCAATGGGAGAAGCCATCTGGTATCGGTCGGGTACCTCGTCGGGCAGGCCGCCGAGCAGGTTCCGCACGAACGCGTCGCGCCCGCTGGTGGCGGCAAGTTCCAGATCCAATACCGCGGCCATGAGGGTAGCGCTGAGAATGCGCGGCATCGGGTGTGCGGCGGGCACGTTCGACACGAGGGTGTGTTGGCCGGCCACCCATGCGGCGAGCTGTCCGCCAGCCGAATGTCCGGCCACATGGACGCGGCGCAGATCCAGTCGCCCGCCACAGTGCTGTTGGACCACGGTGGCCAGGGCGTTGACGGCGTCACCGACATCGGTGAGGGTACCCGGCCAGCCACCGCTTCCATTGATGCGCCGGTACTCGATATTCCATACCGCGACACCGTGTTCGGCCAGCGACTTCGACATCGGCGCGAACTGGGTCATGGTCCGGTTCTGCGACCACCCACCGCCGTGGATCAGCACCACGACCGGATAGGGGCCGTCGGAGCCATCGGCGGGCAGATACAGGTCACCGACATTGTCCGGGGTGTCACCGTAGCTGATCCGCAGCGGTGTGCCGGCGGCGGTGGGAGCCGGGTCGGTGGCGATCACGGGCGGTGCGGCCCGTTCCACAACTGCGTACATGGTCGATACCGCGAGCACCACCGCGACGACAAGACTTCTCCACCGGCCGCGTTGATCGGTTACCACGCTCAGATCCTCCGCGTCACTTCTCGACTCGACGACGACGGTACCCCGCTGTGGTCAGCGTTCGTCAGGTCTATCCGGTACCTGGGCGGCTACCACCATTGCAGCACCGGCTGCAGTCGGCGACCGAGCGTTCCGGCCAGTGAGCGCGAGTAGCTGGCGGTCAGATGATGTTCGTCGTGGTAGATGAGGATGTTGCCCTCGACAACCGGGCACACGTCCGCCTCGCACACGCCATCGGTGAGATCGATCGGGAATACGCTCGGGAATCGGGAGGCCGGTTCGAGCTGCGGATCGATCGGATCGAGGGCGTCCTCGCGGCGCATGCCACAGCTGATCCGGTCACCGCCCTTGGCCAGGCAATCGGCGGCCTTGTAGCGGACGCCATCACGCCGCAGCCAGGGCGTGTCGCGGATGGTGATCACGTTCAGGCTGCGATCGGACAGCGCCGACCAAACGTTGAGATAGTCGTCCGGAGTCTCGTCGCCGCCGTCGTCACGGGGGCGAGTGCCGGTGGTGAACACCCAGTCCGGGCGATCGGTGCCGAGGCGGTCGATGACCTCGCGCGACCAGTCCCGGCAGTCCGGAATCGGTTCACCCTTGTAGGTCACATCGTCGTCCAGAGTGAGCGGGCAGCCCATCTTCAGATACACCTGGATACGGAACGAGTGTTCCTCTGCCAGCACCTGCAGAGCAGGGATCCAGTGCTCGACATGGGAACTGCCGACCAGCGCCAGTGTACGGTCGGCGTTCTGATCACCGTAGGTACAGGTGATCACCTCACGGGTATCCCAGTCGGCGATACAACCGTCGAGGGTCGGGGGCGGAACTTCGGCAGGGGCTTCGAACACCGTCGGCCGCATCCGTGCCTGCGGGGTGGGTGCGCCCGAGGCCAGTGCCTCAGCACCCGGGTACAGCAACGGGTCGAGTCCGTCCGCCGCTTGCGGCGGATGCACTTGCACCACCGCGACCTGCCAGACACCGGTCACACCGACCACGGCGGCGGCCAGCACCGCCACCACTACACCGGCCGCGCGCCGGTACAGCACCGACACACCGCTTACCGAAATCACCGGCGTGGAACGCAGCCGCAATGGTTCCTCGATCCACCGATGCGTCACCACCGCAAGCACCACCGACACAGCGATGACACCGGCGCCAGCGACCAGACCGGCGTGGGGTCGGCCGGTTTCGGCGAGGTAGAAGATCAGAATCGGCCAATGCCACAGATACAGCGGATAGGCGATATCACCGAGCCATCGTGCGAACCGCGTCGAGAGCATGCGGTTCGGCCACGGCAGGGCCGCGTCATCGAGGTTGTTACCGGAGACGATCACCGCCGCGGCGGCGGCCACCGGCAGCAGCGCCGCAGGTCCCGGAAACCGGTTGGCGCCGTCGAGGATCAACCACCCGCAACCCACGACACCGAGCACGCCGAGCCCAGCCAGCACGACCCGCACGATTCGGGCAGGCGACAGATATCGCGCCGCGATCGCCAACCCGGCCCCGGCCAGCAGCTCCCAGCCCCGGGCAAAGCTGTCGTAGTAATTCCACCCCTGATGGGTGGCCGCACCACGCATGGCCCACAGAAACGATGCCACCGCCGCGACTGCGACGATCACCGCCAACACCGCCCGCAGCGCCTCGGCCCGTCCGAACCGGACACACACCTGGGCCACTACCGCGACCACCAGCAGGGCAACGAGGTAGAACTGGCCCTGCACCGACATCGACCACAGGTGCTGTAGTGGACTCACCGACGGATCCGCGGCCAGATAATCCGACCACGTCCACGCCAGCTGCCAATTCTGGTAGTAACCCAGCGACGCCAGCGTTTGGGCGGCGATATTCGACCACTGGGTGTACGGGCGGAACAAGGCCGTCGCGGCCACCACCGCCGCGAGCACCGCCACCATGGCCGGGAGCAATCGGCGCGCGGTACGCCGCAGCGTGAACACCACATCAACCGTCCCGGATGCCTCGGCGCGGCGCATCAGCAAGCCGGTGAAGAAGAACCCCGACAGCACCAAGAACACGTCCACACCGCCGGAGACCCGGCCGAACCAGACGTGGAACACCACCACCAGCGCGATCGCCAGCCCCCGCAGCCCGTCCAGATCCGCCCGATACCCGGCGCCCACGCGCCGATTGGACGCGACAGCCTCACTGCTGCGCGCGTTCGTGCCCATTGCCATGCGGCGCTGTCCTCCGATCATCACTGAAATGGGTACAACCGAACCGCCGTCACCGGACGACGACCACACGATACGAGGTAAACGAGGGATGACCGTGACACAACAATTCTCTTACCATGGGTAACGAAAATGCGTCCACTTCCTCCCTACCAAGATATTGGCCCCACCCCCGGCTTCGGCTACCAGCCCCCCATCTCGACTCGACCGCGGTACCGCACACCGGGCGCGAACGGCGACTGTCGGGTCGGCGCGGTTGTCTCGTATCAGTTTTCCGCTGCTGTCGGGCTCGGGACTTGATGCGGACCGGCAGGCGCGGAAATTGGACATGGCAGGTGCGGAAATTGATTGCCACACCTGGACGACGATGACAACTGTGGTGCCGTGGCTCACCCATCCGGTGCCGAGCCCGAGTCCATCGACCCGCGAGGACGCCAGCCGGCCGGTATAGATTGCCGCCGGTTCGTTCAGCGTGCGGTGATGAACCGTCCGAGTTGGGGCACGGCTTCGCCGGGGTGTCTGGCGTGGAATCCTTCGCCGAGTGCCTGCAGTTTCCAGTCCCTACCCACGCGGTACACCTTGGCCATGATCATGGCGGTGAACGGCATGCCACCGGCCAGGGTGTAGCGGGCCAACTCGGCGTTGGTGGTGGCGTCGATGAGGCGGCAGAAGGCGTTCCTGACCTGTTCGAAGGTGTGGCCCTGGTAGGAGGTGACGATGAACAGCAGGGTGGTGATGTGCGCCGGGACCCGAGTGAGGTCGACGAGGATGACTTCGTCGTCGCCTTCGCCTTCTCCAGTGAGATTGTCGCCTTGGTGGCGGATAGAGCCGTCTTTGGAGGTAAGTTGCCCGTAGTAGGCGACATCGACCAATTGTGCGTCGGCGAACATCGCAACCCACGCGTCGAGGTCGATCTCTATTGTGCGGCTTGCGAATAGACCGCCTTTCTTCTTCACCGGATCCCAGCCCAGCCCCATCGTGATGCGGGTCAGTGCGACCCCGCCCTCTTTGCGGAGCGTGACACGCTGGCCCTTGTCCAGGCTAACCGGACGGTCCTTGGACAGACTGACCTCACCAGACGGTTGCGGCGAGGCGGCTCGCGGGCCGGGCGGGCGAAGCGAGCCTCGACCGGGCGGCGGGTAGCCGTGGCCCGGAGCCGCGGGATGGCCGCCCGGCGGCGGGTAGCCCGGCCCCGGCGGGGGTGTCGCGGCCGGCGGGTATTGCTGGGCCGGGTAGACAGGGGTGGTGGATGGCGGATAGTTCGAGACCGGTTGGGTGGGCGGGGCCGGTGCGGCAGGCGGTGGGGTTCGCGCGGCGACTGGTTGTGGTGCTTCGTCGACGGTCACGCCGTGGTCGGCGACCAGGGCGGCGAACCCTCCGGCGTAGCCTTGCCCGACCGCACGCACCTTCCAGGTGTTGTGGCGCCGGTACAGTTCCAGTGCGATGACGACGGACTCGGTGGCCAGACCCTCGATTCGGTACTCGTACAACCGATTACCCGCGGTGTCGGCCACCATGGCGGTCGGCGCGGGTATACCTCCGAAGGTGCTGCGCGAGTCGTCGAGGGTGATCACCGCCCGAATCTGATCGATATCGGCGGGTACCGCATTCAGCGCTACCGCCAGCGCGGCGGGTTGTCCGAGCCGGCCGGGCCGCAGCTCGACTCCGGGGCCGGTGGGCTGGTTGAAGAACACGAAGTCGGCGTCGGAGCGGACCTTGCCCCGTTCAGTGACCAGCAGCGCGGACAGATCCGCGGGCGCGGCGACCTGCACGCAGATCACTACATCGGGAACTCCTAAGGGACCGTTCTGGCCCTTCACCAGTGTCGCGGACAACCTCGCCCCCTCGCTTGTCGGGTGCTGTCGAATTCCACTCTACGAGAACAACTCCATCGGCTTCGACGGCTCATTCCGGCAAGGCGGAAAGTGGCAACGCTGTGCGAGCGTGAGGTGTGGGCTCTGAAAGCGGGTCGACGGCTGAGTTTTCGACGATGTGATGATCATCACCGTAGAGTGGTACGGATGGCCACACTGCTGATGCAGGGACAGACCGGTGTAGTCGGCGCCGACGACATTACCGTGTCGGTGCATCACAGCGCCCGCATCGATCTGGCCGCGCTGCTATTGGACATCCAGGGCCGGGTGCACGCCGACACCGACCTGGTCTTCTACAACCAGCCCGCGGCCCCCGGCGTGCGGTTGATCCCCGGGCAAGCCGCACTGGCCATCGACCTGCGCGCGGTCTCGTCGGATGTCGTCCACATCCGCATCGTCATCACCCTCGACGACCGAACCACCCGCTTCGACCGGTATCCACCGCCGCACGTCACCGTCACCGATTCCCACGCATACCCGTTGTGCGAGTATACGATCGAAGGGTTGACCACCGAAACGACAGTGATCGCACTGGACGCGGATCGCACCGTGGCAGGTTGGCAAGTCCGCGCCGTTGGCCACGGCTACGGCAGCGGGTTCGCCGCGCTGTTATCCGCCCACGGCGTTACCGTCGGCATCAGCCCTCAACAACAGCCGCCACCGTCGATGCCGAGTCCGTCCGCACCGCCTATGGGACCGACGCTGGCGGACGGTCAGGATGTGGCGCTGGTCAAACACGGCGGCACCGAATTGACGTACGTGAAAATGGCACTGGGGTGGGACCCGGTCCGGGTCCACGGCCGATGGGGCAGCCGTGCCATCGAGATCGACCTGGACGCTTCGGCGCTGGTATTCGCGGACCGTGATCTCGTCGACGCCTCTTACCACGGTCAGCTCAGCACCCGCGACGGCGCCATCCGGCACTCCGGGGACAACCTGACCGGCGACGGTGACGGCGACGACGAGACCATCGCCGTCGACCTGACCCGGCTGCCCGTCCACGTGACCGCCGTGGTGTTCGTCATCACCTCTTATGCCGGGCACACCTTCGAACGGGTTCGCAATGCCTTCTGGCGCCTTGTCGACGGCACCACCAACACTGAACTCACCCGCGTCAACCTCCGCAGCGGCGGCCCGCACACCGGCATGCTCGTCGCCAAACTCCACCGCGAACACCACACCTGGAAGCTGCAAGCCCTCGGCCAACCCATTCAAGCCGGCCACCCGCTCGAGGCCATCAACCAAATCAGCCCCTACCTTTAACCGTCCGCGGTACCGGGCCGGTCACGATCCCGGCGCGGGCACACTGGGCAGGCGTCTCCGGTCGATCCCCCGCGCCCTCGCCGGTCGCCGCCACGGTCGGCAGTGTCGCAGGTCCTGCTGTTCGATCGGGTAGGACGCCAGACGCGACTCAACGCATCCGGTGTGATGTTGCTGTTCGGAATCGGGGACGCGGTCGTGTTCAGGAAGCCGATCACCGGCTACGACACCGATGAGAACGGCCGGATCGTCGTTCACTTTACCGACGGCGACAACGCTACCGCCGATGTACTCATCGGAGCCGACCGCATCAATTCCATTGTCCGGCAACGCAAAAATATACGTACACCTGCCGATTCCCTGTGAGTCCAACGCTGATCAATCCGAACCATCCCACGGCCGAAGGGGCCCAGCTGCGCATCAAACCGATTTCCTGGACGTGAGAACGTCCTCCTGATGCGCTTGTCGGGCTTGGCGTCCCATCGCAGGAGCAGGATGACGTTCCATGGGTAACGGTAGTGGTGTGTCTCGGGGTGATCGCAACCGCAACGCGCGGCTGACCCGGCTGCGGGCGTTGGTGCAGTAGCCAACGCGATCGTGGGGATCGATCTGGCCGACCGCAAACATCTGGTCGTTGTGTGTGACCATGACTCGAAAGTACTGGCCCGTAAGGATATTCAGGTGCGGTGCCTGGGAAGTCCTACCCCCCAGCGCCTCTCGCTCCACCATCACGATTCGATACGCGGGATTTCCTCTTCGTCGTCTAGCTCCGCGACGGTGTGAGCGCGATCCTGCCGAACACCTCGCCTGCTTCCATTTTCTGGTGGGCCAAAACCGCCCGTTCCAAGGGAAGTGTTTCGTGCACAACAGCTTTTAGCTCGCCACGATTGGCGGCAGTGAACAGCTCGGCGGTCGCGGCGCATCGGTCGGGTGCGGGGACGGTGTCGGCGCTGAAGGTGGCGAACGACATCGACCTCCGGAACGCCGCGACCATCTCCATGCCGAAGTCCGCCGGTGGCATGCCTGCCATCGCGCCGACGGCCACCATGCGACCGTTCGGCTCGAGCATGGCGAAGAAGGAAGGCAGCTCCGCACCGGCGACGATATCGAGGATGACGTCGTAGCCCGCGGGAGCATCCGGTGCACCCCGGCCGCGCCGGTCCAGCACATGCGTCGCGCCCAGCTCGCGCAGGCGATCACCACGCTCGGCCGAGGATGTCGTGACCGCCACTACACCGGCACCGCCACGGGCCGCGAGCTGGACCGCCATGACCCCGATGCCGCCGGCCGCGCCGCGCACCAGCACCGACTCACCGCGCGCGAAGTGGGCATGGCGCAGGGCGAAGTGGGCCACCATGGCCGAGCTGCCGAGCGTCACCGCGGCGACGGCCGACAGGTCGGCAGGGAGGGGGACGAGCGCCTCGGCCGGTGCGAGAGCCTGTTCGGCATAGCCGCCGCTCTCACCGGTGAGCGCCCACACGCGCCGGCCGACCCAGGCGGTGTCGACGCCCTCGCCGACCTCGGTCACGGTGCCCGCGACCTCGCTGCCGAGGATGCGACCCGGTGCGGCACCGTACGCGGCCAACGCACCGCTTCGGATCAGGACGTCGATGCCGCCGACGCCGATCGCCTCGGTCGCGATCAACACCTGCCCGGTGCCCGGATGCAAGTCGGGGAGGTCGGCGACCGCGAGTACCTCGGGACCTCCGAATGCCTGGACCATCACTGCTTTCACCGGTTTCTCCCTGTTCTTCGATCGGAACCAACCATCGGACCGTAACGGACGCCCCCGTCCGTTTAGCTAAAGTGAGAGCGGTGAATGCTCATTTGCCTCACGCACTGCGTTCGGACGCGCGTGACAATCGCGAACGCCTCCTCGAGGCGGCTCGCACGGTATTCGTCAGCGCCGGCCTGGACGTGCCGATGCGGGAGATCGCCCGGCGCGCCGGGGTCGGGCCCGCGACCCTCTACCGCCATTTCCCGACCAAGGAGATGCTGGTCGCGGAGGCGTTCACCGATCAGATGCTGGCCTGCCGGTCCCTCGTGGACGAGGGGCTCGCCGACCCGGATCCCTGGCACGGCTTCTGCCTCACGATCGAGAAGTTCTGCGAGCTGCAAGCGCGCGACCACGGCTTCACCGAAGCCTTCATGTCCACCTACCCACACGCGCTGGATTTCGCCGCGATCCGCACATCCTCGCTGACCGCCGCCGCCGAACTGATCCGCCGCGCCAAGGACACCGGACACCTGCGCCCCGACATAACGCTCGACGACCTCATCCTCATGATCATGGCCAACAACGGCATCCACGCGAGCACGCCGGCAGCACGCCTCGCGGCCGCCCGACGCTTCGCCGCACTCATGATCCAAGCGTTCCGGGCTTCCCCCGAGCCCACGCCGCTGCCGCCGTTACCACGATTGATGCCCCCCGCAGCGCCGGTACCTCGACACAAATCCAACCGGCCAAACATTCGGTAACCAGGGGATAGCCACCCTGTCATCGGCATGAGCGCTCACGCGTTCCAGATATTGCCAGTGCGCGACGACGCAGGTGCACCAGCACCCTTCTGCACCGGTGCCGACATCATCATCGACAGCGAGCTGACAGCCACGAGCCCATCCAGAAGCTGTACAAAGCATGCCGCTCAGCCCCCGGCGAGCCGCTTGACCACGGCTCGATCAGCCGCGGCGCCCACGCGGCCGACACTCTGGCGGGTTTCCTCCAGGCGCTCCATGTTTATGTGATGTTGTAGTCGGTCGTCTCGGCATAGTGGTGCCGGGCAACTGGGGGACTCACTGGGGCGACGCGTCGACAGGAAGTGGTTCCTGGTGGTCGGCGCGCAGGCCGTCGAGGGAGATGCGTAGCAGCCTGTTCCACATTTGCGGGCGGCATTCGTCCGTGAGCTGGACGGCGTGGCCCAAGGAAACCAACAAGAGCAGGAGGTCGTCGGTGGTCACGCCGGGGCGAAGCAGGTCGGTGGCGCGGAGGCAGAGTTCCTCGATGACCATGCGAAGCTGCTCGATACCCGCCGAGTCGGGTTCCGACCAGGTCAGCGCAAAGTTCTCCACGATCGCGCGGTGGCGTGCGTAGCCGGTCAGGGCCTGCTGGTAGAAGTCGGTGAGAGCTACCCATGGGTCCTCGGTGTCGATCGCCGCTCGGCGCGCGGATTCCGCCCACCTCGAGAAGTCCCGGCGCAGGACTGCGTGGACGAGATCTTCCTTCTTCGGGAAATGCCGGTAGAGGGTTCCCATGCCGACCTTGCTGCGGCGGGCGATCTCGCGTACGTCGACGGCGGTGCCCTGTTCGGCCAATACCTCGGCGGCGGTCTCGATGATCGCTTCCCGGTTGCGGATCGCGTCCGCACGCGGCGCACGCTGCCGGGTGGTGCTATTCGATTCGGTCACTGCCACGTGGCCGAGCATACGCCCCATCCGGAGCAACTGCTCCGCCTTGTGCTACTTTGAGGAGCACGTGCTCCGGATAGCAAGGGGATGTTATGTCCGACCCGTCCACCACCACCGCCTACGGGGCCCAAGCCCCTGACATCAACAGCTGGAACGCTCGGATCATCGCCGAGGTCCGGGCGAATGCCGGGTACGCGGCGTGGAGCAGTGACGACGAGTTCGCCGCAGGGCGCCCCGTTCCGCCCCGGATGGCCGCATTCGACGAGCAGGGCATGCCGCTCATCTTGGTGTGCCACACCGGGGCCAAGACCGGGCGCGAGCGGATCAGCCCTTTGTTCTACCAACCCGTCGGCGACAACTGGGCCGTCTTCGCTACGCACGGCGGCAGTCCGCACCATCCGGCCTGGTACCGCAATCTCATGGCGAACCCACAGGCTGCAGTCGAGGTGGGCGCGGAAAGGGTGCCGGTCGTAGCTCGGCTCGCGGAAGGCGCGGAGCGCGAGCGGATCTGGGCGAAGGAGATAGCCCTCGTCCCGAAGTTCGCCGAGTTCGAGGCGGCCGCCGGCAGACAGATCCCGGTCGTCGTGCTGGAGCGTGTCCATCGACACGTCACCCCCGTAGCCCAACCATGAACACCACAGAATGTCCGGTATTGCCGCTTATCGAGCGCTTCTCCGCTGGTCGCAGCCGATGAAGGCCGCGCTGGGCACTCGGTCGTCGAGCGCCTGGTGCGGTCTGATGTCCAGGGCGTCGCCGTCGACGATTGTCTTACGTCAAGATCTTGGCAGGATCTGTCTGTTCACATGGTTGATGCCACGCTGGCGAGAGCGCCGGAGAGCGCTCGGTAATGGCGATGAGCGTGCTATCCAGCGTGGTCGCAGGTGATCTGGGGCCGGTGCGGGTGTGCGGTGACGACTGAGTTGTCGCCGGGTGGTGCGCAACCAGTGACAGAACCGATTCAGTCTGCTCGGGATGCCGACACCATCGGCTGCCGTTTCCGATGCTGCGGAATGTCGGGGCGGTTGCTCGCGGGGGTCAGCGGCCACTCCGCGGCTTACTCAGCAGCGCGCGGCCGCGATCCGGGGTGAGGCTGTACGCCAGCACAGGGTCGGCGAGCAGCGCGATCGGGGCGATGTGATCTGGAGTGCGGGGCTGCCAGTGCGTCATCGCGGACTCGAGCGCATGCCACAGTGCCGCTGGGTCCGCGTGGTGTTCAACGAGCGCGTTTCGCACCGCGGTGTCGAAGGCCTGGTTTCCGTAGGTGAGCCGGTAGCCGGGCTGCTGCACCCGTACTCGGTGCTCGTCGATAGCAGGTCCAATCTCCAACCCTGTGTCGTTCTGGGCGACTTCGAGGATCTTGGCGACTTCGAGCGCGGAGTACTGGGAGGACCCGTTGTTTGTGTGTTGCTGGGCGAGTTCGAGGGCTACGCGTTGTCCGGCGAGCGCGCCGTCCGCGCGCTGCTGGGCAATTTCTAGTGCGGAGCCGTACCAGGGCTCTTTATTTGCGTGTTGCAGGAACATGCACGGCAGGAACTCTTCGGTGAACAGTGAACCCGTGAAGAATCCATCCGGGACGGACGCCGGAGGCAACAGACGCGAAAGAAGCCGGGAGGCCTCGTACGGGGAGGAGGTGGCGAGGAACATCTGGAGCTGGACTCGTAGGACGGTGGCGCGTGGCCGGCCGAACTGTTGGGCTTTTTCCAGGGCCACCATGGCTGTGTCGATGTCTCCCGAAAGAGCCTCGCCCCGAGCCTGTTCCACCGCCAGATCCCAGTCGTCACGGGTCTTGCCCGCCGGCTGGCGGATCTGATGAAAGCCTTGGTACCGCGATTCCATGAGCGCGATGAACGACGGATATCGCCGCGGAAATTCAGCCCAGGAAAACACGCTGTAGGCCGCCCACTCGCCGTTCTCGTCACGGTCGGCCGGGTCGAGGAACAGAACCCC
This sequence comes from Nocardia sp. NPDC049707, assembly GCF_040674855.1. Classification (NCBI taxonomy): domain Bacteria; kingdom Bacillati; phylum Actinomycetota; class Actinomycetes; order Mycobacteriales; family Nocardiaceae; genus Nocardia; species Nocardia sp. NPDC049707. The sequence continues at coordinate 405,010 of NZ_JBFANN010000001.1, read as the reverse complement.
GACGTCGGCGTGAAGCGAGATCAGTAGCCCGCGACTGAACGGGTTACCCGGCGCGCCGACCGGAGCCTCGGTGACCAGGTCGGCCCACGACTCCCAGGATGGGTCGAGGTCACGCAACCACCCCAGGTTGGTGGTGTCACGCATCTGCCAGACGGACACCCCGGCATTCCGCCATCCATCGGTGGTCAGCAGGAAGTCGCGATACGAGGGCGGCAACCTCAGACCGAGTCGCTCCTCGACCGCCGCGACGTCGGCCTCGGCGGCCGGGGCGTACCCGAGCCAGCGCTCCCGCACCACCTCGGGATCCAGCTCGGCAGGATCACTGCCGGTGATCCATTCCTCGCTCCACAGCTCCAACCACGGTCTCCAGTTCATTCCATGAACGCTACGAGTAGCCGCCGACAAGTTCGGCATGCGTGCAGGCCGAGATCGTGGTGAGAGTAGTTACTGGCCCTGCTTCGACATGTCCGCAAATGCCGCTTATCTCGCGGTTTTGCTGGTCATGACCGGGTGTAGGCCGCGCTGGGTGTTCGAACGCCCAGCACGGCCTACACCGATTGTGACCACTAGAAGACGTGCGATAAGCGGTATTTGAGGGTGTTGCATTCCGAACCTGCGGACCTGCAACCCTTCTGCTGAATCGGTAGGTTGCCTGCTCTCTGCCGATGTGGGCAGACAACCTGCGCGGTGTTCGGCTAGACCGCGTATGCGGCGGTGCGGATGAGGTTCGCGACGACCTCCGGCCGGGAGACGTAAATGGCGTGGCTGCCGGGGGTGTTGGCGACGGTGGCACCGATGCGTTCGGCCATCGAGAGCTGAGCGGTCGGCGGGATCATCTTGTCTTCGGTGACGTGCAGGTACCAGCTGGGCTTGCTGCGCCAGGCGGGTTCGCTGATGGCTCCGCCGAGAGCGTCGAGCCCCCAGGGGACCTGGGAGTCGGCCAGGAATGCGGCGTCCTGCTCGGGGAGGTCACCGGCGAAGGAATCGTGGAACTTGGCACGGTCCAGGAACAGGTAGCCATCGACCGGGGGCAGGATCGGCGGCTGCGGGCCGTCCTGCGGGAAAGAGGCGATGAGGCTGTTCACCGATTCGTCTTTGTCGGGGGCGAATGCGGTGATGTAGACCAGGGCGGTCACCTTGTCGTGAGTGCCTGCCTCGGTGATGACCGCGCCGCCGTAGGAGTGCCCCACCAGGACTGCGTCGCCGTCGACGCCGTCGAGGATCTGGCGAGTGGCCGCGGCGTCGTCGGCGAGGGATTTGGTCGCGTTCTGGACCACGCGCACGGTAAAGCCGTCGCGGGTGAGTTCGTCGTAGACGTTGTGCCATCCGGCTCCGTCGACGAATCCACCGTGGACCAGCACGATTGTCGGTTTGCTCATGGCAACCTCCCGTATTGGCAGGGTGGCGGGATCGCGCACCCGGAACTGCCGGTCACATCGTCGGTGACCACGGATCGCGCGGGCGCGGACGAAGGTGCACAGGATGCGGACAGGAGCGCATCACTGGCTTGTCGGCTGCTCGGGGTGGCCTCGCCGCATCTCGCCGGGGCTGACTCCGTAGCTTGCACGGAAGGCTCGGTTGAAACCGCTGATGTCTCCGAATCCGCTGCGGTGAGCCAGAGTTGTGATGCTCAGATGGGCGAGCCGGCGATCGAGCAGTCCCTCGCGGACACCTGCCAAACGACGGCGGCGGATGTAGAGCGCGACCGACTCGTTCTCCGCTTGGAACAGCTTGTGGAGATAGCGGGTCGAAATATTCACTGCCGCAGCGATTTCAGTCGGAGCCAGCGCCGGATCTCGCAGGTGCTGTTCGATGTAGGTTTTGATGCGCGTCATCAGGCTCCGTTGCGCGGCATCGGCATACCCGGCCCTGTCGGGTTCGGCGAGCAGGCACACTGCCAGGTCGGTGGTGCGAGCGAGTATCTCCTCGGACTGAGGCTCCGCCACGTCCGCGCCATGACGGATCAGGTCGATTACGAATCTGCCGACGACTCCGGACAGTCCGTGCTGTCCCGACAGCACGCGCCCGCTCGCGGCGCGGCGTTCTCGGTCGCTGAGCGGCACCGCGTCCGAGGGTACCGAGAGCACCGATGCCGACCATGGCTGGTGGAATGTCCAGGTGAACGGCCGCGAGTTCTCGTAGACGACGAAATCGCCCGGTGTGAGTTCGGCGATCCGCCCGTCTTGTTCCAGTGATGCCGCGCCACCGGTGAGGACTGCGATCTGAAAGAAGGCCGCATCCGACTGCTGGATGCAACGCGGGGTCCGTCGATGGATGTGCGGGCTCGCGGTCAGCTCGGCGAACAGCAATCGCCCGCGGATCGTTCCTTCCAGCCGCGCCACCGGCTGGGGGGAACGATCCCAACCTTCCAGGTTCACCGGCGCGAAGGTGTCGCCCAGCACATGGTGCCAATAGTCCTCCCGCTCAGGAGGTTCGACCTCATCGGTCGATGCAGCGATATCTGGCACAGCTCCCCATCTTCCTCGCCGTTGCGGCGATGCCGAGGGGATTCGAAGTGACGGATCCGTGACGTCCGCTATGGCCCGCTACCACCACCGCGGTTATAGAACCAGCTGTGAAGCTCCATTCGCCAGCGCATTGTCGGACGTCCGGCACTCGGCACAGTCGGGCACGCGTGAGATTTCATGTGCCCGAGGTCATGTAGGCGGCGTAATCGTCAGTGCGGTTGCGGTTGTGGCCGCCAAGAGCCGTCGAGTCGAACGCCCGCAGCCGCCGCGATCCGGTCGCGGGATTCGAGCAGTCGGTGGCGCAGCGCTGTCAGGTCCACGCCAGTGAGCACACCGTCTCGTTTGACGACGCGACCAGCGACGAGCACCGTGTCGACCAGGCCGGGATGGCCCGCACTGACGATCGTGCCCGCCGGGTGATTCACCGGGAACATAGTCGGGTCGTCGGCGCGCAGCAGGATCAGGTCGGCGCCTTTGCCGGGAGTGATACTGCCGGTGCGAGCGTCGAGTCCGCAGGACCGGGCAGCGTCGAGGGTGGCGAATTCCAGCAAGTCGTGGGAGTTCAGGGTGCCGTCGAGGCCGCGCTGCACCGCGTAGGCGGTGCGCATGGTGGAGAACATGTCGCCGCCGACCGACGGGGTGTCATCGATGGACAGCGTCGGCCGTAGCCCGGCCGCGAGGGCGCGCCCGGTCATCGGCCAGCCGAATCCCATCTTCAGCTCGACGTCCGGGCTGATCGAGATGGAGCTGCCCGCGTCGGCCAGCATTCGCAATTCGTCGTCACCGATTCCGTTGGCGTGCACGAATGTTGTGGTGTCCCGCAGTAGCCCATGCTCATACAGGTCGGCGATCGGGCGGTTGGTCCCGTCCGAGGCGATGTGCACGCTGGTCCGCACGCCCAGTTCGGCCGCCAGCTTCAGTTCCTCGGCGACCGTGTCGATGCTGGTGTCCTCGGCCCCACGCAGCCCCAGCGCCATGGTGACGAGTTCGTCTGCGGGCAGCGCGGATCGGACGCGACGGGCTTCGGTGTCGATCCGATCGGAGGTCCCCCAGCCCGCGCCGTAGCAGAAGATCGATCGGCCGGGCGCGTCGCGCAGTGCGGCGACGGCGGCGTCGGCGTGCGCGGGACCGGACGCGCAATGGAACCAGTCCAGCATCGTGGTGACGCCGGAGTGCAGCGCCTCCAGCCTGCCGATCAGTGTGCCCAGATAGACGTCCTCGGGCTGATAGTGCGGTTTGAGTGTGTGGTGCAGCGCCGCAGCCCATTCCGGGAATGTCCAGTCCGCGCCGAGCCCGCGGAACGCGGTCTGCCAGGTGTGGCGGTGGTTGTCGACGAATCCGGGCATGACGATCCGCCCGGTCGCATCGATCACCTCTGCGTCAGTCGAGTCGATACGGTGCGCGACGTCGGTGATCACGCCGTTCTCGATCAGAACGTCGCCGCGGTCGAGATCACCGATGGTGGGGTCCAAGCTGATCACCGTGCCGGCGGTGAGCAAGGTCTTCATGATGAGCTTCCTCTCGGATGATGTGCACCCCGACCGCGGGTGCGTGTGCGATCGCGATGTAGGAGAACGGGTTTCGGTGCGTGGTCAGGCGTGCGGGCTCGACACCGCATCGGCTGCGGCGTGCACGTCGGCTATCAGGTCGGCCGTGTCCTCGGTGCCTGCGGCCAGCCGGACGAGACCCGCTGGTACCCCGGACGCCTCGATCTGTTCGGCGCTGAGCATCCCGCGCCACATGGACGCCGGATGCACGGCCAGCGACTCGACACCACCGAGACTGGCCGATCGGCGGGCGTAGCGCAGGCGTCCCAGAAACGCGTCGGCGGCCTCGAAACCGCCGGCGAACTCGATGCCGAGCACACCGCCGAAACCACTCATACTGGCGCGGGCCAAGGCGTGCTGAGGGTGTGTCGCAAGGCCGGGATAGTGCACTGCGCTCACGGACGGGTGGCCCGCCAACGCCTCGGCGAGCGCCTGACCGTTGGCGTTGTGACGGGCCATCCGCAGCGGGAGCGTGCGCAGGCCGCGCAGCAGTAGCCAGGCATCGAACGGCCCCAGGACCGCGCCGGTGAGCAGCGCAACATCGTGGATCCGATCCAGGATCTCCGCTGGTCCGGCCAGCACCCCGGCAGACACGTCGGAATGGCCGTTGAGATACTTGGTGGCGCTGTGCCACACCAGATCGATGCCCACCTCGGTCGGCCGCTGATTCACCGGAGTGGCGAAGGTGTTGTCCGCCAAGGTCAGCACGTTGTGCGCTCGGCCCAGATCCGCGACCGCGCGCAGGTCGGTCAACTGCAACAGCGGATTACTCGGCGATTCGACCAAAATCAGGCGAGTGCGCGGAGTCAGCGCCCGCTCGAACGCCTCCGGATCGGTCTGGTCGACCAGCGTGGTCGAAATCCCCAGCCGCGGTAGCAGATTCAGCAACACCGAGCCCGTTCCGCCGTAGGTGGAGTGTTGACCGATCACATGGTCACCGGCAGACGCCAGGGCCAGGACGGACGTGGTGAGCGCGGCCATCCCCGAGGCGGTCACCATCGCCGCCTCGGTGCCTTCCAGCTGCGCGATGACCGCGCAGACCTGGGAGTGGTTCGGGTTGCCGAAGCGTGTGTAGAAACCATGGCCGCGGACAGCGACCGCAGCCTCGGCGAAATCCTCGGCGTCTTCTGCCCAGAATGTCGCGGTCTGGTAGATCGGCGGAGCTACCGCGCGACTGGCATGGATCTCCCGGTCGGCGTGGATCGCCATCGTGCTGTCGCCGGACATGATTTCCCTTCTTCGGGCCGCCTGATCGGACCCCACCAGCGTGGTCGACCGGCATGCCGACAAGGAACCTCAGACAGCAACTTCGGCAGCAAATAGCGCCCAGAACTGGGCTGAATGATGTGCTAGCCACTGAATCTGAGCAATAATCTGCCACTGTGGACGACGTGGATCGGTCGATACTGGCCGTACTCGAAAAGCACGGCCGGATCAGCAACGCCGAACTCGCCGAGCGGGTCGGCCTGTCACCTTCACCGTGCTTGCGGCGCGTGCGGCGACTGGAGGAGACCAGGGTGATCCGCGGCTATCAGGCGCTGATCGATCCGGCCGCCGTTGGTCGCAGCCTGAGGGTTTTCGCCGGCATTCGGCTCACCCGCCATTCCCGGGCCGATGTGGTGGCGTTCGAACGCGCGATCATCCAGCTCCCGGAAGTGGTGTACACCCATCACGTCACCGGCAACTATGACTACCTCCTCCAGGTCGAAGTGGCTGACCTACCCGCCTATGAGGACTTCCACGCCAACCAGTTGGCCACCCTGCCCAGCGTGGCTGCGGTGACCAGCTACGTCACGATGAAGACGCTGCCCACCGCTACCGAATGAGGCCGAGCCTTCGCGCGGGAGCTCTCAGAGGCTGCCGGGGCGGACGAGACCGGTTCGTTTGACGCCGCTCAGAATGGGCGCGACCTCGAGCGCGGAGATGTGATCGAGTGCACCGACGATGTCACTCAGGAAGTCGTAGAGGGCATCGAGGTCGGCGGCGGCGACGGCGACCAGCAGGTTGGACGAGCCCGTGGTGGCCGCGGTGAATCGGACCTGTGCATGGCGACTCAGCTGCTGCGCGGTCTCCTCGAGGCCGCCGGGAGCAGTCGTGATCCACAACAGCGCCTCCGCGCGGATACCCAACCGGGCCAGATCGACTTCGGTAGCGACTCTGAGGACTTGCCCCACGATCAGTGCATCCAGGCGGCGTCTGGCGGTCAGAGCGGTGGTATCGGCCCGATGCGCCAGTTCGGCATAGGAGGCTCGTCCGTTCTCGACCAGGGCATGGATGATCTGATCGTCGATGAGCTGGCGGGCGGACCCGGTGGGCGGCGTGCGCGCCGCTGATCGCAGTCCGGCCAACTCTTCTCCCGACAGCAGACCGCCACTCCAGTCGAACCCGGCCGGAAAGACGCGCAACAGCACGTGCGAGGTCCAGGACAGGACTGCGGGAGTGGCGGGAAGATCGCGCAGCAGCAACGTATTTCGTGCTCGCGTCCCGTCCAGATGTAGAACGGTGCAGATCTCGTCTCCGCCGCCGAGGACGTCGACCCAGACGGTGTCCGGACGACGCGCGAGGGTGGCGGCGATTTCCTTGATTTTGTTGGGACGGCATCGGATTCGTAGTGCAAGCGGGATCAGGTCCGGGAAGCATGCCGGGTTGCGCACCGCGGTCGCGCGCAGGGTGCCGTCATGGAACAGCGGTCCCGCACGGCGCACCACGGTGCGTTCGGAGATCTCGAGTGCCTGTCCGACCGTGCGCCACGAGGCGCGTGGGGCCGCCAACAAGGCGGCGGCGATACGACGATCTGTTTCGTCGAGCTGATGGCGCACATTCCCGATTCTCACCGATGTCTGTGTCGTTCATTCGCGTTTCGGAACGGTACTTCTGGCCAGAATGCGGCAACGCCGATGCAATGGTCTCGATACATCGAGGGAGGGACCGACCATGAAGACAACCGCAGCCACGAGCCGAGGCACCGTGCGGGGTACCGCAGACGGTGAGGTAGTCGCCTTCCGCGGAATCCCTTATGCCGCATCGCCCATCGATGACTTGCGATTCGCGCCGCCACGCCCGCACCCGGGATGGCAAGGGATCCGGGAAACGACGCAGGCCGGACCGGCGGTACCGCAGGCGGCTTCGCGCCTGGAATTGGTCATGGGCCACCGCACCCCCGACTGGAACGAGGACGGCTGCCTGACTCTCAACGTCTACACTCCGCAGACCGCACTCGACGACGAGTCGTCGCGCCCGGTCCTGGTCTGGTTCCATGGCGGCGGGTTCACCAGCGGCTCCGGCGGCTGGGACTGGTACGACGGCACCCACCTGGCAGCGCTCGGGGACATGGTGGTCGTGACCGCGAACTACCGCCTGGGAGCCCTGGGCTACCTGTACCTGCCCGAGATCGGCGCCGAGAACCTCGGCGCGCAGGACCAGGCCGCCGTGTTGCATTGGGTCCGAGACAATATCGGCTCGTTCGGCGGCGACCCGGGCCACGTCACCGTCGGCGGGCAATCCGCCGGGGCATACTCCGCGCTGTCGCTGGCGCTCGACCCGCAGACCTCCGGATTGATCACCGGTGCGCTCCTGCAAAGCGGGCCCTGGGGTTTGACACCACAGGATCCCCAGCAGGCGGCCGCGATCGCCGAAGAGTATCTGTGCCTGCTCGATGTCCCGGCCGGGGTCGCGAGTGGAAAAGCATTGCGCGCCTTGCCTGTCGAACAGCTACTGGTGGCCTACGGACAACTCGCTCAACAGCATGCCCGCCTGGGGAATGTTGCTCCACCGATGTATCCGGTCCTCGGCGCACCGGGCGTACCTCGCGCTTGGCATGACTCGCTCATGGACGGCGACCTCGAAGGCAAGGCCCTGCTGATCGGCACCACACAGAACGAGGCGACCGCCTTCTTCGGATTCGACCCCCGCATCCAGAACATCACGGCCGAGGGCGCACTCGACGTCGTCGCCGGCTCGCAGGCGCAGCAGACATACCAGCGATATGCGGCCCAGCATCCGGACGCGACCCCGGCTCGGATCGTCACCGAGATCGAGACCGACGAACTGTTCCGCAACGGGACACTGCAGATCGCCGACCATCACTCGGCCGGCGGAAACCCCACCTTCGTCTACCAATTCGACTACCACCCGCCCACCGACGAACACGCCCTCGGCGCCACCCACTGCAGCGAACTCCCCTTCCTCTTCGGCACCTTCGACGCCTACACGGACAGCCCGATGCTCGGCAAAGTCGGCGACACCCAACACACCCTCAGCAAAACCTTCGCCACCGCCATCACTATGTTCGTCACGGCGGACCAAATCCCCGATTGGCTGCCCTACGCTCCAGCCACACCCACCCGTATCCGCTACTTCGCCTGAATCGCACACTGTCCAAGGTCGATAACCACACCCTCGACACCGCGACACACCCGAGAGCGCGCGCAGGCTCGAGGGCGAGAACCGGCATCGTGGATTCGACAGGGTTGTCATCGACGGCGGCGCTCAGTTCGAGGTGTGTGATCTGGAGCGGGGTTTGCATGGCGTCGCCGAACACGATCAACCGGTGGCCGGGCGAGGTGATGTCGAAGGCGAGGTGGCCGAGGCTGTGTCCGGAGGTGGCAAGGGCGCGCACGCCAGGGAAGACCTCTTCGCCGTCGGCGATGGTGTGGACTCTGCATCACCGCGACAACACCGGCGAGTTCCACTCCTACCGGATCAGCATCGCCCCGCAAACGAGACGCTGGATGTCTACCTCGTCACCGCAATCGGCACACCATATTCCGGGCCCCCGGGTCCCTAGGGTCTGTCCGGCGGATATTTCTGGGCCCTGTGCCCGCTTCGCGCGGCTACGTTGTCGAGTTCACTCGAGTGCGACCACCGCTGGCCCCGCCCCCTCAGTGCTGGGCCGCACCATGATCAGGTCGGACAGTCACATGAGCGACGACCACCGACGGCGGCCCACTCCAGCCATCCTGACCACCCAGGAAGGGGATCTCCAACCTCTGCTCCGCGACCCCCTGGATTGTGCCGCCGTAGTTGTATGTGGCGATCAAATCGTCGGAGTGAACTCCGTGGAAGCTCACCGGGTCGTCCTGCGACGCGTTGGAGACTTTGCGGCTGACCAATGTGTGAGTGTCTGATTCACCATCCACGCCCGCCCGTCTCGGCTTCAGCGCAAAATACATCACCCGAATTTGTGCCGCAGCCGGAGGCACCTGGCAGACCTACGCGCCTCGAGATCGCCGAACGCATTGATCAACAGGGAAGATGATGAAACATCGCCCAAAAATTCGCTGACCAGCGATTTTAGAGTGGTCCCAGCTGGTTTCGAACCAGCGACCTTCCGCGTGTGAGGCGGACGATATGGACAACAATTGCCAGTTCAAACGGCATTTATACGACGCAATGTATGCAACTTTGTAGGCTAAGCCCCCTCGTGAATCCGTCAGCCGATCAAGGCGCCCGAGCAGTAACGCCGAGCACACGAAGGCTGTCACCGTCAACACAGCGATGATTCACGGCTTCGATGCGATGTCCTCAACTGACCGCAACACCCGGAAACGCCGACGATGGTGCGGATGTCAGCAGACACCGTGACGTCGGATTTCGCCGATACGACATCCAGCCGGTTCAGACTGTCGTCGAGATTCGACAAAGAACGACGTCGGAGATCACCGAACTAGCCAGCGGGGCGGCCCCGTCACTAGCCAGCGGGGCGGCCCCGTCGCCGAAGCCAAACGGGAGCGGGTCGTACAGGTCGGGGTAGCGGGCACCGGTGGTGATGAATTCCTCGGCCCCGAACCAAGGTCAATGCCCTGAGCCGCAAAGTAAAATGCGGTTGATCGGGGCGATGTTGTCGATGGTGGCCCTTATACTCGCCTTGGTCGTGAAGGGGGATTCCAAATGACCTGGTGGCAGCTTTTGCTTCTCGTACTGGGAATACTCGTCCTGTCCCCGATCATCGGGATCCTCATTTCCCTCGCGATTGGCTTCGCGTTTGCCCTAGCCGAGGATGCGTGGTACAAGGTCTACTGGGTCGGAAGGTGCGGTCACGACTTTGAACAGGTCGGGTGGCGCTGGGCGAATGCTTCTTCCACCACCACCTATCGATGTAGGAAGTGCGGGAAGGAACGCATACGTCAATCCTCGTAGAACTAACTTCGTCGGCCAGGCGCCAACGGCAAATGCCAGTCCTGCACGAGGAAGGAACGCGAGGCCACCGGCGTGTCCACACCGCCCAACAATGACCGGGAGCCAACAGCAAAAGACGCGCCTACCGGCGCAAAACCGGATAAACAGCGGTCGAGCGTGCACCCATGATTAGCGGGTGCACGCTCGAAGTCGGATTTCTGTCGGTCAGTCGTGCGAAGATCCGCGGTATGCCCGCCGAGCGCACCCCCATCCAAGCGGCTTGGACGACCTTGGATCGCGTCGCGTCAGAGTTGGATCGCACCGCGCTACGCCGCGCCCACATGCCCCACGAGACGATGCGGCGGTTGGCGAAGATGGTCCGCGACGCCCGCGAAGCGTACGACGCCGCGGTACCGAACCCCGCCGCCCCGCCGAGGCCGGACGCAACCCCTACACGGTGACCACGACCGTCAACGGCGTCGACACATCAATGCGACCGGCCCAGATGACGCGGTCGGTCTCCTCGTTCAATCGCCAAGCGCCGCATCAGAAATCGAATCCAGGCCAGCTCGAGTTGTAGCCGCAGATCGTCGGGTTGTGGCCGAGCTCGGCGAGTTCTTCACGCACCTTGTGGCTCATGTCAGGGTTCGACGCGACGCGCGGGCCATGCGGTTCCTTCGGGCATGGATCTGTCCGGGGTTGTCCATAACCGAGTGTCTTGTGTCAAGGATCTGGCAGGTTTTTCGCCACGGGTGGCGAGATCATCTGAGATTGCTCTGTAATGCCGAGTGGCGGATGTCGAAGGTGCAGCGGAATCAGAGGGCCGGTAGCCAGCCGGACTCGGCAGTGGGATTCAAAGTTGAGCACGGCCCACATGGCTGCGGTGCCAGCGGTCGATGGCATCGGCCACGAGCTGCGGGTTGTCGGCCATCGGAAAGTGCAGCCCCCAGGGCACGGTGACCCTGGTCAGGCACGGGAACAGACGCCGCCAACGGCGAACGAAGAAGAAGTAGTCGCCGAGTCGGCCGAATACCGTCATCATCGGTCGGCCGGCCAGCGCGGTGACCGTGCTTTCTGCGCGTGTGGCGGTGGCGCGGTCGCGGGTCGCGTCGCGAAACATTCGGTGCAAGAACCGGCGACGGTCGCGGTCGCGCAGACCACGTCGCCACGCAGTCTTACGGGTGCGGTTCCATCGTCTGCCGACACCGAACCTTGTCGCACTCGCCCAGGCGAGCAACCCAAGCCATGCGTTGACCTCCCGCATCAGCTCCGAGCCGAAGAATCGCAGTGCGAGCGACAGCATGCCGCGGGGCCGCCAGCCGAAGGTGTTCATGGCCACCAGTGCGGCCACGCGGTCGACTCGATCGTGTACAGCAGCGAGTGTGGCCAGGCCCCCGAGGTCGTGTACGACCAGTGTCACGGCGTCGAGGTCGAGATGGTCGATGAATGACGTGATCGTGTGCGCGGCCGATGCCACCGTGGCCTCGCCGGGATCGGAGAGTCCCGTTCCAGGCAGATCGAGGGTCACGCACCGGTACCGGTCCTCGAGGTGGCTGATCAGATCAGCCCACAGCAGCGACCAGAGTCCGGCGTGGACCATGAGCAGGACCGGACGGTCACCGCCGGTATCGGTGTAGACGACGCGGCGCCCGTCGAAATCGAACGCGTACAGCGGGTGGGGCCAATCCTGCGTAGTAAGCCAGTCAGGCCGAGCGGGTTTGGTAGTAAGGGTCATATCTCTAAGGACGTGTCGGCGCGGTCGTGTGTGACGGTCACGCTTCACCAGGCTCATTCGTCGGAGGTATGTATGAGCGACATCATCGAGCAGGCTTGGCACCTGCACCGGCGGCGGGTGCTCGACGTCTCCTACCGCATGCTCGGTACCCTCGTCGACGCCGAAGACGCCGTGCAAGAGACCTTCGCCAGACTCACCCGCCACGGCTGCGAGGGCATCGACGATGTCGAAGGCTGGCTGGTCACCGTTGCGGGCCGAGTCTGCCTCGACCGGCTGCGCGCCGACCGCACCCGGGCCCGCTACGTCGGGCCGTGGCTGCCCGAACCGCTCGTCGAGCTGGCCGGCACCGATCTCGACCCAGCAGATCAGGTCACCCTCGACGACAGCGTGCGCCTGGCGCTTTTGGCGGCGCTGCACGCCCTCAGCCCGGCCGAACGCGTCGCGTTCGTGCTCCACGATGTCTTCGGAGTGAGCTTCGAGGAGATCGCCGGGGTGGTCGGCCGCTCACCGGCCGCGGCCCGGAAGCTGGCCAGTCGTGCTCGAGCCGCGCTGCGCGACAACCCTGAGCCGCGGTTCGAGGTCTCACCAGCACAGGCGCGCGCGGTTGCCGAGAGATTTGCACACGCCTGCACCACCGGCGACCTGGCGGCACTGATGGAGGTACTCGCTCACGACGTGGTCGGCGAATTCGACTCCGGCGGGCGAGTCGCCGGCGCCCCCCTCGGACCACTGGTCGGCGCCGAGCTGGTCGGCGTCACGCTCGCCAGAACACTATTCGGAGCGGGCGCCGACTTCCGGGTCGTGTCGGTGAACGGCGAGCCAGGGGTGGTCGTGTCACTCGTGGGCCAAGTCATGGTCGTGATCGCGTTGGAGTCCCATGACAACCACGTGGTCGCGATCCGCGCCATCGGCAATCCCGACAAGCTCGCACGCCTCAATGCTCGCTGGAACGAGACATGAGCGCTCTCGAATTCTGCTGACCCTTCCCCGCCTGCCCGGCCCCTCCGGCGCGGCGGAGAACATCCGCACATGCCGCTGGTCGCGCGGTCTCGCAGCGCGTAGTGGCAATTGCGTCCCTCCCTGGGGGTAGCCCAATCCCCTACCAGGGTTGGATGGGGTCTCGCTGGGTGTGGTCCTAGCGTTGTCTGCGTGACGATCATCCGGCGCTTGGGCCTCGACTTCGCATACACGTTCCTAGGATTGCCCCTCGCATTGGTCAGTTTCAGCCTCCTTGTGTCCCTTTTCGCGGCGAGCATCGGCACTGCGGTGATCTTCATCGGGATTCCGCTGCTCGCGCTGACGCTGCTGTTCGCGCGCGGTTTCGCCGACATCGAGCGCGTACGCCTTCTGCAGTTGACGGGCAGGGTGACACCACGGCCTCGGTACGCCGAGGCACCGGAGGGGGCGGGGTGGTTTCGTCGGATCACCGCGCCGATCGGGCAGGGGCAGAGCTGGCTGGATCTGTTGTACGCCGTCGTCAACCTACCGATCGCGATCATCACCTTCGTGCTGCCGATCGTGTGGTGGGCAATGACGCTGGGTGGATTGACGTACTGGTTCTGGGGCAGGTTCATTCCCTATGGCGACAGCCACGACATCGTCATGGAGACGATCATGGGCGCGGACACCGCCCACAACCGGACAGTCTTTAACACGATCGTCGGTGTCGTAGCGCTGCTCACTGTGTACACCGTCCAGCGGGGCAGCGCCGCCCTGCAAGCCGCCTTCGCGCAGACCCTGCTCACCCGGCTCGCCGTCATGCAGGGACGCATTCAGGATCCGACCACCAGCCGGGCAGCGGCCGTCTCCGCGGAGTCGACCGCGCCGCGCTCGTAGGCGGTGGTCGCGCCCCGCAGAGCGGTGACACGGCCAGACATCGACTCAGCGCAATTGGACAGCCCAGTCATGCGCCGTCGCTGACCACCTGCGCCACCAGGAAGGACTGCCACCGGTCGAGTTCACTACTCAATGGTGAGTTTGGGGCTGCGCATCAGCGAGGTCCTGCCGCTGCGACGTGACGCATCCAGATGCAGATCGGCGAAAATGCACTACTTTGCCGCTTATCGCTCGATTTTCCGCTGATCACAACCAACGAACGCCGAACTAGGTGTTCGGTCGTCGATCGCTTGGTGCGGCCTGATCGTGTTGTAGATGATCCGGAAGCGGTGAACCTCCATATCCAGAGCATCACCATCGGCGAGCACGCCGCGGAAAAGGTGCTCGTATTTCAAGGTGCCGAAGAATGTCTCGAGTCAAGATCTTGGCAGGATCTCGCTGGTCTTGGGGTTGATGCCACAGGTGTCAAGATCACCTGAGAGTGCTCGGTAATGCCGATTCTGTGATGATTCGTACGCATCACACGAAACGTCGGCGCGAGTGTTGGGTGACTCGGCAACTACCGCGAGGCTGGGGGCAGGAGCCGGCCGCTGAGGACGGGACGGTCGATGCGGGCATCTTCTTCAGGCACCCCGACGCCGAGGTTCTCTGCAAGCCTGTAGAACATTCCGAGGGACCCTGAGAGGCCGTATTCGCCTTCTTCGGGCCGGGCGCCGAGGGCCTGCAGCTCGGTGTCGAAGCGGTGCGGGTCGCTGCCTGTCTGTCTGAAGATGTCCGTGGTGTCGAGTCCGGTGATGAGGCGGCCGTGCTCGGCGTACCGGAACACCGCTCCCGGTTTCATGGTGGCGTGCAACTCCAGTGCCGCGGTGCCGATCGAGGCACGCAGCAGCAGTCCTCGGTCATGGAGGGATTTCCAGCTGCCGTGCTCCTCAACCCAGGCCCAGCTTCTGTAATGCCCTGCGGTGACCACATATCCGTCGGATGTGTAGAGAAGGTTGCCCAGCTCGTAATGGAAGTCATCCAGCCCGCGCACTGCCACGGTGTTTTGGTCGACGCCCATCCGCTCCAATAGCTCCCGGGCGTTGATCTGACGCGCGAAGGTGAGGCTGACCAGCGGCAGATCCCTGCCGTACATCCACCCAAGGCCACCGGTCATGGTGTTCACGACGCCCCCGGTTCGTTGATCGCGATCAAGGTCGGGAAACACAGTCCATGATCATGAAACCAGGCGTCGTCATCAGCTGAAGCAGTCACAGCGACTGACACTGCCATGCGCCACCGACATTCATGGCCGGGCCGCCCGGGGCCGTCGTCTAGGGGCGACGGCCACTGCGGCGGACAAGCCGGTTCCACGCGCCGGGTTGTTGCGAGACTCATTGAAAGCCGAACGTCCGGAAATGCCGCTTATCGAGCGGTCGTCCGCTGTTCATAGCCGATGTGGGCCGCGCGGGTGTCCGATCGTTGTGCGCCTGGTGGGGCCGGATGGTGTTGTACAGGATGCGGAACCGATGTACCTCCATGTCCAAAGCATCGCCATTGGCGATCGCCCCGCGGAACAGGTGCACCGAGCAACTCTGCCAGAAAGTTTGACGCGCTAGAGAGGCAATTTATCGAACACAGGTTCGAGTTGCTGTAACCTTGCTGTATGGCTGCACGGATCCTGTACGCCGTCGACGGCAGGGTGGTGCGACCCGATCGGTTGGTGCGCACCCCGCGCGGGTGGGTCGAGCCGGCGCCTACACGATGCCCGAAGGGGCATCCGCTGCAGCGCGGCAGGATGCTCGTCGGCTGGATTCCGTGCATCGGCGACGGTTGGTCTGGGCATCGCACTCACGAATGCGCCTGCCGCGCCACCGTCTACACGCCGCCGCGCGGCGCCCAATGCCCGTGCCGCACCAGAGGAACGATATAGACGCAGACTTCGAACGACTGATCACCGCAGTGGTCGACGCGATACCGCGGCGCAGCGACCTCACCGCTGATGACGTGTATCGCGCTGTGTGCGCCGAGGTGCCCCCGCCGCCGTCGCACGAACAGGTCGAGCAGGTGCTTGAAATGCTCCAGAATCCCGGACTCCGTTATGCGCCAAGTGATGTCGGCTGGGCTGTAGTGCTGCCCTCCGCGACCCGGAGTACCTAGCAGACCCGGCGCGGGCCAACGACCCGCCGCCCGACTACGACGGACCGAGATGACCACTGAGATCGGCCGGGTGTCCTGTTTGACCGAAACGGCGCTGGGGTTGTGAACCGGGCTCATACCCGAAAATCTGGTTGTGGCAACGATATTGGTGTGCACGATGCCGGGGCAGATGGTGCGGAATGCGCGGATTTGAAACATTTCCGGTATCGCTGCCGGTAGACCTCTACCGGTCGGCCAGTGCCGTACGTATGCGGTCCAGCGCCGCCGACGCATCGGCAGTGAGTTCGCGCAGTCCGGCACCGATCGACGCACGGACGACTCGCTGTATCTGGTGCGGTAGCCGATGGTGTTCGGCCGACGTGACGGCCTCGCTGAATGCCGATGACGCCGCGTCCGTTTCGCCGATCGCTGCGAGAACTTCCCCGGCTGTGACGCGCTCGATGATCTGCCATTGTGGCGCGGCGGGCGCGCCCGCGCTGTCGTCGAGGTGTTGTCCTGCCTCTGCTGGGCGTCCGGTGCCGAGCAACCCGCGTAGCTGGATCTCGCGCAGTGTGAAGGGCTGGAACAGGAGACCACTACCGGGGTTGCCGTCGAGCAACCGTCGGTAGTCGGCGACCGCGGTGTCGAATTGCGCGGCGTCGCCGAGTTCGCCGAGCACCCGGCACAGAAATGCCAGCGACCCGCCGCGGTCGGCCGGGGCGTCGGACAGCTCGAGCGACTGCTGTAGCCGGTCGACGGCGGCTCGAACATGTCCCGCCTTGCGAAGTTCGTTGCCGTGCATCCGGAGCGTGAGGGCGTGAAATCCAGGGTCGTCGAGATGCTCGGCGATCGTGACAGCCTGCCCGGTCCAGCGCGCCGCGGACGAGAGCCGTTCCTCGGGCAGCACGGTGCCGAGCGATACACCGAGCGCAACGCGCACCTGCGCGAGCAGAATTAAGCTGTCGCGCTCCATGTGCCCCTCGGCTGCACGCGCCTCGAGTCTGGCCACGAGCGGCCAGAGTTCGTTGACGGCCTCGACCGCGTGTCCGGACTGGCGGGCTATTTCGGCGAGTCGTACTGTGCTGTCGCCGAATTGGAGCATCGCCCGGTATTCGGCGTCGTCGGTTCCGGTGACGCCGAGAACGTGAGCGGGGATGCCGAGTCGCGAGGCGATGTACCGGCGAGTGGTCACGTCGGTGATCGCGCGGCGGCCGGTCTCGAGCATCGAAACGTAGGACTTGTCGTAGCCGAGCAACTCGCCGAGCTGTACTTGATTGAGCCGGTTGATCCTTCGGTACGCGCGCAGGATGGTCGGCAGGTCGCGGGTCGCGATCGCGGTCGTCGCCTCGGGGGTGGCCCAAGGCCAGATGGCGGGGGCTATCGTCGCGGTGCGCACCGCGGGTTGCCGGGCGCTGTTGCTGGCGGCGCAGGTAGGGCATACGGCGTCGACCGCGAGGCGGCTTATCGTGACGCCGCACGCCTGACACCTGCGCGCGTCCATGGTCTCCCCTTAGACGCTCTCCGCGGCCCTCAACTGTGCGAACCATGTCATGATGGACCGCTTGTAGCCGTCCGGCATGTTCAATCCGGCGATTTCGCCCTCACGGAACAGCCCGACCTCTTTATGTTCGTGCGAGAGAACGGGCTCGGCGTTGGTGTCGGGGTAGCAGCCGTAGGTCACGATGAACACGTGCCGCTCGACTTCGTTGATGTAGTACATCCACGTATCGAGAATCGGTCCGGTGGTGACCGGCCATTGCGTCTCTTCCGTGATCTCCCGGGCAACGCATTCCTCGGGCGTCTCGTCCGGCTCGATCCGGCCGCCGGGTAGCTCCCACTCGTTGCGTTCGTTCTTCAACAGCAACACGCGGCCATCGCGGACGACCACGCCCTTGATCGAGATCGAGTACTTCTGCGGCACATAACCGGAGGCAGTCATGCCCGAACGCTAGCAGCACAAATGACACGCAGCCGGGCGGTTGGCGTTGACAATTTGTCAGTGGACCCCCAGGTAACGACGGCGCACCGTTACCCCATGTTCGTTGACTTGCAGCAGGATTGGGCGGCAGGCGTCGCGGCCGGGCTCGCCACAGACGGGATTGCACGATTCGACCGCATCAGCTCCCGCGCGCAGCTGGTGACGCTCGGCGCGTCGCTCGGGCGCATCATCCCGCACCGTGACAGCGACGGCGACGGAATCACCACGCTGGAGAACCGCGGCAGCATTGCCCAGCGGATGGGGTTCGAAGGATTCGGCGCTGGCGCATTGTCACCGCACACCGACCGGTCCGGCGTGACCGAACCGCCTGCATTACTCATGGTGGTGTGTGGTCGCCGCGCCGCTTCCGGCGGCGAGTGCATCGCCATCGACGGCCGCAGCGTGTACGCCGACCTCATGCTGAACGAGCCCGAGGCAGCGCAGGCATTCTCGCAGCCTCGCACGGCGTTGTTCGGCGGTGCCGCTGGATATTTGGGTTCGGTGTTCGAGCAGGCGAAGGGCGGGCGAATCCGAGTGCGGTATCGACGCGATGCCTTGGTGAAATTCTCCCCGGATGTGACGCGCTGGCTGCCGGTACTGGACGAGACCGTCGAGCGGCACACGCTCAGATTCATGCTCGATCCTGGACAGGGCTACGTGATGCACAATCACCGCTGGCTGCACGGTCGCACGGCGTTTACTGGAGATCGCGCCATGCACCGGCTCAGCCTCGATCCGCACCCCGAGTTCGCCATCCCATCGGGGTTCGATGTCTCGAGCATTGCGGCGGTGCCCCGATGAACGTCGACTACGCGACTGTGCGCATCGCGATCCGTTTCGAGAACGGCCCAGACGATCCGAACCACTACCCCTACTACGACGAATGCGGTTTCGAGCCCGGCCCGCTCACCCTCGAACAGGCACACCGCCTGTGGCAGATCCACTTGCACAGCGAAACTGTGCAGTGCCGACAGAAAGGGGCGGCCATGCGCGCCCTCGAGGCATCCGGTCGACTGCGTCGCACAGAGCGCCGTAAAGCGAGGCTGTGATGTCCGCACCACCGGCTATCGGCTATCTCCGCAAGGATGTCTCGGGCGTTCGGCAACAATGGTATGAGCCCCAAATTCGAAGTCTCGCAGCGAGATTCGGCTACGACCTTTGCAAGATCTTGACGTTCGGGCCTGACACCGATCGCCCGATTCATCGGCTACGCGTAGCGGTATCCCGGACCCACGCCGAAGCTGTTTTCGTACCGAGCCTCGCACATTTCGACGGCGGCGAAGTGCACGCCCGACTGGTCCAGATCGCGGACGTGGTCGCCGTAGACACTCAGGAGACCTACGCACGGTGGTCGACTGGGCTCGCCGATATCAATCCGGAAGCTGATTCGGAATAGGAGAGGATCTCAGTGCCCGAGATGGACCTGACCAAGTCCCGCGAGTTGCGGGACAGGATTCAGCCGATCTACGAGGAAGCAGCGGCCCTGCTCGGCGCCGAGCATCCGGCGGCGGTGGCGCTGCAACGGGCGGCAACCGAACTCGCCGCCGCCGCACCCGGCCCCCGACGCTATGGCGACTTTGAACCGAAGCCGCCAACCACATGACAACGACAGCGCCCGGCCCTCGCAGAGGGGCGGGCGCATTCTGTAGCACAGATCGATCCGTCGACGACACATTCGACGACAACTAGCGTCACCGTGCGCCGATGAGGGGAATTGGGGAATTCATGAAATCCGTTGCGAGTGTTCTGGTATTCGCCGCTGCGTCCGTAGCGGTCGCGGCTTGCAGCTCGACGAGCACTGAGGGACAGCCATGCTGCACACTCTTCGTCAGTGTCGGCGGTACCGGCGGCGACAGTGGCGCCCGCTGTCGGTGGCTGCTATCCGTCGTCGCCTATTTCCGACCCTGATCTCGCGGCATTCGCGGCCGGGCTGCAACTCCCGGCGAGCGTGCAGGTGATCACCGGGCGCGTGAGCACCCAGAGCAACCAGCCGGGCAAGGTGGGCGTCGCCCTCGACCTGTGCTTGCCGGGGTCGGCCGACGCCGACTCGCTGCGCCCGATCGCGACCTCGATCGCCGCGGCGTTGAAATCGACCGACCTCGGTGCGAGGACGTTCGCGTTGTACGTGGCCGACATGAGCGCCGACTACAAGAACGAGGCCAAGCTCAAAGACGGCGATTACGCGCTGCACCTTTGGAACGGCAAGCCATCGCCCGCCGCCGAGAATGCTCGATGGGAAGTCGTCGGACGCTGAGCCAAGACATGCGAAACGCGCCCCGCCCGGATCCTTGGATTCGGGCGGGGCGCGTTTGCTGCAGCGTGCGGCCTGCTGTTGTTGATACAGCAACGATCATGCGTCGGTATTGTGTTGTCTCCCTTTAGAGGTCGCGCGCGACGTAGCCGTCGATCGCGTATGCGCGGGTGGTCACCGAAGCGAAGTCCGTGTTCGCTGCCACGGTCAGGCCAAAGTAGCGGGTGGACGCACCGATGCCGATGATGCTGCCGGTGTCGGTCCAGGTGACCGTCGGGGTCGTCGCCCCGTTGATGTAGAGGCTGTAGAGGGTGCCGGCCGCGGTGAGACGTGCCGTGGTCGGCGACGAAATCGCCACGCTCGCACGCGTTGTCGCGGTGCCACCAATTCTGGTACTGATCACCGCGAGCGAGTCGGTGATTGCCGCCTCAACTCGATCGCCGCCCGCGGTTGACCGCAGGAAACAACCGCCGCCGAGGCCAGGTGACGACCCCGTGGTCGCGGTGGCGAGAGTGAATGCGATTTCTTGCCCGTCGCTCGACAGCGGTGTGTTGTTGCGGGCCGCGTAGGCGATCGCCTGCCCTATCGTCGGTGTCCCACCCTGTGCCCGGCCGGATGCGATAACCGGCGAGGATCCCAGGATGGTGTAGTTGGTGCCGAGGTTGGCCGCGTCGGCGCGGTTGAAGTCGTCGGCAACCACCAGGCCGGGGCGCCCGGCCATCACGAAGATCATGTGGTGATCGCCTTGATCGACACTTGCAGGCCGTTGCCTGCCGGACCGTCCGGCGTGACGATGTAGGGGATGATCCGGTCGCCCGCCGCAACTGCCCAGGGCCCGCCCGCGGTGACGGTCATATCAGCTGCATGGTTGGCCGCCGAAATCGTCGATGCGGCAGGCATTCCCGTGTTGCTGCCGTTGCGGCGCAGCTCGACTACGAGGTTGCCGGTGCCCGCGGTCTCGCCGCGGAATGTGACCGATTGGATGCTGATATCGCGCTCGATCCGTACGCCTTCGGGGATCACATTCCCTGCGCCCGCGGCGCGCGTACCGGCGTGGCTCTTGATCGTGAAGTCATAGCATTGCCCAGCCGAGGTCGGTGTGCGGGCATTGGTGAGTCGAGCGTCGTTGCCTTCGCAGGCGGTACCGGCGACCGTACCGATAGCCAGGCTCGACGTGCCTGCACCGATTGCCGTGCGTACCGCGGCAGCGGAGGCTGCAGTGAGCACAGCGCGCCCGGTCGTGGTCGAGTCTGTGATATCGGCCGCCGCGTGTGTGAATCGCGGCGACCGTGCCCGCCAGGGCGGGCACGGTCGGTGCGGCGGCACTCCCACCGAGGTCTCCGGCGAGCTGGATGATGTCCCTGCTGCTGGCGTGGCGTCCGGTCCGGTCGGTCCGGGCGGTAGCACGAGGTCGAGAGTCCAGTCGGGTGGGCCACCGTGGACGGTTGCGGCGGCGTGTCCTTCGCTCACAGCGCCGATCGCGAGGGTGAACGAGTCCACGGAGCCCTGTGCCGCGGTCGCGGCGGCGGTCGCGCTGCTCCCGCTGGCGGCGGCGGCCGATGCCGAGGCCGCGGCGGCGCCGATGGCGGGCACGGTGACCGGGTCCAGGTCCTCGCCGTTGTCGAGCTCGAACACGAGCGCGTCGCCGACCAGGTGTACGCCGATCACGCTTAGGCCGCGGACGACGGCTTCGCCGTTGGACACGAGGACCGGCGAGACGAGGGTCAGGTCGACTAGGCCGATCGGGCGTATGACCTGATCAAGGAACTTTTCTTCTGGTGGTCCCAGCTGGTTTCGAACCAGCGACCTTCCGCGTGTGAGGCGGACGCTCTCCCGCTGAGCTATGGGACCGAACTTGGTGTCGGAGCGGCGGCGGAGCAGCCGCTCGAACGAGATGGAACATTAGCACGCACCACCGGCGTCCCACCAAATCGCCACCCTGGCAGTGGTGATCGCGATTTGCCGCGACGGCAGATGCTGGCGCGCGTTCGTGGATTGCACAGGGGTGCAGCAAGTCCCGGAGCGGGGTCGTTCACATCGAATGCGCGGCCGTGAGATCACCCTTCGAGGGGCGGTGGGGAGTTCGCGGGTTTTGCCAGTGCGCTCGAGGTTCGGCTTCGATCCCCCTGGGCGGCATGGTCGGCGCTCGCGAACGACATGCTTGTAATTCAACTTCGGGCCGTTCTACCAGCGGATTTGTAGGTTGCGCCGAACGTCGGCTAATGTTCTGTCTCGCACCGCGGAGGGCCACAAGCCCCCCGGAGATGCATATGCGGATGTAGCGCAGCTGGTAGCGCATCACCTTGCCAAGGTGAGGGTCGCGGGTTCGAATCCCGTCATCCGCTCGAAGAGTAGGGCCAGGCAATAGCAAAGCCTTCCCCCTTCGCACGGTGGAGTGGCCGAGTGGTGAGGCAACGGCCTGCAAAGCCGTGCACACGGGTTCGATTCCCGTCTCCACCTCGCGCGATTAGCTCAGCGGGAGAGCGCTTCCCTGACACGGAAGAGGTCACTGGTTCAATCCCAGTATCGCGCACCACCGTTTCATCAGGTCAGCCCCGGTTTTCACCGGGGCTGATCTTGTTTGTGCCCAATGAGGGTCCCATCAACCCGGATCCCGGCGAACTCATCCCGCCAGTGGAATCCTGACGGATCGCGCCGCGGCTACCGGATTCCAGTTCGATCGAAACGTTCACAGGTTCGTAGGCCGTCAGCGCACTCGATCAGGGTGCAGAGTACGCAGCTGTTCGACCAGTCCGGAGCGGGCCAGGGCGAGCCCGCTGACCACGAGCACCCAGGCCGGAAACGCCAGGGCCACCCACATGCTCGTATCGCCCGCAATCAGGAGCGCCACACCCAATAGGTAGCTCAGACCGGCGAGCCAGCGGGGCATCAGCCCGGTCTTCAGCCAGATCGTCGCGAGCGAGATCATGAACACCGCGGCCATGCGCAGGGCATAGGTCTTGGTCGCCGAAAGCATGATCCGCTTGCCGAAGTTGATCAACTCGGCATGCGCGGCCGGGTCGGTGACACCGGAGCTGCTTGTCACCAGGCTGACCAGACCGGCGGCGACGGCGGTCGCGACGAACATCATCGCCAGGAACAGCAGCCCGCTGCCGAAGAATACCGACGAGAAGAACCGATCTTCATAGCGGCCGAATCCATCGCGCACGACGCCGATAAACCATAGGAAACTGATGCCGACAAAGGGCATCAGCACCGTCGCTATGGTGATCGAGCTCCGTCGGCTCGTCACCCAATCAGTTGAATCCTGAGCGCCTTCCGGCATTCTGGTGCGAATCAATATCAGCACGGTAGCGAACAGCACAGCGAAGACAACTCCGGCAAATGCGGCAGCTCGCGGCGTTGACAACTGACGCAAAGCTGGTGCAGGCTTGTTGTGCTGCGGCGGTATCGACATGACGTCATCCTGTCAGAATCGGATCCCGGTGGCCGGGATTTCGCCATCCAGGGCCAACGGGATTCGAGGCTGAATTGCGCTGAACATCGATAATTGGAATCGTCGAACACTCCGTAAGGATGCACCGTAAGGCCAGCTCGACACGCGCATGCAACCGAAAGGCGTTCAGCCATGCCAATGCGCGCAATCGTGCAACCAAAAGGTCCTGTGCCTCGTCGCGACTGCAATTCTGCCCGTTGATTGGTTCTCCGATGATCCGGGCCGCGTGGACACGCTGGTTTCGGCGTCGGGCTTCCTGCGAGGGTGAGGGTAGGTGAAGACATGGCAGCGACTGACCGCGACTGGAGCAAACCGGCGGCGATGTCCATCCCCAAGGAGGGCTATTTCGAACTGCAGCAGGGTAGATACGGCCCGGTATATCCACGGACGCCGGCCTGCTACGGATTCTCGATCATCGCGAAGGTGAAACCTGGTCGGGAAGAGGCCATTCGCGCATACGGAAAGCAGATCGAGGAGGCGGTTGCGGCCAGCCCGGATGTGTTGGCGCCGCTGCGGCTGCATTATCTACGGTGGGTGTTGTTCGACGTCGGCTCCGGACTGCATTTCCAATATCAGGGCATCTTCGACACAGATTTCGACAAGTACACCGAGGATGCCGTAATGCTGTTCACCCAGACCGGTATCACTACCGCTTTCACCAATCTCGAAGGGTTCCCGGAGGATTGGAAGGAAAACCCGACTGCGTTCATCGAATTCGTTCGAGCACACCAATGTCCGAGCTTTCTCGAATACGGCGAGTACCCCTATGTCACCGCCGACGAGGTCAAGAAAGCGCTGCGGCTGAAGGCGGCGTTCTCCGACATGCTCGATGAGATGCAGTGACCGACGCCGATGCTCGAGTTCGACGATATTCAGCACATTCTGCTGACCCGCACCCCGGCGGTCACCGGCCGCTACGAGTTCCTATCCTTCGGTGATCCCGCCGGGGGCCGGGCTTGGTTGACCGAGCTGCTCGATCGGGTTCAGTCGGCCGCGGACGCACGCGCCACGATGGACAGTTCCGAGCGGTGGATCACGCTGGCCTTCACCTGGCGCGGGCTGCAGGCGCTCGGTGTGCCGGAGGAAGCGCTGTCCACTTTCCCTGATGCGTTCCGCCAAGGCATGGCCGCCCGCGCGGAAATCTTGGGCGACACCGGCGCGAATCACCCCGATCACTGGGTTGGTGGGCTGGCCGGCGACGACCTGCACGCCATCGCAATCTTGTTCGCCCGCACCGATGCCGAACACCAGCGATGCACCTCGGTGCACCGAGAGCTGGTGGCGCGCAGTCCGGGTGTGCGCGTGTTGTCGTTCCTGGATCTGAACGCGACACCCCCGTTCAACTTTGCCCATGACCATTTCGGGTTCCGAGATCGGTTGTCACAGCCGGTGATAGACGGATCCGGCGACGAACCGACGCCCGGCTCGGGTGCACCGCTGCAACCCGGCGAATTCATCTTGGGTTACCCCGACGAAGAAGGGCCGCCGCGCGCGCTACCGCAGCCGGAGGTGTTGTCTCGCAACGGCAGTTACATGGCCTACCGGCGGCTACAGGAACATGTCGGTGCGTTCCGGAACTATCTGCGTGAGCATGCGGACACCCCCGACGGGGAGGAACTGCTCGCCGCCAAGTTCATGGGCCGCTGGCGCAGCGGCGCACCGTTGGTGCTCGCCCCGGACCATGACGACCCGGCGCTCGCCGCGGATCCCATGCGCAACAATGACTTCAACTACAAAGAGATGGACCCGCACGGCTACGCGGCACCGCTCGGCTCGCACGCGCGGCGGCTCAACCCACGCGACACGGCGGTGAATATGAACCGCCGCAGGATGATTCGCCGCGGCGCCACCTATGGCCCCGCGCTGCCGGAGGGCGCTCCCGATGACGGGGTGGATCGGGGCATAGCCGCGTTCCTCATCGGCGCGAGCCTGGTCCGCCAGTTCGAGTTCGCCCAGAACGTGTGGATCAACGACAAGACCTTCCACGAACTCGGCAATGAACACGACCCCATCTGCGGCAGCCAGGACGGCACCCTGGACTTCACTATTCCCAAGCGGCCCATCCGCAAGGTGCTAGCGGGCCTTCCGGCCTTCACCACGCTGCGGGGCGGCGCGTACTTTTTCCTGCCGGGTATCAGTGCCCTGCGATACCTGGCCACGCTCGAGAGCCGAGAGGTGACATCATGAGCGACCTGTCGCCCGCACGCACCTACAACCAGAACCACATTCCGCGCAAACACGACGGACGGCGGCGGATGAGCATCTACTGGACGTGGAGCTATCCGTGGGAGGCCCAACGCGATCCCGCCGAAATCTACAACCGCTTCTCCACCATGACCGAAGTCCGCAACGTGGCGTGGCCGAGCTACGAGACCCCCGAATACGACGCAGCCCATTTCCTGCAAGGCATCGCCGGCACACTGGAGCTGTTCCATCGCTCGACGCTGGCGTTTCAGCAGCTGGCCGGCGGGGCGACGGGTCATCCCGTCGCCGTGTTCCAGCGCATCGACCAGGCCGGCTACCTCTTGCCGATCGACGAGCGGATCCTGGCCGACACCGACACGCTGATGGTGTTCGGGCTCGATCATGTCCTCTCCGAGCAGGAAGCCGCACCCGACGAGATCGCCGCGATCCGCCAATGGCTGCAACGCGAAGGCACCTGCCTGCTCTTGGCGCCCCATCACGACGTCGGATTCACCGATGACTTCGCGCAGCGACAAGTCGAATACGAGCATCACGGCGACCCGCTGGTGCCTCGACAGCAACGATTCGGCCAATACACCCGCTCGCTGATGCGAGCACTCGATGTGCCCGTGCACAACAGATGGGGACTGCGGCCCGCGGTCGTCGACGGCACCAACGAAATTGCCGCACTTACCGGCTTCCGCGATCTGGACTCGATCCGGCTGCTGGACAATGTCACCACATTCAACTTCCACCCCCATCTGCCGCATTATGAACTCACCGCGCCGGAAAGCGACTCGCTGCGGGTGCTGGGCCGCCAGCGCGTGGAACTCAGACGCCCGCATCCGTTCACCGCGGCCGGAAACACCGAATTCAACGCATTCATCTGGATGCCACCCAATAGCGGACGCGCCGGTGACATCGTGCTCATCGACTCCACCAACTTCACCACGCTATTCGGCGGCACCGACAGCCTCGAGCACCTCTGGCACAACCTCGCCACCATGCGGTGACCCAGGTCGACGACCGCTCTGTCTCAAGCGGTGTCGGAGGGCGGGTGTTGGGACTGGACGCGGCGGATCATGTCGACGACCCCGCCCAAGGGGCGGCCCTCGCTGATCATGAGGAGTGTTCGGGCGAGTTCGGCGCAGGTGTCGTCGACGGTCTTGCGGGCGCGGTCGCGCTGGGCGGTGATAGTGGCGTGCAGGAGGGCGGTCAGCGCGACCGACCCGTTGAATGCCTGCAGGGTGATCATTTTGGTGGTCAGGTCGAGGCCGGTGAAGGCCGGAAAGTCATGGGTCACCGCGACGATCGCGACGATAGAGGCGATGAGGGCGCAGGGCAGGGCTCCGGCCAGATGGAAACGCATCGCCGACCAGATCAGGAAGGGGAAGACCAGGAAGAGCAGGTTCGCCGACACCACGGTGGCCGAAACCGCGACGACGAAGGTGCCCACCGCGAGCAGCGCGGCCTCGACCACTCGTAATGGGCTCAGTGTCTTGGGTATTCGCAGCCGCGTACCGACCAGGATCAGCGGTGCGATCAGCAGCACCCCCATGGCGTCACCGGTCCACCACACCGACCAGGTGCCCCAGAAACCGTGTGCCGGAATCGCACCGGCTACAACCAGGGTCACGGTGCCGAGCGTCGCACTGATCAACATGGCGGCCAGCGCACCGAGGAAGACGAGTTCGAGTGCGTCGCGGACGCTGTCGAAATCGCTGCGGAACCCGACTCTCTTCAGCAACAGGTACGCGACCACCGGAGCTGCCGTGTTACCGGCGGCGATCATGACGACTGCGGGCAGGGTCGGCCCGAGCAGGGCATTGGCGGCCAACGCGCCGAGCGTGATCCCCGGCCAGACACGTAGGCCGAGTAGGAACAGACACGCGACGGCGACACCGGTCGGCGGCCACAGCGGCGTGACCTGATTGCCGACCAAGGCCATCCGCAACCCCACCTCGGCAGCCGCGAAATAAGCGACCGCCGCGATGCTGATCCACAGCGCCAGCTCGGCGTGACTGCGGAAACGACCCACGACGTGAGCATAGAGCCATTCCACGCTGCCATCAGGGAATATCGGCGACGGCCTGGACAGCGCTGCGGAGTCGCACGGACGTGGATGGGCGCGATCCGGCGGCCGATCGGCGGGATGGGTCGAGCTGTCGGCGGTCGGCGTTAGGCTTTGACGCACATGTCGAGTGGAGCCGAGTCGTGGTCAGGGGTACAGGTGGCGGCAAGCGAGGCCGATGGGCGGGATCGGATCGCTGACGATGCCGACCCCGAGGTGCTGGACGATATCGCCGGGGACGTGTCGTTCGATCTGGAGGAGATCAACGAGCTATTGGGGGAATTGATCGAGCTGCGGGGAGAACGTAAGCGGCGCGATGCCGACATCGTGGCATTCCGGCTCGGGGTGAGCGGGGAGGCGCCGGAGACGTTGGCGCGGATCGGTGCTCGATTCGATCTGTCGCGGGATCGGGTTCGACAGTTGCACACCCGGGCAGTGGCCCAGATACTGCGGGAAGCACAGTTGAGTGGACATCGGGCGGCCGAGGTGTTCGGTGCGCGGTATCCGGTAGGGGCACGCGATCAGCAGCTGGTGCGGGCGCTGCTGGTGGAGACCTATGCGACGGATACCGATCTGGCCGCCAATGAGCTGGCGTATCTGAAGCTGCGGTTGGCGGGGCACGCGGGTGCGGATGCGAAGCGGGTCGCCGGATATGTCATGCAGCGGATCATGGCGTGGCAGAAGAAGACAAACCGGCGGTTGGCGAAACTGCACGAGCCGCTGGCGACGAGTGAGCTGAACTCATGGCTGGGTCACGTCGATTGGCCGACCTCCACAGCAGATCCCGCTCCCCTGCCGATCACATCGGCGCGCACGGTCGACGGCGATGACGAAGGACGCGGGCGGTTCTATCTCGACAAGGTCGGACGCGATATCAGGTTCGATTCCGGCCTCGATGCTCGGCTGCTGCGGACGGTGAACGCAAGCGATCTGGTCGAGACGTTCCAGGAGCAACCGAGTGCGGTCACCTTCGAAACAGCCGGTTCGGAACACATCTACTCCCCCACCATCGCCGCACGGCTGGCCGATGGCCGCGTGGTCCTGATCGATGTCGAACCGCTGGGACATGTCGGCTTCCGCATCAACCGGACCAAGTCGGCGGCAGGGCGCGCCCATGCGCACGCCAACGGCTGGGGCTGGCTGGTGTGGACCGGCAGCAAGACCGGGATCCCAGATCTATTGCGGCGCAAGGTCCCCGCGGAAGCCGAGAGTCGACTCCGAGAGCTGCTCGAACGCGGACCGGTGCATTGGTCGGCGCTGCGGCAGCTGCGCGCGGAGGTCGAGCTGGAACTGCTCGACCTGATCACGCTGGTGC
This sequence comes from Nocardia sp. NPDC049707, assembly GCF_040674855.1. NCBI lineage: Bacteria > Bacillati > Actinomycetota > Actinomycetes > Mycobacteriales > Nocardiaceae > Nocardia > Nocardia sp. NPDC049707. The sequence continues at coordinate 375,933 of NZ_JBFANN010000001.1, read as the reverse complement.
TGCGCAACGAATGGGGTTGGGACCGTGCGCCGTTCCGCTTGACCGGCAGTCACCCGGCTGACCCGCTCAGCGCACGAACATCGCCGCCGCGATGAAGGTCACGATCAGCATCATCGCGCAGTAGGTGATCAGCTGCCAGTGACCGATTACCTTCTGCATGCTCACGATGGCGGCGCGCAGGCCGGCGTCGACGCGGTGGTGATCGTCGAGCTTGCGCCTGACCTCGGCCAGCGAGTCCGCGTATTCCTGTGCGGACTCCTCGGCCCGTTCCAACCGGGTGGTGAGCTTGATGATCTGTTTCTGCTTGTCCCGCACGGTTTTTCGGGACAGGGCCAGGGTCGTGCGTTGGTTGACCAACTCCTGGCGCTGCCGGGCGATCACGCTGGCCTGAGTCCTGGTGTGGTGTTCCCAGTCGGTCACGGTGGCCCATCCTCCGGTCATCACATCGCGGTAGCCCCACGCGATTTCGCCACGCACCCATCGGCACAGGAAATCGCGTAGTTCATAGGGTTCACGGCGCGGCACGACGACCGCACTGTTCGAGGCGTCCAACATGCCGGCTTCGGCCCGGTAATCACAGGCCGGCGGTGCGAAATCGGCGATGCCGAGCGCGGGCAGATGCTCGACCCAATAGCCCGGCGGGCACAGCCACAGCACCCCGTCGCATCCGGAGGCACGCAGCCGCGTCGTGTGGTGCTGCGCCGATTCCCGATCCAGCGGGCCGGTGCGGATCTCGATGGCGTACTGCCGCTCACCGCGGCGCCACAGCACGTCCACCGGGACGTCACCCACCCGTCGGTCCACCTCGGCCACGTCCGCACCGAAGGATGCGAGCCGACCGCACAGCCAATACTTCAGTCGCTGGATATCCCATTGCGCGGCGGCACATTCCGGACATGTGCAGCCGTATCCCCCGCCTTCCACCGCTGTGCCGACGAGTGCGCGGCCATCCGGCACCCGGCTGCCCGCGACGCGACTGTCCGACAACCCCAATTCGGCGAGCATCGCCCGACGCCCGCACGCCCGCTCGACGCGCTGCTTCGTTCTCACGCAACCTCACCCCTGCCCAAACCACCGCAGGTCAGGTACGACCTACGCCATAGATCAAGAGTGCGCCAGCTTTGGCGCGCCCGCCAGCCCCCTATACCCCGCGCTCGGGTGCGCCACAACCCGCGACTACGCTCCGACCAGCCGATGTGCGCTGCCTCACAAGCGATTTCCTTGCGACACGCGAGAGCATTGCCACAGTTATTCCGATGATTGATAGTTGCGGCCATTCCTCGGACACGGCCGGACCCGGACCGTTGCCGCCGAATCAGCGGCTCGAGAGTCGCCGCACAACTGGACGAAAAGTACACCGCGCGTACGCAGCAGGTACTCGAACCGCGTTGGTACCCGATCGACAGATAGAATCGGCCGGCCATGAACGGAGTTTCGGGCAATACGGGGAAGAAGGTATGGGATGGACCGCGACGAGCGGAGTGGCGAATCGATCGGCGCAATCTTGTCGAGTCTTGCGACGACCCTGCGCGAGGTGAGCGACAAGCTCGACGCGGTCGCCGCCCATGCGGACGACGATCGTAATCTGGCCGACCGCTTGGCCAAGTTGGAGGCGTGGGCTTTCCGTACCGGAGAGGATGTTTCCAAGATCGGGTCACGGCTGGAACAGGTCATCGTTATAGAGCCGAGTGGCGAATCGGCCGAGCCCGCGCTGCGGATCCGTCCGGAGCCCGCTTCCGTGTCCAAGGAACGGCGCGAACCGATTCCATCACATCGCGACCGCCTCGATGCCGTCAACGGGCGCGCCGGCAGCACGAGCCCGCACACCGAGACCGGACGCAACGGCCTCCCGGATATCACGACCGCACCAAGCGAAACGCCGATCGGGCGTAACAACCGCCCCGATAACACCGGAACAAACGAGCGCCTCGAACCCGCGACCGGTCGTTACGAGCGCGTCACACCGACGACCGGCCCCAACGGGCGCCCAGCAAACGCGACAGGACGTCTGGACACCCCGACCGGGCGCAGCGAGCGCCTCGAAGCGCCCGAAGATACCGCACCCCGCTCCGCACGGACCGAATTCACCGCGCCTATCACCCGTACCGAACACCTCGACCCCTTCGGACCCGCGACACCCAACGACTCCCTGCCCCTCCCCCCGCGGACACCGCAGCCCATACCGCCCGCGGTCCCCCCGACCCACCGCGGCGAACCGACCTCGGCACCAACGACCCGCCCTGATTGGCTCGACTCGGCCACACCGGCGAGCGCCGAACCTTCGGCGCCGACCTACACCAACTCGCAACCCGCGACTACCGGCGACCGGCTCGAATACGGCTCGATCGGCGCGAGCAACGGCCGCTTGGAGCCGCTCGCCTCCCCGCCCAGCAACGGCTACGAATCCCCAACGCCCACAACCCGTCCCGACACCGGCATGACCGCGCCCGGCGCCGAGGACAACGCCACACTCACCCATGGCGCGCACCGCGCGGGCGAGGATACCTCCCACGTCGACAAACTGCAGGCCATGCTCGATGAACTCAAGCGCAACCCCAACGGCCCCTTCGGCCGCCCCGAACCGACCTCCGCATCCAACGAACTACCGGGCATCGACCCGAGCTTCGCGATCCGCACCGAGGGCTGAGCAGCTTACCGGCCTGGCGCGTTCAGCCCGGCGAGGGTGTCGCGGATCAATTCGCGAAGCCATCGGTGGCCGTTGTCGGCGGTATTACGGGGATGCCAGGCCATGGCGATGGCGATTTCGGGGAGGGGTAGGGGGATTTCGAACGCGCACAAGCCGAGTGCGGTGCGAGTTGTCGCGGTGAGAGCGGCTGGGACGGGGCAGATCAGATCACCGAAGCGGACGGCCAGTAGCGCGCTGGTGAGGTCGGGGACGGTGGCCACGACGCGGCGGGTGCGGCCGTGCAGGGCCAGGCGGTCGTCGATGGGACCGCGGGCGCGGCCGCGGCGGGAGATGCCGAGGTGGGCGGCCGCAGCGAATCGCGCCACCGTCACGCGGTCGGCAATCAGCGGATGGTCGGGTGCGGCAACGCCGATTACGCGGTCGCGCAGTACGCGTTGCACGGTGGTCTCCGGATCGGTGTGCTCGATGACACCGACCTCGATATCGACGCGGCCGTCGCGGAGCGCGGCGGTACCCTCGTCGCGGTCCGAGAGCAGATGCAGTGTCACGCCGGGCGCCTGCGCGCGGACGGCGTCCAGCAGCGGCGTCGCCAATTCGCCGAGCACCATATCGCCCACCTGCACGGCGAAGTCGCGCTTGAACGTGGTCGGGTCGAGTGCGCCGCACTGGGTGAGCAGCGTCCGTCCCCGCTCCACCAGAACGCTTACCTCGTAACGCAATTCGAGCGCACGCGGCGTCGGCACCAGATTGCGGCCCGCGCGCACCAGCAACGGATCGCCGAGCACGCGACGCAGCCGGGCCAGCGTTCGGCTCATCGCGGGTGCCGAGGTGTGCAGCCGGTCGGCGGCCTGGGTGACGCTGTTGGTCTCCAGCAGCGCATCCAGCGCAACCAGCAGATTCATATCCAGGGCATCCACACCTGGATTATCCAGAATGGAATGACTGGTCACCGACATTACCTCGGCGATAATCCGCCACGGCTTCTCAGGAGCGCCCGGCCGTCCCCGGACGCGTTGCGGGCAATCGACCTATATGCGCTGTTCGGCCGAGACCGGGAGCGCTGCCTCCGGCGCCACGGTCACCGCCGACCCCTTCGAGCGCTCCGCGAGCCCGCGATACGAAGACGGCTTGATCAGGCGGAACCATTGCGCCGCACGGGTTCTGCGCGGCAACCGGAACTTCAGGTCGGCGAGCATCTCATCGATATTGTGGATCGAGAACGGGGTGATGGCGCCGCCATGCGCGTGATGGCCGCCCGTGCGTTCGGCCATCCAGCGCAGCCGCTCGTCGACGTGCGCGGTCATCTCCTCCTGTGTCGGCAGAGCGAGGCGGCCGCGCAACAGTGCGGCGGTCCAATGCGCGCCGACCTCAGCGCTGAGCGTGCTGATGACCGAGGAGTTGTACCCGGCGAAGCTCAGATTCGGCACGCCGATCGGCAGGATCTGCCGGTACAGACGGAAATTGCCGTCGTCGTCGGTGAGTTGACGCTGTACATACGGGGTCAGGAACGGCACCCGCTGGTGGAATCCGGTAGCGCAGATGACGATATCGGCCTGCAGGGTCGTACCGTTCGACAGTCGCACCTGGTTCGCGGCCATCTCGGTGATGGTGCTGTCGCGGTGCACCGCGATCAGTCCCATCCCCACCCGCTCGAAGAAATCCTCCGTGACCAGGCTGACCGTGCTGTCCGCGATCGCCTCGAAGCGCCCTTCCGGCACCAGCCCCAGCTCGCGCAGATGCGACTTCTTGGTGACGAGTTCCTGGATCACATCGAGGTTGCTGTCGCGGAAGCTGTGCCCGGAACCATGCAGGAACCGCTCGATCCGCCCGAGTTCCTGATAGCGGAAGTGCGCCTCTCCCAGCCTGGTCAGCATCAGCCGCTCGTAGTCGACCAGCCCACGCGCCATCCTGCGCGGCATCTTCCACAGCAGTCGGCGGGCAACCACATTCGTCGAGTCCGCGACATGGCTGACCGCCTCGGCGATATCGCAGGCCGACTTACCGTAGCCGACCACCACGACCGATTTACCGCGCGCCCATTCGACATCCAGGAACTCCGAGACGTGCCCGATCTGCCCGCCCGCCTGCCGGAACCGCTCGACGCCGGGATAGTCGGGCACCACGGGCTCACTGAAAATTCCGTTGGCGACGACCAGATGGTCACAGGAGGTGCGGTGAACGCCGACCTGGTCGCGGATCTCCAGCAACCAGCCGCTGTCCACCGGATCGGCCGCGACCACCTCGGTGCCGAGGCGCACGCTCTCACCGAAGCCGAAATGCCGCACGTACCCGTCGAGGTACTGCTGCATCTGCTGTCCGTCCGGCACGCGTGGATAGTCGTCGGGCATCGGGAAGTCGGAGAAGTGATACGTGTGTTTGCTGTTTTGTGCGCGCAGGCCGGGGTATCGGCGCGTCGCGCTCCACACTCCGCCGACATCCTGAGTCCGATCGAATACCTCGACCGGAAATCCCTGCTGGCGCAACACCTTAGCGCAGGCGAGGCCTGCGATACCCGCACCTACGATCGCGACGCGGTTCCCGCTCGTCATGGCACGGAGATTACGTCGCTCGCGCGAATGCGGCAAAGCCTCGGTGCGATTTCACGCAGTTGAACGGGGGGTGACTACAATCCTGGCCTTGTCACGCAGCACAATGGTGATATTGCGCACCCCTCCCGTTCGGGTTTCGCGCTCTCGGGCGGCGCGACGGTGTAGCGGGATCGGATCTCGCCCAGGACCGTGGTGCCCTCCATCAGCGAGAATCCGGCGCCGATGCGGCGGCGTACCCTGCCACCTGAGGGCAGCCAGGTTCCGTTCGACCTCGCCGTCGAGGACGCGCGCCGGACGGAAGGTCCGCGTATCGGGATAGTTGGCCGGGCTGCGGTGCGCCAGCAGGATCGAGGTAGGAATTCAACGCAGCGCGGGTGCCCCCGCCAATTCGACCGGCAGATCATGCAACCCTCGGATGAGCATGCTCTCCCGCCACCGCAATTCCCCACCGTCGGCGGCCAGGCGCAGATCCGGATACTGCTCGACCAATCTGGCGATCGCGATGCGCGCCTCCAGCCGGGCCAGTCCCGCACCGAGGCAGTAGTGGATGCCGTGACCGAAGGCCACATGGCCGGAGGTGGAGCGCTGCGGGTCGAACTCCGCGGCGTCACCGAAGTGCCGTTCATCGTGGTTGGCCGACCCCAGTGCGACGAGCACCAGTTCGCCCGCGGGAATCTCGGTGCCGCCAAGGGTGATCGGTTCGGCGGTGTAGCGCAGGGTCGCGACATTCACCGGGCCGTCATAGCGCAGCATCTCCTCGATCAGGGCCGGCACGGCCTCCGTGTTGCCGTGCAGCGCACGGTAGCGCGCCGGATCCGAGAGCAGGGTGAGCACGGTATTGCCGATCAGATTGACCGTGGTCTCGTGCCCCGCGACCAGGATGAGGAACACCATGGAGATCAGCTCGTCATCGGTCAGGCGATCGCCGTCGGCATTGGCGGCGATCAGGTCCGAGACGAGATCCGCACCCAGACCCTCGGCCCGCCGTCGGGCGATCAGCCGCTCGAAGTAGTCGGCGATGGCATCAGTCGCGTGCCGGATCTCCTCGGGCGTCGCGGTCGACAGCTCGACGATGATGCGCGACCACTCCCGGAAGTCCGCGTGATCGGCCACCGGCACACCGAGCAGTTCGCAGATGACGGTGATCGGCAGCGGAAAGGCGTACTCCGACAACAGATCCACCCGGCCCGCGCCGTCCGCGGCGATTCGGTCGAGGAGTTCGTCGGCGATCGCCAGCACGCGCGGGGCCAGTGCCTCGATTCGGGCGGGCGCGAAGGCGGGCGCGACCAGTCGGCGCAGCCGGGCGTGCGCCGGCGGATCGGAACTCAACAGGTGGTAGCTGATCCGGGCATTCACCACGCCGACACCGGTGTCATCGGTGGGCAGGCCACGGGCCTTGCGGCCGGCGTCGGTGCGCGGGTCCTTGCGGATGGCCGGATGACGCAGCACCTCGCGCGCGACGTCCAGATCCACCACCAGCCAGGCACGGACGCCGGTATTCAACTCGATGAGGTGTACGGGGCCTTCGGCGCGTAGCTCTTCGTAGAAGGCATACGGTGTATCAAAGAAGTCCTGCGGCAGCTTTCTCATTCGACGGCCCTTCCCCGTTCGCGAGTTGTCTTGCGCCCCTTCGATGGTGGCACGCGACGCCGATCTCGACCACCCGCGCGCCGACCGTAGCGGTCGAATCTGACCAAAGGATGATCGCCGCGCGTGCCGCATCCGACGAAAGGATGACCGTGGCCGTTTCGCCGGACACGGCGACGGCCGGGCCGATACTCTCCGCGGATGGGACCGATTTCTCCTGTCCTGCGCGGAGCCCGGATCGCGAATTCGTTGGCATTCGGGTTGCAGGGCTTTTTCTTCGCGGTGGTACTCACCGAACTGCCCCAGCAGAAGGACCGCTTCGGCCTGTCCGATGGCCTGATCGCGGGTTCGGTGGTGCTGGTTTCGATCCTCGCTGGCGTCGGCAGTGTGGCGGCCGAGCAGGTGGCCACGCGATGGTCGAGCCGGGTCACGGTGCGGATCGGACTGCTTGGCATCACGGTCACCGGATGCGCCATCGCGCTGGCTCCCAATACGCCCGTGCTGCTGATCACCCTCGGGTGCTACGGAATCGCGGTCGGCATCGTCGATGCGAGCACGAACATGCAGGGTGTTTTCATTCAGCACGGATACGGGACATTCATCCTGTCCTCGTTCTACGCGGTGTGGAGCGCCGGATCGATCCTCGGCGCACTGTTCGTATCCGGCTGCGAGGCATTGCATATCACGCTGCGCGAATCGCTGTTGGCGGCGGCGGGCATCGTTCTCGTGATCGGTTTGGTGCTCGGCCCACGCCTGCTCGACGCCGCGGCGGCCGAGTCCGGTCCAGCGGAGGTGGCCGACAGCAAATCCGGAGCATCCGGCATGGTTCCGCTGCGCATGTACCTCGCCTTCGGTATCGCCGCCTCGCTCGTTTTCGCGATCGATCTCACGGTCAGCAATTGGTCGGCGTTGTATCTGAAGGAGGATCTGCTCGCCAGTTCGGCCACCGCGGCGTTGGCGTTGGCGGTCTACCAGTGCGCGTCGCTGACCGCCCGGCTGAGCGGAGATCTATGGGTGCGGCGGCTCGGCGGACGTCGGGTGGTGCGTATCGCGGGGGCGATCGGCGTGCTCGGACTGACCGTCGCGGTGGTCGCGCACGGCCCGGCGGTCGCGATCGCAGGCTTCCTGATCGGCGGTTTCGGTACCGGCGTTGTCGCACCGCTGTGCTTCAGCGAGGCCGGACAGCTGACCAGTGGACGGCAGTTGGACGCACTCATCGCGCGTCTGAATCTGTTCAACTACGTGGGCACACTCGTCGGCGGCGGGCTGGTCGGCGCGATTGCCACCGGGTTCGGACATCGGATCGGTTTCGTGATCCCGGTGGTGTTCATGGCAGTCGTTATCGGGCTCGCCCGGGTATTCCATTCCCGTTCCGAACCGGACGAACTTCGCGATTCGAGCGAAGGTCGTGCTGTACTGGACACATGAGCAGCATCCCAGTCACCGTCGACCGGGCCGGATCATGGGACGCCGAAGCCCTCAGTGACGTTGCGGCCGCGACCTTTCCACTCGCCTGCCCACCGAACGCCACCGCGGACGATATCGAGATCTTCATTGCCGATGTGCTCTCCGGTGAACGTTTCGGCGAATATCTGACCGACCCCGCGCGGATCGTGCTCAAGGCGGTGGCGAACGGCGATATCGTCGGCTACGCGATGTTGCACTGCGGGGATCCCACCGATTCCGAGGTCGCCAAGGCCGTCGACCTGCGGCCGACCGTCGAGATCAGCAAGATGTACGTCCTGCCCGGCCACCATGGCGCCGGTGTGTCGCAGGCGCTGATGAACGCATCGCTGGAGCGGGCCCGAGACGAGGCGGTCGCCGGCGTGTGGCTCGGGGTCAACCAGGAGAATGTGCGCGCCCAGCGGTTCTATCTCAAGCACGGGTTCGAGCGGATCGGCACCAGGACCTTCACCGTCGGTAGCCAGTTGTATAGCGATTTCGTAATGCGGCGGGTTTTCTGACCGGATCAGGCCGCGAACTCGACCGACGCCGCATGGAAGCCCGGATCCACCACCGCCCTCAGGTGATCGCCGGGCACGATCCGCAACGCCGCGTCGGGTAGTGCGGACGCGAGTCGATCGGACTCGACGCCGACTGGCAGCTGGTTTTCGCCGCCACCCGACTGCGCCCACCTACGACGTCACGTTCTGACGCAAAGCGGTGAACTGCCACAACCTCGCTGCAGTACGACCGCGATGCCTTCGCCCTCCCACACGCGGTAGTTGAACTCCAGCCCGCCCGACAAGTTGACATGTTCCGTATGTTCAGTCTTTACTGAACAAATCAGTTCTTGCAGAACATGTCGGAACTAGAGACCTTCTCGAAGGAGCATCATGACCACCGCCGCGATCCGCACCGAGGGCCTAACTAAGCACTACGGCAAACATGTGGCACTCACCGAACTGAACCTCGAGGTCGACCAGGGCGAGGTGTTCGGATTTCTCGGGCCCAATGGTGCGGGCAAGTCGACCACCATCCGCATCCTGCTGGATCTGATCCGACCGACCGCGGGCCGAGTCGAGGTGCTCGGCATCGAGCCACGCGTCGGCGGTGCGCAATTGCGCAAGCGCATCGGATACCTGCCGGGCGAACTCGCGATCGAAGGTCGCAATACCGCTCGTGACCTGCTCACCTTCCTCGCCGATCTACGCGGTGACGTCGCACCCGAGCGGATCGCCGACCTGGCCGATCTACTGGATCTGGATCTGTCCAAGAAGGTCGGCGCGATGTCCAAGGGCAATAAGCAGAAGGTCGGCATTATCGCCGCGTTCATGCACGATCCGGATCTGCTGATTCTCGACGAACCCACCTCCGGGCTGGATCCGCTACTGCAGCAACGCTTTCTGGATCTGGTCGGCGCGGCCAAGCGCAACGGGCAGACGGTGTTCATGTCCTCGCACATTCTCAGCGAGGTGCAGCAGACCGCGGATCGGGCGGTCATCATGCGGGCCGGCCAACTGCTCGGCACCGAGAATGTCGAGGATCTGCGCCGGCGTTCGCCGCGCTCGGTCGAATTGGTCTTCGGCGAAGACATTTTTGGCGACGACTTCGCCAGACTGCCCGGCGTGCGCGATCTGACCGTCGACGGAAGAACCCTGCGCTGCACCACCGAAGGCGAGGTCGATGGTCTGTTCAAGATGGCCGCGAAATACCAACTGATGAGCGTGCTGTCCACGGAGCCGGATCTCGAACAAATCTTCTTCAGCAGCTACGGCCGTTGATCACCCATCGCCCGAAACGTTTATCGCACAGGAGAATTCGCCATGACTCGATCAGTCTTCACCCAGACATTGAAAGAACAGCGGCGCGGCCTGATCGGCTGGTCGATCGGCTTCGCCATCATCCCGATGATGTATCTGCCGTCCTACCAGTCGCTGAAGGAGCAGGGCACACTCGATATCAAACAGAACAAGATGTACGAAGCCATGGGCATCAGCGATTTCGCCAGCGCCAGTGGATATCTGAATGCGACAGTGTATTCGCTGATGGGTCTGCTGCTGATGTTGATCTTCGCGGTCATCTCCGCGAGCCGTTCGGTGGCGCAGGAGGAGAACGGGATGCTGGACCTGCTTCTCGCACAACCGATCAACCGGATGAATCTGTTGCTGCAGCGATTCGCCGCGCTGGCCGCGCAGATCGCGATCGCCACCACCGTACTCACCCTGAGCGTGATCGCCGGGGTCGAAGCGGGTGGGCTGGGTGTCCCGACCGGCAATATCGTGGCCGCCAGCGCGGGGCTGGGACTGCTGGCACTGGTCGTCGGCGCGATCACGCTGCTGGTCGGCGCGGCCACCGGAAAGCGTTCGGTGACACTGGGTTCGGCATCGCTGCTGGCGGTGGCGGGCTATCTGGCAAATAACCTCGGTGGCGACTTCGTACGCAAGCTGTCGCCCTTCTACTGGGCCAATGGCGGCGCGCCGCTGGTGCACGGCTGGAACGGTATCCACTTGGTGGTGCTGGCCGTCGTGGCCGCCGTCGCCCTGGTACTGGCGCTGGGCGCCTTCGATCGCCGCGATCTGGCGGTCTGATCGACCGATATGGGGCGGGCCGACACGGTCCGCCCCGTTTACCGCTATCCGTATTCTGGAAGGGATACTTCTCCGATGGGCACCACCGACAACGAACAGACAACCGCGCCGACTCCGCAACAGTTGGCATTCGTCGAGGATTTCGCGCTCGTACTCGAGCGGATGGGCCTGGTCCGGATGACGGGTCGAGTGGTGGGGTGGTTGCTGGTCAGCGATCCGCCGGAGCAGACCTTCGGCGAGATCGCCGATGTGCTGCAGGCATCCAAGGGTTCCATTTCGTCGGCATTGAAGACACTGGTCACCACGCGCTGGGTGGACAAGATCTCCAAGCCGGGCGATCGGAGGGACTACTACTCGATCCGGCCGGGAATTCTGCCGGAGCTGATCCGTCAGCAGAGCGGCATGTACACCGACCTCACCAAGATGACCGCGCGCGGACTCGCACTATTCGACGACCCGAATGGTGTTGACGCCGAACGGGTTCGGGATACGCACGAGTTCTTCGTGTGGATCGGTAAGGAGCTGCCGGCTTTGATCGATCGGTGGCACGCGGAGCATTCCTCCTGAATCAGGCCAGCAGCTTTGCCTTCAGCGTGGCGATATCGATGGCCGACACGTGCAAGCCATCGCGGACGTAGTTGTCGAAGCTGCCGTAGCTCTGATTCGCCTGATCGAAGGCGGCATCCAGCCATGCGGCCGAGACGCCGTTGAGCGGATCGTTCGGGCCGGCATTGCGGTACTGGTTGGACAGCAGGTAATCCTGCGTGACGGTGTCGCGGTCGACGCCGAGAATGGTCAGCAGGACGGCGGAGGTCCAGCCGGTGCGGTCCTTGCCCGCGGTGCAGTGGAAGAGCACGGCGCCATCGGTGTCGATGATGTCGCGCAGCACCGAGGCAATGGCCTCGTTCGCGCCGGGCGCGGTGATGAACGCGCGGTACAGGTCGTTGCCGCCGGTGAGGATGGTGACCAGGGTTTGCGGCGGAGCCTGGCCGATGACGTCGTTCCAGTTCGCGACCGTACCGGCAGGGACACGGTCGGTCGCGACGGAGCGCTCGTAAACGGTGCGCAGATCGTCGATCACGCGAACCTGACGGTTCGCCAACACAGCCAGATCGGCCGGCGTCGCCTTGTCGAGCTGGCCGGTGCGATAGACCAGCCCGGTGCGCACCCAGCGGCCGTCGGTGGTGTGGTAGCCGCCCGCGTCGCGGCCGTTCAGCACGCCCTGCAGGTTCAGTGCGCGGTCGAAGGTGACCGGATCGGCGACGCTCACCGGATCGGCCAGCGCGACGCCTGCCACCGGCCCGAAGGCGACCGTGAGACCGGCAGCGAGCGCCACCGGAATTCGAACAGAACGGCGGACCATTACGGTGCTCCAATCATCGGAGTGAACGACACCTCGGTGTCAGCGGCGGCAATCCGCTAGACGGAAACCTCGAAGCGCGAAAGCGCCAGCAGACGCGAGATCGCGCGCAGGTACTTCTTGCGGTACCCGCCGTCGAGCATCTCCTTGGAGAAGATTTCGTCCAGCTTCGCACCCGAAACCGTCACCGGAACGCTCGCGTCGTACAGCCGGTCGGCCAGCACGACGATCCGCAGCGCGACCGCCTGATCGGTCACCGGATGCACATTCGAAATGAATACCGACGACACACCGGAGATCAGCGCGCCGTACTTCGACGGGTGCAGCGTGCTCAGATGCTTCAGCAGCGCGTCGAAGTCGTCGAGCGTGGAACCCGGTGTGGCAGCGGCACGTTCGGTGAGCACCTCTGCCGAGGTGGGTTCCGGCGCGGGCGGCAGATCGCGGTGCCGGTAGTCCGGACCATCGACGCGCACGGCCTCGAAGATCGAACCGAGCTTCTTGATCTCGCGCAGGAAATCCTGGGCGGCGAAGCGCCCCTCCCCCAGCTGGCCGGGCAGGGTGTTGGAAGTGGCGGCAATGGAGACACCGCGCGCCGACAGCTCGGTCAGCAGCCGCGAGACCAGCATGGTGTCGCCGGGGTCGTCGAGTTCGAATTCGTCGATGCACAGCACGCTGTTCGCCGCGAGTCGGTCGAGGGCATTGTTGAAGCCAAGTGCGCCAACGAGGTTGGTGAGCTCACCGAAGGTGCCGAAGGATTTCGGTGCGGGCGCACTGTGGAAGATGGAGGCCAGCAGGTGGGTCTTGCCGACACCGAAGCCGCCGTCGAGGTAGAGCCCCGCGCCACTGATCGGTTTCTTCTTCCCGAACAGGCTCTTCCTGTTCACCGCCTGATGGATCTTGGCGACCTGACCGGCGAAATCCTCGGCCTTGTCAACCGCGGCCGCCTGGGTCGGCTCCTTGGGATCGGGAATGTAGGAGGCGAAACTGACCTCGTCGAACATGGGCGGTGGCACCATCTGGGCGACCAACTGGTCCGCCGGAACCTCCGGATGGCGATCGACAAGGCGCTCTTGCATGCTGGAAGCCTAATGACGTGGTGTGATCTTTCTTCATGCAGCGTATCCACAATGCGATCCAGCTCACAGGACTGAGCCGGGACGAACTCGCCGACCTGTACGCCTACCCCACCGAACTCCAGGCCCCTTGGGTCCGCGCCAATTTCATCTCCAGTATCGATGGCGCCGCCACCAGCGGCAATCTCTCCGAAGGCCTCGGCACCCCTGCCGACAAAACCGTCTTCATGATGCTGCGCCAATTGGCCGATGTGATCGTGGTCGGTGCGGGCACCGCGCGGGCGGAGAACTACGGTGGCGCGGGGACGGACCCGGTCTTGCGGCAGGCACTGTACGACCGCGGCATCGGCGGACATCGCGACGGCGCGCCGCCACCGATCGCCGTGGTCACCGCGAGCGCTTCGCTGGAGCCGGGCGCGCGACTGTTCACCGAGACCAAAGTACCGACGCTGGTCATCACAACCAGCACAGCGCCGGAGGAACGCAAACGGCAACTCGCCGATGTGGGCGCGCGCGTGATCGAGGCGGGCGGTGTCGCGATCACTCCGCAGAGCCTGCTCAACACCCTCGCCGACCTCGGACTGCGGCGCGTGCTGTGCGAGGGCGGTCCGCATCTGTTCGGGGAGCTGCTCGAGGCCGATGCGGTCGATGAGCTCTGCGTCACCACCGCGCCGGTCCTGGTCGGCGGCACCGCCCGGCGAATCTCGCTGTCCGCACACGAGTTCCGGGTACCGATGGTGCGCAGGCATATCCTGCTCGACGACGACGGCACCGTGCTGACCCGTTGGACCCGTTCATGAACAAACCACACGAACCTGGCAGGCTGTAACGCATGCGCTGGACTCGGGCCGTCGTGCTGGCATCGACACTCTCGATCATGACCGCCGGATGCGGTGCCGGACCTTCCGATCGCCCCGGCGTCGCCGTCGAGCGCGGGCCGCAGGGCGGGGCGGTTCCGCACCCGACCACGGTCATCGCGCCGCCGCCGGATGCCCCCGTTCCCAAAACCGATCTCGCCTGGCGCGACTGCACCACGCCGACGCTCGATCAGCTCGGCCTCGGTCCCGCGCCGTCGGACCTGGTCCTGGACTGTGCCGAATACACCACGCCGATCGACTCGACCGGTGGTGTGCTCGGCAACTTCCGCGCCGGCGCCATGCGGGCGCGACTGGCGCAGACCCCGACCGATGTCGCGCCGCTGGTCATGACCTCCGGCTCGGACCGCTCCTCCACGGCGACACTGGCCGGGCTCGCGGTCGGCGCGGGCAACGGGCTGCTGGCCGGCCGCCCGATCGTCGCCGTGGACCGGCGCGGTATCGGCACCTCACAATCGATCGACTGCATGACCGTCGAGGCCCGCCGCGGCCTGGCCGATAACGGGCAATTCGGGCCGGGCGCAAGCGATCCCGTCGAAGCGGTAACCGGGTACAGCCAGGACGCCACCATCGCCTGCCGCGACTTCCTGCAGCCCTATGAGGGCGCCTTCGACGCACCGCACGCCGCCGATGACATCGAGCAGCTGCGCAGGCAGTGGCAGGTCGATCGGATCGATCTACTCGGTTCGGGCAATGGCGCGAAGGTCGCGCTCAGCTACGCGCGGAAATTCGGCGACCACCTGGCGCGACTGGTGCTCGATTCACCGGAGGCCGTCAACACCGATGCCGTCACCCGCACCGAACAGCGCGTCCAGGGCGCGGAGGCCGCGGTTACCGCCTTCGCCCAGCGCTGCACAGGAATCGGTTGCTCACTCGGCGCCGACCCACGTGCGGCGATCATCGATCTGGTACGCAAGGCAAGCAGCGGCGGACTCGGTGATATTTCCGCGAATGCGCTGCTGACCGGCTTGTCGGGCTTCCTCGCCGGTCCGCGCGACCAATCCGCGCATATCGCCGAACTCGCCGACGCGCTCTCGGCCGCCGGACGCGGTGATCGCGGCCCGCTCGGGACGCTGATCCAGCGCGAAGCCGCCGCCACCGCGGCCGACGGTCAGTTCGTCAACCGCTGCACCGATAACCAGCTGCCGCCGAGCCCCAGCAAGGCCAAGGAACTGGCGGACACCTGGGACAGCAAATATCCGGTCTTCGGCCGGTCGGCCGCGATCGGAATGATGGCATGTGTCGCCTGGCCGGTCACTGCCGCACCGCCGCTGCCGGAGCAGCTGGACCTGCCGGTTCTCGTCCTCGGTGGGGTCGCGGATCCGTTGGTCGGCGATGGCGGTCAAGCCTCGGTGACCGGTGCGCTCGGCGCCGCGGGCGCGCGCAAGGCCGCCATCTCCTGGCAGGGTTGGGGACATCCGGTTTTCGCCCATTCCGGTTGTGCGCAGCGGGCTCTCATCGACTATCTGAAGGACGCCAAGCTGCCCGCTGATGGAACGGCGTGCCCCGCATGAGCGAGCGAATCGAAGACACAGCCCTTTAGGGGGTAACGGAACCGAGCCCCAGCGAAGCGCAGTCACATCGGCGAGCGCAGCGAGCGCATCAAAGGCATAGCCCCTCAGGGGGATGACAGAGCCGAGACGCAGTCATTTCCGCTAGATCGGCGCGCCGGGTAGGTCCCGGCAAACGTTGCGCGGGGATCCGGTGTACCGTGCCCCAGTGTTACTTCGACAGCTCGAGCCTCGCACCGCTCGCACCACCGCCGAGGTGATCAAGTTCGCACTCTGGCCCCTCGCGGTCATGACTGTGCTCAACCGGGTCTTCATCAAGGCAGTCAACGGGTTCATCACCGATGACTTCAAACCGGTCTACAACGCGTCGCTGGCATTCCTCAACCACCGACCGGTGTACACGGCGAATTACAACCTGGTGGATCCGCACTACCTGTATCCGCCGAGCGGCACGCTGTTGATCGCGCCACTGGCGCTGGTCGACCCGGAGAAGTCGCGCTGGTGCTTCATCCTGCTGAATGCCGCCGCCATCATCCTGGCCTGGTATCTGCTGCTCAAGCTGTTCAAGTTCACCATGGCGTCGGTGGCGGCGCCGGTGCTGCTGCTGGCCATGTTCAGCTCGGAAACCGTCATCAACACACTGGTTTTCACCAATGTGAACGGCTGCATACTGCTGGCCGAGGTGGCCTTCATCATGCTGCTGCTCGCGCGACGCGACCTATGGGCCGGTGCGATATTGGGTTTGAGTATCGCGGTGAAACCGACGCTCGCACCGCTGGTCCTTATCGCGGCGGCGCGCGGGCAGTGGAAGGTGTTCTACACCGCCGTCGGTGTCCCGGTGGCGCTCACCGCGATCGCCTGGCCGCTGTCGAAGGACGCCGACAAGTTCTTCACCAGGACGGGGCGCTACCTCTTCGAATCCCGGGACTACTTCAACAGCGCGATCGTCGGCAATGCGGCCTATTACGGTCTGCCGTTGTGGCTGACCTGGGGTATCAGGATCATCATGGGCGTCGTCGTCGCCATCACCCTGTGGCTGCTGTACCGCTACTACCGCGAAGACGAGCTGTTTTTCGTGACGACCTCCTCCGGTGTGCTGATGACCGCGTTGTTCCTGCTGTCATCGCTGGGGCAGATGTACTACTCGATGATGCTGTTCCCGCTGCTGATGTCGGTGGTGCTGCGCAATTCGGTGATGCGGAACTGGCCGGCGTGGCTGGCGGTCTTCGGATTCATGTCCTATGACAAGTGGCTTTCGGATCGCTGGCAGGGCCTCGGGCGCGATCTGGAGTATCTGCGCATCACCTTCGGTTGGAGTCTGCTGCTGATCGTCATCGCCTGCGTGCTCGTCGATCGGTATCTGGCGGCGCGCCGGGAAGGTCGGCTGCAGTTCGGAATCGATCCGGAGTGGATGCAGTCGGCACCGAATTCGCGGGATGCCGGGGACGCGCCGCGCGCGGTCGAGCCGGAGACGGCAAAGGAAAGCACTCTCGACGCGGTGACGAATGGCAGCCAATTGCGGGACGAACCGCGGGCGAGTGCATTCAGGTAACGACGGAGCAGTCGGCGCGGGCGTCGAAAACCTATTAGCGTGGAGCAATGAGTTCTGACGCCGACACGTCCCTACCCGCGCCCCGGATCCAGCTGACCCCACAAGAGTGGAAGGCCAAGCTGAACCCGGAGGAATACGCGGTGCTGCGACAAGCCGCGACCGAACGTCCGTTCACCGGCGAGTACACCGACACCAAGGCCGAGGGTGTCTACGCGTGCCGGGCGTGCGGGGCCGAGTTGTTCCGCAGCACCGAGAAATTCGATTCGCATTGCGGTTGGCCGTCGTTCTTCGACCCGGCGAAGTCGGATGCGGTGATTCTGCGCTCCGACGACACACTTGGCATGCGCCGGGTCGAAGTGCTGTGTGCGAATTGCCACAGCCACCTCGGCCACGTCTTCGAGGGCGAGGGATACCACACGCCCACCGATAAGCGCTATTGCATCAACTCCATCGCCCTGCAACTGCACCCCGCGGGCAGTGCAGGGGAGTAGAGCGGCTGCGGCGCCGAACGAAATATACAGACCGACCGGCTTGTAGCGCATGCCCCGAAAAACTGGGGCATGCGCTAGCTGCCGGTAATCGGGCCGGTCCCTGGATCAGGCCAGTCCCTCGATCAAGGGAGCGCGGCGATGAGTTTTTCGATTTCGACGCGCGGGCCGGTGAAGAAGGGAACCTCTTCGCGGACGTGCAGGCGGGCCTCGGTGGCGCGCAGATCGCGCATGAGATCGACGATGCGATGCAGTTCCGGGGCCTCGAAGGCGAGGATCCATTCGTAATCACCGAGAGCGAAGGAGCTCACGGTGTTGGCACGCACATCCGGGTAGCTACGTGCGGCCTTGCCGTGGTCGGCGAGCATCTTGCGGCGCTCGTCGTCGGGGAGCAGATACCACTCGTAGGAGCGCACGAACGGGTAGACGCAGATGTAGTTGCCCGGATCCTCACCGGCCAGGAATGCCGGAATGTGGCTCTTATTGAATTCGGCGGGCCGATGCAGCGCCACATTGCTCCAGACCGGCGCGCTGGCCCGGCCCAGTTCGGTGGTGCGCCGGAAATCCGCGTACGCCGACTGCAGGTCCTCGACCCGCTCGGCATGCGACCAGATCATGAAGTCGGCATCGGCACGCATTCCCGCGACGTCGTAGATGCCGCGCACCACGACGTCGCGCTCGGCGAGCCCATCGAAGAACGCCCGCGCCTCCTTGATGGCGGCCGCACGGTCGTCCCCCAGCACCCCCGGCTGCACCTGGAACACCGAGAACATCAGGTAGCGGATGGTGGAATTGAGTGCTTGATAGTCGAGTCGCGCCATGATTCCTATCGTGCCACTGCGGTTGGTTCGGATCTCCGCGCGGGCTGTCCCGACGCGGGTGCTCGCGCCGCGGTTCCCGGCGCGAGCAGATTGCGGATTACACCGGGCAGGCGTCCACCCGCCAGTCGGTCGGCGTGAACTGCTCGATGTGGATGCGTTGCTCGGGCACACCGAGTGCCAGCACCTGTGCACGCACCGACTCCAGGAATCCGGGGCTGCCGCAGACATAGAAATCGGCGTCGGTGGGCAGGCCGACCGATGACAGGTCGAGAAGCCCGTGATGGGCGCCATCGGCGTTCTGCTCGTACCAGAGTTCCACCGTGGTGGCGCGCAGCCGGGTACCCAGCTCCCGCAGACGCGCCCGCAACGGATGCGTCTGCGGCGAACGATCGGCGTGCAGCACGACGGTGCGCCGGTCCGGGCTGTTGACCGCGAGGTGTTCGAGGATTCCGATCATCGGTGTCGCGCCGATACCGGCCGAGATCAGCACCAGCGGGGTGGTAGCCGCGGTGTCGATGACAATATCGCCGAACGGGAGCGTGACCTCCAGTGCGTCGCCGGGCCGCACGGTCTGATGCAGCCATGACGAGACCTCGCCCGCCGGGCAACCATCCTCGGCATCGATCCGTTTCACTGCGAAGGACAGCATGCCCTCGCCCGGCGCGTTCACCAAACTGTACTGACGCAACTGCCTGGCGCCGTCAGGTAGCCGCGCGCCGACCGAAATGTATTGGCCTGGTAGAAAACTCGGCAGTGGTGCGGACGAATCGGCGGATTCGACAGTGAAAACAGCGACACCGGACGACGATTCGTCGGTGCGGTCGACAACGGTGACATCCCGGAACACATTGCCCGGCTCGACCCCGGCCGTCACGTAGAGCTGCTTCTCCAAGTCGATCAATATGTCGGCCATCAGCCAATAGACGCGATCCCAGGCCGCCGCTACCGGCGCGGTGACGACGTCCGCGCCGAGCACCTCCACGATCGCAGCGAACAGGTTGTCGTGCACGATGTGGTACTGCTCGGCGGTGATGCCGAGCGAGGCGTGCTTATGGCCGATACGCGCGAGCATGGCGGCCGGATGCGGGAGTTGTGGGTCGACCAGATAGGTGGCGAAGGTCGCGATGGATGCGGCCAAGGCCCGGGCCTGGGAGCCCTGCGACTGGTTGCCGCGATTGAACACGTCGCGGATCAGTTCGGGATGGTTGCCGAACAGGGTTCGATAGAACACCGTGGTGATCGCATCCACCTGTGCGCCGACCAAAGGCAATGTGGCGCGGATTACTTCAGCGTGATGCGCTTCGAGTTCCGGTTCGCTACGGACCGTGCTGTTCATGACAACTCCTTGTTCACAGAACCGCCCGCCGCAGATGTGGCGAGCAGACGCAGCAATCCGGCCGTCGGCGCGTCGACGAGTTCCTCGAGGGTGTACCGATTCAATTCCCGGTAGAACGCCTCCTTGGCCTCGGCCAGCGCTCGGCGTAACCGGCAACCGCTCACCAGCGGGCACGGATGGTCACCTTCGCAGACGACCACCTCCCGATCACCCTCCAGTTCTCGGATCAACCACCCGATCGAGACCGAGCGCCCGGCCTCGGTGAGAAACAACCCTCCCGTGCGACCGCGCTGTGCCTGCACCAGGCCGAGATCGATCAGTCGAGAAACCGCCTTGGCCACGTGGTGTTCGGAAGCATTCACTTGCCGTGCGATGAGTCGTGTCGTCACCCGGCCGTCGGCCTCGTCACTCACCGCCAACCGCATGATGGCCCGCAAGCCGATATCGGTAAACCGTGAGAGCTGCATGATCTCGACGCTACCGGCGGGCAACCACCGCCACATCCCCCAGCGACGGTGTCCTTAATTACGCGATATTGTGCGGTTTTTGGTCCAGGGACAATGCCCCGTTACCGGACCTGTCACCTTTGCGGGGGATGCACATCACATGCCTGGCATCCGAGCGGACACCAGCGCCGCATCTCGGCCCGCCGGCCCCGGTTGCCCATGCCGGTAACCGGCTATTGCTACCCCGTAGTCCCCGGAATCGCGGTCGCGTCGCGTCGGACTTCGATCAGGGTGCGGTATGGGTCAGGGCGGCGGCTACGCGGTGGGCGGCGGCGGTGCCGGAGGCGACGCAGGCGGGGACGCCGACGCCATGGAGGTAGGCGCCTGCTATGGCGAGTCCGTCGAAATCGGCTGTGGTGGATTCGATTTCGGCGACGCGGTCGAGGTGGCCAGGGGCGTATTGGGCGAGGCCACCGGGCCAGCGTTGCACTACGGCGGAGATCGGTTCGATGGTGGCGCCGGTGACGGCGGCAAGGTCTTCGGTGGCGGCCGCGATCAGGTCGGCGTCGGACCACGTTTGCGTGGAGTCGTCGCCGAATTTGCCGAATGAGGCTCGGACGGCGGCGGTTTCACGTTCGGCGAGGTGGGTCCACTTGCGACTCGACAACGTGAAGGCCTTGGCACGCAAGGGTTCTCCCGTTGCGACCAGAATGCCGGAGTTCTGTGGCAGTGCGGTGTCACACGGAAGAGCAAGGGCCACAACGACGGACGAGGACAGTTCGATGCCAGCGGCGGCCGATGCGGCGGCGGGCGCGAAGGGACGCAGCAGGTTCGCGGTCACCGGGGCAGGTGTCGCGAGCACCACCGCGTCCACCGCGCCGACCGGCTCGAGTACCCAGCCGTGGGTCGCACGGGTCAGGTGGGTGGCCGAGGTCGCGGTGACGAATTCCGCCCCGGACTTCGTGGCCAATGTGTCCAAGAGGACCCGGTAGCCGTCGCGAAGGCCGCCGAAAACCGGCACGTTCGAGGGCGGCGGCATGGCGGCGGCCACCGCCTCGGCGAGGCTCGACACACCGTTGTCGAGGGCGGCGGCCAGGGTCGGCAGTGCGGCGCGCACCCCGATGGAGCGCGAACTGCCCGCATAGACGCCACCGAGCAGCGGATCGACGCTGCGCTCGGCGACCTGTGCGCCGAACCGGTCGGCGACCAGGCTGTAGACATCGATATCGGCGTCCGGATACCAGGCCAGCGGCCGCCGCGACTCCGCATCGATCCGCTCGAGCGTCTCGGCATCGACCAATCCGCGCATCGACTCGGCATCCGACGGAATGCCCATCAATGTGCGTTCTGGCAGCGGATGGGCACTTCCCTGCGCCCAGACCAGCGGCCGCAACCCCGCGGGCACCACCAACTGCGACTCCAGCTGGAGCTCACGCAGCAGCGCGGGCACCTCCGGCCGCCGCCCGACGAACGCCTCCGCCCCGAGATCCAAAGGCTCCCCGGCCAATTCGCCGGTATACAGAATTCCGCCCAGCCGCGTGCCCCGATCGATGACCACGATCTCCGCCCGCGCCCCCAGCAGCCCCCGTAAGCGGTATGCCGCGACAAGCCCGCTGATCCCGCCACCGACCACCGCGATTCTCATGTCGCGACCGTAACTCTCGCCCGAATCCGCACCGCTCACGACCCTCGTATTCGTGACCGAGCACACCATCCACACCGTATTCCTACGGCTTCCCACCTGACGCTCAGGCAGAGCGAACCCAACCTCCCGAAATTACTTCTGTCACACGGCCATCAACTGCCCGCAATAGGTGCAACCTGCGAGGCAGCCACTGGGTGTGCGACGCCGTCATTCGCTTGCGGAGGCGGTCAGGCCGCACCGAGGATGATCAGGTCTACATGGTCGCGGGTGTGGTCGGTGGCGAAGTGCTCGTCTTCTGCTGCCATCCATTGCTCCCACAGTGGCAGGGTGTGGGCACCGTCACGTTCGAGACCGCGTGCCAGACGCAGCGCGCGGGGTGTGTCGATCCAAACTGCGAGCGATAGCCGATCGCGGACGGCGGCGCGGGCCGAGGAGACGCCTTCGAGAATGAGCACTCCCCCAGGCGCGACATCGTGCCATTCGACCAGAGCCCGCTTGTCCCAGTCGAATCGCTGATATCGGCCGGGACGGCCCTGCGCGATCGGTTCGAGTACCTGCTCCTCGAGCCGTGCCCACCACGGGAGTTCGTTGTTTCCGTCGGCGAAGTCGTCGGTATGTACCACCTGCGCATCGCACAACACCGCCAAAGACGCTGCGAACGTCGACTTTCCGGCCCCGGCCGGTCCGTCCACGGCCACCAGGCGGGTCGAACCGAGTCGCGGCGCGGTGGTGGCGACCCGACCCGCGACCTGCTCGATCGCCGGACTCCTACTCAACGGCACAAGTCGGCCGCGGATCAGCAGCCATGACTAATCCGTCACAGTTCGTGGACGAGTTGCACCAGGGCGGTCAGCACGCCGGGATCGGTATCGGGCAGCACACCGTGTCCGAGGTTGAAGATATGACCGGCCGCGCCCATGGTGATCGCCTCATCGGCCTCGTGTGCGATGCGCCGCGCCTCGGCTTCGACAGCGGCGGATCCGGCGAACAGAACGGCGGGATCCAGGTTGCCCTGCAACGCTTTTCCGGGTCCGACCCGCCGCACCGCCTCGGTCAGCGGCACCCGCCAATCGACGCCGACGACATCGGCGCCCGCCTCCCCCATTGCGCCGAGCAGTTCACCGGTCCCGACGCCGAAGTGGATCCGCGGCACCCCGGCGGCGGCGACCTCCGCGAATACTCGCTCCGAATGCGGCAGCACGAATTCGCGATAGTCGGCCAGCGAGAGCGCTCCGGCCCAGGAATCGAACAACTGCACCGCGTCCACGCCGGCGGCCAACTGCGCCTGCAGGAAAGCGATGGTGATATCGGTCAGGACGCCGAGCAACTCGTGCCACGTCGCCGGGTCGGCGTGCATCATCGCCTTGGTGCGCTCGTGATTCTTACTCGGACCACCCTCGACCAGGTACGACGCCAGCGTGAACGGCGCACCTGCGAAGCCGATCAGCGGTGTGTCGCCGAGCGCGTCGGTCAGCAGCTTCACCCCGTCGGTCACCGCGCCCACCTCTTCGGGCCGCAGCCGCGGCAGCGCGCGCACATCCGCGATGGTGCGCACCGGCTCGGCGATCACCGGCCCGACACCGGCCACGATATCGAGATCGATACCGGCGGCCTTGAGCGGAACGACGATGTCGGAGAACAAGATCGCCGCATCGACACCGTGGCGCCGGATCGGTTGCATGGTGATCTCACACACCAGCTCCGGATCGAAGCACGACTCCAACATGCCGATGCCCTTGCGCAGTTCCCGGTACTCGGGCAGCGACCGACCGGCTTGCCTCATGAACCACACCGGACGACGGCTCGGTGCGGCGCCGGTGGCGGCGGCCAGGAACGGGGCATCGGTCAACCGGCGGCGGGTGTGAGTGCTCATCACGCCTATCGTATGCGGCCCGCAGGGCCCGCTAGCGGCGCGCCTCCGACTGCACGAGGCACGCAAGGTCTACCGTCGGTTCCGTGACACCGCTCGACTTCCGCGACGGAGCCGCACCGACCGAAGAACCCAACGGCGAGCCAGCTCAGTTTCGCGCCGCGGTCGATGCGATGGGTACCGCAACCGTGCACCCTCGAATCGAGCTGGCACCGATCCGACCCCCACAACGCCTGGCACCGTTTTCGTACGCACTGGGCGCGGAAGTCAAACACCCCGAAACAAATGTGGTGCCGGTCGATTCCGAGGGCGACGCCTTCGGCAGGCTGATCCTGCTGCACGATCCCGACGGCGCCGAGGCCTGGCACGGTGTCTTCCGCTTGGTCGCCTACATCCAGGCCGATATCGATGCCGCATTGGCCACCGACCCGCTGCTGCCGGAGGTCGCCTGGAGCTGGCTGGTCGACGCACTCGAATCCCGGGGCGAACCGTTCACCGCACTCGGCGGCACCGTCACCTCCACCAGTTCGGTGCGCTACGGCGATATCGCTGGACCACCGCGCGCACACCAATTGGAGCTGCGCGCCTCTTGGACCGCAATGACCACCGATATGCGCCCGCATGTGGAAGGCTTCTGCGAAGTACTGGCCTATGCGGCCGGTTTGCCGCCTGCTGGAATCACCCATCTGCGACCGGAGTCGTATACCAGCAACGACCACACCTGATCGCCACGTAAAGTTCAGGTTTATGTCGTTAGCAGACGAGTCCGAGCAAAGCAACATGCCACCAGAAAGCACAGCGGAACCGCTGCTCGTGCCTGCCGACGGTGTGCCGCCCGTGCTCGTCACCGCCGATGAGGTCGCCGAGGCCGCCGCTCGGCTCGCGGCAGGCACCGGTCCGCTGGCCGTCGATGCCGAACGCGCCTCCGGTTTCCGGTACTCGGCACGTGCATATCTGATCCAGTTGCGGCGGGCGGGTGCGGGCACTTTCTTGATCGATCCGATTCCGGTCGCCGATGCGCTCGCACCGCTGGCCAGCGTGATCAACGATCTGGAGTGGGTACTGCATTCGGCAGATCAGGATCTGCCCGGACTCGCCGAACTCGGTCTGCGCCCCGCGCGGCTGTTCGACACCGAATTGGGTGGCCGACTGGCCGGTTTCGAGCGCGTCGGACTGGCGGCCATGGTGGAGCGACTGCTGGGCCGGGCGCTGCGCAAGGGGCACGGAGCGGCCGACTGGTCGACCCGGCCGCTACCCGATGATTGGCTGAACTACGCGGCACTCGATGTCGAATTGCTGCTCGAGCTGCGCGACGAGGTGGCTACCTCGCTCGATGCCCAGCACAAGACCGACTGGGCCGCACAGGAATTCGAGCATGTCCGGATCACCGAACCCGGCACGCCGAAGGCCGACCGCTGGCGGCGTACCTCCGGCATCCACACCTTGCGCCGCACTCGCCAACTGGCCATCGTGCGCGAACTGTGGAACACCAGGGATACCCTTGCCCGCACCCGTGATATCGCACCCGCCCGCATTCTCCCGGACGCCGCGATCGTCGCCGCCGCGAATGCCGAACCGCGCACGATCGCCCAACTGCGCACACTGCCGGTCTTCGGCGGACCACGCCAACGCCGCTACTCCCGTGACTGGCTTGCCGCCATCGACCGCGGGCGCACCCTCGCTGATACCGACCTGCCACCGCTGACCCAACCGTTCGAGGGACCGCCGCCGGTGAACCGCTGGGAGCGCCGCGATCCGGCCGCCGCGGCTCGGCTGGTTCGAGCGCGCACGGCGATGGGCGAACTGTCCACCGAGTACGCGATTCCGGTGGAGAATCTGCTGTCCCCCGACCTGGTACGCCGTTTGTGCTGGGACGGACTCCCCGATTACGACCGCGTCGGCGAGCCGGACGACCTATCCGCCACGATCGATGGATTCCTCAAGTCGGGCGGTGCCCGGCCGTGGCAGCGCGAACTCGCCATCCCCCGGCTCGTCGCCGCCTTGACCCCGACCCCTGACGAGTAGGCCGCGCCTCGACTTACCGCATTCTCGACGGTCTGCTCGAACACTTGCAGGCCCTCCTCCATGGCCGCGCCGAATGCGTCGGCGAGTTCGTGCGGCAGGGTGTCGTGGATCCAGACGAAACGGCTGCCGTTGATCCTCGGCGCTATTGCACCCGGACAGGCCATCACCCCCTGGGGACAACGCACCGCCGAAACGGACCGGCACCGGGGAACGACCACTGTCCACCGAGCGCGCGATCACCGGTCGAACGCACCGATGACGGTGCCGCCCAGCCCCAGTCGGCACCGAGCAGCAAGCTCGCTCAGCGCGCGTCGAGCCAACCCGAGATGCGGCGGGCGATATCAGGGGCGGTCAGCCCGAGTTCCTCGTGCACCTCATTGCGCGATGCGTGGTCCAGGAAGTGCTGCGGCACACCGAGATCGCGGGTCGGCACATCCAACCCCGCGCCGCGCAACCGAGCGGAGACGGCGGAGCCGATGCCGCCCTGCAAACCGCCGTCTTCCAGAGTCACCACGAGACGGTAATTTTCAGCGAGTTTGACGACGGTATCGGAAACCGGCAGCACCCAACGCGGATCGATGACGGTGACCGAAATGCCTTCCGGCTCCAGCAGATTCGCCACCGCGACCGCAGTCGATGCGAAAGGCCCGACCGCGACAAGCAACACATCACCACGCTGAGCTCGGGCAGAGCCGCCGTCACGCTCGGGCAGCCGCAGCACATCGACACCGTCGAGCCGCTCGACGGCCGAAATATCCTCGGCCACACTGCCCTTCGGGAAACGAATGGCGGTCGGTCCGTCATTCACCGCGAGCGCCTCGGCCAACTCCGCACGCAAAGTCGCCGCATCGCGCGGGGCCGCGACACGCATGCCGGGGATGATGCCGAGCACCGCCAGATCCCACATGCCATTGTGCGAGGCGCCGTCCGGGCCGGTGATTCCGGCACGATCCAGCACCACCGTCACCGGCTGCTTCAGCAGCGCGACATCCATCAGCAACTGATCGAAGGCACGGTTGAGGAACGTCGAGTAGATCGCCACCACCGGATGCATGCCGCCGAGGGCGAGTCCGGCGGCCGAGGCCATCGCATGCTGTTCGGCAATGCCGACATCGAACATCCGCTCCGGGAAGCGTTCCCCGAATGCGGCCAGACCGGTCGGTCCGGGCATGGCCGCGGTGATCGCGACGATATCGTCACGCTTCTCCGCATGCGCGATCAGCTCCTCGGAGAACACCGAGGTCCAGCCGAGCGCCTTCGGCCCGCCGAGCGGTCGGCCGGTAAGCGGATCAATCGGATCGCAGGCGTGCATCTGGTCCGCGACGTGATTCTCGGCATGCGAGTATCCGCGCCCCTTCTGCGTCACTACATGCACGATCACCGGCCCGCCGAAATCCTTTGCTCGACGCAGCGCGGCCTCCAACGCGACGGTGTCGTGACCGTCCACCGGCCCGACATACTTGAGCCCGAGATCACTGAACAGCTCCTGCGGGCTCACCGCATCCTTGATCCCGGCTTTCACCGCATGCACCATCGAGTACGCGGACTCACCGACGCCCGGTATGCTTTTCAGGATCCGCTTACCCGCATCCAGCGCATGCTCGTAGGCGGGCTGGGTCCGCAGCGCGGTCAACCGGTCGGCGAGGCCGCCGATGGTCGGCGCGTAGGAGCGGCCGTTGTCGTTGACCACCACGACGACGGGCCGGTTCGGTGCGGCGGCGATATTGTTCAGCGCCTCCCAGCACATACCACCAGTCAGCGCGCCGTCGCCGACAACCGCGACCACATGCCGGTCCTGCCCGGTCAGCGCGAAGGCCTTCGCCAAACCGTCGGCATAGGACAGCGAGGCCGAGGCGTGCGAGGACTCAACCCAGTCGTGGGCGCTCTCGGATCGGCTCGGGTAGCCCGACAACCCACCCTGCTTGCGCAGCGTATCGAACTGACCCTTGCGACCGGTGAGGATCTTGTGCACGTAGGCCTGATGCCCGGTGTCGAAGATCAACGGATCGGCCGGCGAGTCGAAGATCCGATGCAGTGCGATCGTCAGCTCGACCACACCGAGATTAGGGCCGAGGTGCCCGCCGGTGACGGCGACCTTCTGCACCAGGAACTCGCGAATCTCCTCCGCCAGTTCACCCAATTCAGCAACGGTGAGCCGTCGCAAATCTTCGGGTGTATCGACCCGGGAAAGCACTCCCACGTGAACTCGCTCCCTCCGGATAACGCATCTGATGCGATCAGTCTACGGAGCCGCGCCAGCGGCTCCGCACGACAATGCCTAGCCACCAGTCGACTTCACGCGGAAGTGTGAGCCTCCACACGAATCGCCGACCCATCCGAAGACATGCTCGGGCGGACGAGTTTCGCCGGTCCGCCCAACGTTACCCAGCTTAGAGTGGACCTGTGGCCCTGCCCGAGCAGAAGGTTTCGCACACGGCCGACCCCGGCGTCGTGGCACGCATTGTCACCGATGTCTACGAATTGTGCCGCGCCGACGATTCCGGGGAACTCGCCGACTACATCCCCGAACTGGCTGCCGTACAACCCGATTCGTTCGGACTGTGCCTGGCCACCGCGGATGGGCGCGTCTACGGTACCGGCGACGTCAGCACCGAGTTCACCATCCAGTCGATCTCCAAACCCTTCACCTACGCGCTCGCACTGGCCGATCGGGGCATCTCGGCCGTCGACGAACACATCGATATCGAACCCTCCGGCGACGCGTACAACGAGATCAGCCTGGACCCGGTGACCGAACGCCCACGCAATCCGATGATCAACGCCGGCGCCATCACCGCGGCCGCACTCATCAACGGCCACGATCCGACCGACCGCTTCGAACGCATCCGGCGCTGCTACTCGCGCTTTGCCGGCCGCGAACTCAGCATGAACGAGGCGGTGTACGCATCGGAGGCACGCACCGGATTCCGCAATCGCGCCATCGGCTACATGCTGCGCTCCTTCGGCGTCATCGAATCCGATCCGGACGACGCGGTCGACCGATACTTCCGGCAGTGCTCGATCGATGTCACCTGCCGCGACCTCGCACTGATGGCCGCGACCCTGGCCAACAACGGACTCAACCCGCTGACCCACGAACGTGCGCTCACCGCGACGCTCACCGAACGCGTGCTCAGCGTGATGACCACCTGCGGCATGTACAACGCCGCCGGCGACTGGGTGGCCACTGTCGGCCTACCCGCCAAGAGCGGTGTCGGCGGCGGCATCCTGGCCGTACTGCCCGGCCAGATCGGCATCGCGGTCTACTCCCCTCGGTTGGATCCACACGGCAACAGCGTGCGCGGTGTCGCGGCCTGCCGGGCCCTTTCGCAGCGGCTCGAATTGCACTTCCTGCACGTCACTCGGTCCGCGCGCACCGCGATCCGGGCCGCGTACACGGTGGCCGAGGTGCCGTCGCGGCTGCGACGCACTACCGATGAGTTGGACGTGCTCGCCGAATACGGGCACCGGGCCCGCGTCTACGAACTGCACGGCGACCTACTCTTCGCGGGTGCGGAGCGGACGGTGCGCGTGATCGAGGAGCAGGCGCGCGAATTGGAGGCACTGGTCGTGGACCTGCGGCGGGTCGGTGAGGTGAGCGGGATCGCGGTGCGGATGCTCGATGCGCTGCAGTCCGAACTCGCCGCGACCGGATGCCGCGTCGCGATTGTCGACCCGGACGGCAAACTGGGGCATCTGGTCTCCAGCCTGGATCCGGCCGACCCGCGCGGGCGGGTATTCATCGATCGCGATATCGCGACCGAATGGTGCGAGGACATCGTCCTCGACCACCATCGGCCCGCCGACGAACCGGCGTGCACGTCCCTGCCGATCGAGGACCACCCCGCGCTCGCGGCACTCGCGCCGGACGATCGCGCTCGGCTGGCCAAGGATTTCGAGGTGCGCACCATCGCTCGCGGCGAGGTCATCGCCGAGCGCGGCAGCACCCGCTCCGGTTTGTATCTGATTCTCGAGGGCCGGGTCCGGATCACCTTCGAGGGTACGGATGCCCGAATCCATCGGCTGGTATCACTTACGGCGGGAATGTCTTTCGGCGAGATCCCGATGCTGGTCGGGACACCGTTCGTGAACGAGGCACGTGCCGAAAGTCTGGTGCGCGTCGCAGTGCTGCGCCCGGGCCGGTTCGACATGCTGACCGAGCGAGCACCAGCACTGAAGCTCGCCCTGCTGGAGCGACTGGCCGCGGGCGCGTATGCGCAGATGGATGCGGCCGTGCGCGCGATCGCCGTGCGCGGCGGCGATTATTGACCGGTTTCACCCGGCCCGAGGGGACATTTTCGAAGCAGCGAACGTTGCATCGGAAACCGATGAAGTCAGGAGAGCGCTGTGAGCAAGAACAAGTCCCACGACACCGCGGGCACGGTCACGACCTTCGGGTCCGGCAGCGCCCGTGCCACCCCGGATCTGATGCACGTCACCATTTCCATCGAAACCCGGGCCAGCAAGGTCGCGCTGGCCTACGGTCAGGCCGGTGAGCGCGTCGCCGCCGTCACCGATTCGCTGCGCTCCGATGGCGTTCCCGGCACCGATATCGCCACCAGCGGACTGTCGGTGCGCACCGAAACCGTCTGGCTCGAAGGCGGTGGCTCCAAGATCACTGGCTACATCGCGACCACCGATCTCACCGTCGTGCTGCGCGATATCGGCGAAACGGCCGATCCAGGCCCCGCCACGATCATCGCCAACTGTGTCGACGCCGGTGGTGACGATGTCCGCCTCGGCGGTCTCGACCTCGGTTTCACCGATCGGGAGAGCCTGCTCATCCGCGCTCGCGATGCCGCTTGGGACAACGCACTCGCCAAGGCCGAACAGTATGCGGGCCGTGCGCAGCGCACCCTCGGACCGGTCCTGGAGATCACCGAGAACACCACCTCCGCCCCGCCCGCCACGCCGCGGCTCATGGCCGTGTCGGCCCCGCTGAACGAGTCGTACGGCGGTGCGCCGGTTCCCGTAGAACTCGGCGAATCCGAAATCTCGGCGACCATCCGCGCGACCTGGCAGCTCGGCTGATTCGATCTGACCTAACTCTTGCTTGGGTATGGTGAGGGCCCATCGTGTCTGGTCAGGGGTCCGCATGTCGTTCGTGCTCATCGAGGCCGCGACCGCGATGGGCAGGGACTGAAGTCCGGCCGGTGGCTACCTACCGGGGCGCTGCCGATGATGCCGATTCCGGTGCTCGAAGTGCTGGCGGTATGGCGCTATCGCGGTCCCGGGGTGAGTTGGTTTTCCTGGTCTCGACGAATGCCGCCATGGGATTCCACCTGATCTTGATCAGCCTGTGCGGGCCATGGCATGACGGTCAACGCTCGAGGAGGGCGAGGCATTCGACGTGGTGGGTGGCCGGGAACGCATCGAAAGCGCGCAGCTCGGCGAGGTGGTAACCAGCCGACCGGTAGAGGCCGAGGTCACGGGCGAAGGCGGCCGGATCGCAGCCGATGTGGATGATGCGGGACGGGCCGCTGGTGGTCACGGCGGTGACGACCTCTTTACCCGCGCCCGCGCGGGGTGGATCCAGGACGACCACATCCGGGGCGGCGCTACTGGCGTGTTCGGCCAGCCAGTGTTCGACACGCTGGACGCGCAGGTCGAGCCAGGGCAGATCGCGCAGCGCGGCATTGCCGTCCGCGACCGCGGACCGCGTAGATTCCACCGCGAGCACCGAACCGGTCGGACCGACCTGTCCGGCCAACGCGGCCGCGAAAACCCCGACGCCGCTGTACAGATCCCAGGCCCGCCCCCCGAAACCGAGCCCGGCCCACCCAGCGACCAGATCCGAATAACATTGCGCCGCACCACGATGCGCCTGCCAGAACCCGGTCGCCGCCAGCTCCCACCGCCGCCCGGCCACATATTCGACCGTCCGACCGCTTCCGCCCATCACCCACTCGTCCCGAGCCGCATGCGTCGCCGCCCGCCGC
The DNA here is from genome assembly GCF_040674855.1 of Nocardia sp. NPDC049707. Classification (NCBI taxonomy): domain Bacteria; kingdom Bacillati; phylum Actinomycetota; class Actinomycetes; order Mycobacteriales; family Nocardiaceae; genus Nocardia; species Nocardia sp. NPDC049707. Next base: position 344,178 of record NZ_JBFANN010000001.1, on the reverse strand, counting down.
GCCGCAGCCCGCCGCCGAACCCCCTCGCCCCCAACCGATCCGGGCCGATCGCTGCCACGCGAGCCGTCACCGTCGTCGGGACGCCGCCGTTCCGACCCATCCCGATGGCCTTCGTCACGGTGCCCACGTGCGCCGGTATGCGGCCATTCGGCACTGCTTCGGTCGCCACCGGGTCCCCGCGCCGCGCCGCGCCGTTTTCCTGAGCTGCGGTCTGTCTCCCGTTTGCCGCGCCGATCCCCACCTGGGGCCGAGGGCCGTTCACTCCCACGCTCGGCCCGACCCGCGACCGTTGACGGGGCCAGCTCGACGATGTGTCGTATCCCATCACCGTCCACCGCGATCACCAGATCCGCGCCGGGCGTCCACAGTCGGTCCGCGATACCATCCATCGCACCCGGAACCGGCTGGGGGCAGCGCAGATCGGTGATCACTTCGGTACTGCGGTATCCGTGCACTCCGGCTCGCCCCTCGGCGTCGACGGCCAAGCGCACGCGGGTGCGCCAGCCACCGGTGGCGTCGGCCGGATATCCGGCGATCGGCTCCACGACGATATCCCGTTCGATTCCCGCGATGCGACGCAACTGCTCCGCGACCACCGCCGCCTTCAGTGCCCGCTGCGCAGCCGGGGTGGCGAAGGAGAAATCGCAGCAGCCCGCGCCACCGGGACCCGAAACAGGACATGTGGCGGGGACGCGATCCCGGGATGGCTCCAGAATCTCGATCGCATCGGCCCGGCAGAACGAACCCCCGCGATCTTCGGTGACCCGCACTCGAACCAGCTCATCGGGCAGCCCATGGCGCACGAAGACCACCCGGCCCTCATGCCGTGCGACACAGAATCCGCCGTGCCCGGGGGGACCGAGCCGCACCTCGAAGGTGTTCGAGCGCCAGTCGGTCATCCTCGGTCCTCATACCCGCGCCGCACCGCACCCGGCGCATTCACCACACCCGCCTGCCTGGCCTTCGCGGACGACGTCAGCTGCCACGGCACACTCGTCACCATGACACCCGGCTCGAACAGCAACCTGCCCTTCAGCCGCAACGCGCTCTGGTTGTGCAGAATCTGCTCCCACCAGTGTCCGACAACGTATTCCGGAATGAATACGGTCACCACATCGCGCGGCGAATCGCGCCGCACCCGTTTGACGTAATCCAGTACCGGCTTGGTGATTTCGCGATAGGGCGATTCGATCACCTTGAGCGGCACCGTGATATCGCTGCGCTCCCACTCCCGCACCAGTGCCCTGGTATCGGCGTCGTCGACGTTCACCGTCACCGCCTCCAAGGTATCGGGGCGAGTCGCGCGTGCGTACGACAACGCCCGACGCGTCGGCAGGTGCAGTTTGGATACCAACACGATCGAATGCGACCGACTCGGTAGCACGCCGTCCCATTCGTGCTCATCGAGTTCGCGAGAAACCGAATCGTAGTGCCGCCGAATGAGTTTCATCACAGCGAAGATCGCAACCATGGTGCAGATCGCGATCCAGGCGCCGGCGAAGAACTTGGTGATCAGCACGATGACCAGCACCGTCCCGGTGGCGCTGAGCCCGATCGCGTTGATCACCCGCGAACGCATCATCCGCGCTCGCTGCGATGGATCGGTTTCGGTGCGCAACAACCGGGTCCAGTGCCGCAGCATGCCGGTCTGGCTGAGCACGAACGAGACGAACACCCCGATGATGTACAGCTGGATGAGCTTGGTCACCTCGGCGCCGAACACCACGACGAACGCGACGGCCGCACCTGCGAGAAACAGGATGCCGTTGCTGAACGCCAACCGGTCGCCACGAGTATGCAACTGCCGCGGCAGGTAACGGTCCTGCGCCAGAATCGAACCCAGCACCGGGAAGCCGTTGAACGCGGTGTTCGCCGCGAGGACCAGGATCAGCGCGGTCACCGTGGTGATGAAGTAGAAGCCGAGCGGGAACCCGTGGAATATGGTCTCGGCCAGCTGCGCGATCAGCGTCTTCTGGTGATAGCCCGCGGGCGCGCCGATCAACTCGGATTCGTCGTGCGCGTACACGATCCCGATCTTCTGGGCCAGGATGATGATGCCCATGAGCAGTACGATCGCGATGCTGCCGAGCATCAGCAGCGTGGTCGCGGCATTGCGCGACTTGGGTTTCTGGAATGCGGGCACACCATTGCTGATCGCCTCGACGCCGGTCAATGCGGCGCAGCCGGAGGAGAACGACCGCGCGATCAGGAAGGCGAACGCGAGTCCGTATAGGTGCTCCTCCTCGGCATTGAGCTGGAAGCCCGCCGATTCGGCGCGCAGGTCGTCGCCGAGCACGAAGATGCGGAACAGTCCCCACCCCAGCATCGCGAACACGCCGAAGATGAAGGCGTAGGTCGGAATCGCGAAGGTGACACCCGATTCCCGGATGCCGCGCAGATTGATCGACGTCAGCACGGCGATGGCGACCACCGCGAACAACACCTTGTGGTCGGCGACAAACGGTATCGCCGACCCGATATTCGACGCCGCCGAGGAGATCGACACCGCCACCGTGAGCACATAGTCGACCAGCAGCGCACTGCCGACGGTGAGCCCGGCATTGGGCCCGAGATTCGTGGTGGCTACCTCGTAGTCACCACCGCCGGAAGGGTAGGCGTGCACATTCTGCCGGTAGCTGGCGACCACCACCGCCATCACGAATGCGACGGCCAGACCCACCCAGGGCGCATAGACGTAGGCCGAAATGCCTGCCGCCGAAAGGACGAGGAAGATTTCCTCCGGTGCGTACGCCACCGAGGACATCGCGTCGGAGGCGAACACCGGGAGTGCGATTCGCTTCGGCAGCAGGGTATGGCCCAGCGCATCGCTACGGAAAGGCCTGCCCAGCAGCACACGTTTGGCTGCCGTCGTCAACTTGGACACCGGATCGAGCATAGATCCCCGCAGGATGGAGCGCTCCCTCGGCCGGTTCGCGACGTATGTTTGGTCTACCGGCGGAGGGGGAAGTTGGGCCATGGAAACATCCGGCGGGTACGGTTCGATGCCGGAGAGAGCAAACCGAACGCCCTGCGGCGTGAGCTCACGGCCCGAAAGTGGAAGCTTGCGTAGCCACGCAGGGCTCGCGAGCGCCGCCAATTGAACACAGTTTCCAGGAACGAGGTTGCGGTGTACATAGTGATCATGGGTTGCGGACGGGTCGGCTCGTCGCTGGCACGCGCCCTGGTCCGAGTCGGCCATGAGGTCACCGTGATCGACCGGGACCCCAGCGCCTTCCTGCGCCTCGGCGAGGACTTCCCCGGCGAGCGGGTGGTCGGCGTCGGCTTCGACCGGGATGTGCTGACCCGCGCGGGAATCGAGCGGGCCGATGCCTTTGCCGCGGTCTCCTCCGGCGACAACTCCAACATCATCGCCGCGCGGGTGGCCCGAGAAACGTTCGGCGTGCAGCGCGTGGTCGCACGCATCTACGACGCCAAACGCGCCGCCGTCTACGAGCGCCTCGGCATTCCGACCATCGCCACCGTGCCATGGACCACCGACCGCTTCCTGACCACGCTGATCGGGGACGGTGGCACCACCACCTGGCGTGATCCGACGGGCACCGTCGCGGTGGCCCAATTGATATTGCACGAGGAGTGGTACGGGCGCACCGTGCGCGATCTGGAGCACACTGTGGGCGCCAGGGTCGCATTCATCATCCGGTTCGGTCAGGGCCTGCTGCCCGACAGCAAGACCGTGGTCCAAGCCGACGACATCGTCTATGTCGCAGCCACCTCCGGCTCCGTCGGCGAGGCCGTCGCCTTGGCCGGTAAGCCCCCAGCAAGCGAGGACTGAAATGAAAGTGGCGATCGCCGGAGCCGGCGCCGTCGGCCGATCGATAGCCAGGGAGCTATTGCGCGGCGGCCATCGGGTAATGCTGCTCGAGCGTCAGCTCGACCACATCGACCCCGCCGCCATCCCGGATGCCGTCTGGGTCCATGCCGATGCGTGCGAACTGGCGCTGCTCGAGGACGCGGGTCTGCAGACCTACGAGGTCGTCATCGCCGCTACCGGCGACGATAAAGCGAATCTGGTGCACAGCCTGCTCGCCAAGACCGAATTCGGTGTGCGCCGGGTGGTGGCGCGCGTCAACGACCCGCGCAATGAATGGCTCTTCGACGCGTCCTGGGGCGTCGATGTCGCGGTGTCGACGCCGCGGCTGCTCGCCTCGCTGGTGGAGGAGGCGGTCTCGGTCGGCGATCTGGTGCGGTTGATGACGCTGCGGCAGGGGCAGGCCAATCTGGTCGAGATCACCCTGCCCAGCGAGACTGCCTTGGCGGGCAGGCCGGTCCGCACGCTCACCCTGCCGCGCGACGCCGCACTGGTGACGATTCTGCGCGGCGGCCGGGTGATCGTGCCGCAGCCCGACGACCCCCTCGAGGGCGATGACGAGCTGTTGTTCGTGACCTCCGTGGAGGCCGAGGAAGACCTGCGGGTGGCGCTGGCCACGCACGACATCAAGCCCTGACTCCCCGACGGGGCTGATGCGGATCAGCTCCGACCTCAGGATGCGGCCGCGAGCTCCTTGCGCAGCTTGTTCAGGGCGCGATGCTGCATCACCCGAACCACGCCGGGACTGGTGCCGATGGCCTCGGCGGTCTGCGCCGCGGTCCAGCCGAGCACGATCCGCATCACCAGTACCTCGCGGTGGGCGGGGGCCAGGATTTTCATCAATTCCCGGGTGGCCTCGCGACGTTCGGACGCGATCGCCCATTCCTCCGGACCGGCGGCGGTCGATGCCCTATCGGGCACCTGGTCGACCGGGTACATCGGGTGCAGCTGCGAACGCCGGAACGCATCGGCCACTTTATTGGCCGCGATACCGTAGACGAAGGCCAAGAATGACTTGCCCTGATCGCGATAGCGCGGAATGGCGTTGACGGTGGCCAGCAGGATCTCCTGCCCCACATCGTCGGCCGTGACGTACAGATGTGCGGTGTTGCCAAGGCGCGCACCGCAATACCGGCGCACGATCGGGTGGATCAGCCGGATGATCTCGGCGACCGCCGCACGGTCGCCCGCGGCGGCCGGACCGATCAACTTTTCCAGTTCGGCCGATACTCGACGGCTCTCCGACAGGGCCGGATTGTGGTGGGGTTGTTTCTTCGACGGCGCCGCAATGTTGTGCTCGGTAGCCAACTTCCGAGTCCTTCCTCGTCGATCGTGCTTTCTTGCCTGCACTGATCGTCTGACGAACTCGATGGCCCAACCAGGCACCCCAGGGTGGGTACTCCCCCACCTCCGGCGGCGATTCGCTAACACCCCGGCGCGCCCCCTCGAAGACGGGGGCGGGAATCTCTAGGCCGTTTCGGCGGCCGTACCCCGGCTCACCGGCAGATGTCCGGCCCGGCGCACCGCCCACACGGTGACGGCCAGCGCGACGGCGGTCAGCGGCCAGCCCATCGCGATGCGCGCGAAGGCCAGCCAGCCGGTGCGATCGGTGTCGTAGAGCTGTGACTGCACCAGATAGCGCGCGCCGAACACGACCACCCAGGTGGTGGTCGCGAGGTCGTAGAGGCGCGCGACGCGGCGATCGGACCGCCATTCGGTGCCGTGGCCGTTGAGCACACCCCAGACCACGCCGACCAGCGGCCAGCGCACCAGCATCGACACCAGGAACACCCCGGCGTACACCAGGCTGGTGTAGATGCCGAACAGGAAGAAGCCCTTCGCCTCACCCATCCGATAGGCGATGAACGCGCAGATGCCCACTCCGAGAAAACCGGAGATCGCGGGCTGGATGGGGCTGCGCCGCACCAGTCGCCACACCAGAATCGCGGCGGCCACGCCGAGTGCCGACCAGATCGCCACAGTGAGCCCGGCAAAGGTGTTCACGGGCACGAAGACCAGCACCGGCAAGGTCGAGTAGATCAGGCCGCTGAAACCGCCCAACTGCTCGAGCAGGGTTTGTTCGGCCTCTTCGGTTTCCGCGTCGACGGAGCGATCCACGACGTCGGACGGGCCCGCGTCGAACGGCTCACGACCTCGGGGGTGGATCTCGGCGGCGTTCTCGTTGCTCGATGGCATACGTCAGCTGTTCTCACGCAGTTCGTAGTAGGGGTTGTAGATCACTTTACGGCCATCCCGGTCACCTACTCGACCGCGGACGAGGATTTTGCGTCCCGGTTCGATACCGGGAATACGTCGGCGACCGATCCACACCAGACTGATGGCATCGGTGCCGTCGAAGAACTCTGCCTGCACACTCGCGCCGACGGACTTCGGACACGCCTCGACACTGCGTAGTCGGCCGAGCATGGTGGCCTCGTCACCGCGCTGACAGTCCGAAGCCCGGCAGGCACCCGACGCATCGGCCGATTCGGCGAGTTCCTCGGCGTCCAGCTGATCGATATCTTCGGTCAGCCTGCGGCTCAGCCGGCGAAAATAACCTGAGGCAGCGGATGACATGTAACGCTCTCCTGCGTGGAGCAAGACGACGTGGGTCACACGTCATCGTGGTTGTTCCGGTAACGACCGGCTATTGGCCGTATACCCGCCACTGTAGATGCGCAACCCTCCCCCCGCTACGCTCGGACCGGTGTTCGACTCCCCACATTTCGCGCCGGACCGCGGCGGCCGCGCCTCGATCGCCGTGGCGTTGCCAGGAACCGGCTCGGATTCCGACTTCGCGCGCCGCGCCTTCGGACCGGCTTGTGCGGCACGCGGAATCGAATTCATCGCTGTCGAACCCGATCCATGCGGAGTAGTTGCCAGCTACCGGGCGGCGCTCGACGCAGCCGCCGACCGCGGCACGGTCCTGGCCACCGGGATCTCCCTCGGCGCGGCGGTCGCACTCGAATGGGCGGCGGAACATCCGGAGGCGGCAGCCGGCGTAGTGGCGGCGCTACCGGCCTGGACCGGACCCGATACCGCCGCCTGCCCGGCCGCGCTGAGCGCCGCCGCCACCGCGGCCCAGTTGCGTGCGGACGGTCTCGACACGGTCGTGGCACGGATGCGCGCGAGCAGCCCGCGCTGGCTCGCCGACGCGCTCACCCAGTCCTGGCATTCGCAATGGCCGCAACTGCCGGCGGCACTGCAGGAGGCGGCCGACTACAAGTGGCCCGATGCCGAACGCCTCGGCACCGTCGAGGTGCCCGTCGCGATCGTCACCGCCGTCGACGATCCGGTGCATCCGTTGTCGGTCGCCGAGGAATGGGCCGAGCTGATCCCGCGTGCCGCGTTGATCCGGATCACCCTCGATGAGCTCGGTGCGGATCCCGCGATTCTCGGAACCGCGGGACTCGCGGCGTTCTAGTTCAGACCGAGCTGCTGCATGGCGGAGCCGTCCGCGCCGCGGCGCGGTTCATTCGGCATGCTCGGCGGGACCAGCGGCTGGGGTGTGGGCTGGACAGCAGCCTGCTGTGCGGCCAGTGCCTGCTGCTGGGCCTCCACCTGCGCCTGATGCGCGGCGGCCAGTTGCTCGGCCAGCTCGGGTGGCAGCACGACGGCCAGCGGTTCACGCACCGGCATCGGATCCTCACCGCGTCGAATCACGGTCTCGGTCAAGATCGCTCGCGCGGCCCGCACCAGCGGAGCGCCGTCATCGGCCGCGCCCTGCGGACCCGCGGCCACCAGCCGCACCATCCATCGCGGACCATCCACCCCGATGAAGCGCAGATCCGCGCCCTCGGTGATGGCGAGCACTTCCCGGCCCCACGGTCCGGTCTCCACCGCGACCCTGGCGCCGTCCTTGCGTAGCGATTCGGCGAGATCCGCTGCCACCGAACGCCATTGGCCTGCCGACTTGGGCGCGGCATAGGCCGCGACGGTGATCCGACCGTGTTCGGTCGCCAGGTGCACCGCCTGCGGCGTGCCGTCCGGAGTCATCTCGACCTGCAATTGGCCACCCGGTGGCACCGGCAGGATCACCGAGCCCAGATCGAGCCGCTGATCGGAGACATTGTCCAGCAGCTCGGCGACCTCGTCGTAGTCGTACGGGCCGGATTTCGGCATCTCCGCGACGTCGTCATCGTCGTAGTCGTCATCCGGTTCGTCGTCGTAATCGGGTTCGTCACGGTAGTGCGCAGCGATGTAGCCGGCTGGGACGATCGGATTCTCGTCGGTGATCGGATCGATAATGGGGTGCTCGTCCGTGATCGGATCGATGATGGGATTCTCGTCCGTGATCGGCTCATCGTCGTAATCCGCGTCGCCGTACGCGCCGTATCGGTCGGCGTAATCGTCGTCGTAACGATCCTCGGCGTACTCGTCACGTCCGCCGGAATTGCGTCTGTTCCCGAACATTCCCATCATGCCTCCTTGCCGAGCGTGCCCTCGTCGGCCGGCGCGGCCAGACTCGCGTGGCCACCGCTCGACCCATATCCGCCCGCACCCCGTGTGGTGTCGTCGAGGACATCGACCTCCACGAAATCGACCAGTTCCACCCGCTGCACCAGCAGCTGCGCGATCCGATCGCCGCGACGCAATTCGATCGGGGTGCGCGGATCGTGATTGATCAGGCACACCTTGATTTCGCCCCGATAGCCCGCATCGACGGTGCCCGGCGTATTCACCACGGACAGACCGGTTTTCGCGGCCAGTCCGGACCTGGGATGGATCAGGCCGACCGTGCCGACCGGCAGTGCGACCGCGACGCCGGTGCCGACCAGCACACGTTCCCCCGGTTCGATGATGACGTCCTCTGTGGTGCACAGGTCCACGCCCGCGTCGCCGTGGTGGGCACGCGTCGGCACCGGAATGCCGGGATCAAGTCGCAGCAAAGGTATCGGTGCAAGGGCGCTCATGATTGCGCCTCGCTGACGCTCGACTCCGTCATAACCGCCCAGGCGGCTGTGTTGATTAATCGCTCGCTGCGCTCGCTCACATTGCCCGAGCCTACGCGTACGCCCTCGACCTCAGTGAATTAGTGTTGAGTCGTGTCGGACCAGCCCAACCAAGTGACTATGGACCAACAACCCCGAAGCTTCGAGCCCTACCGCGAGCGCCTGTGGGTGCCGCTGTGGTGGTGGCCGATCGCGTTCGCCATCACGGGGCTGCTAGCCGCCGAAATCCATGCGGGCGCACCAGGTCTGCGCGCCTGGTTGCCCTACGCGTTGCTGTTTCCGGTGCCGGTGTGGGTGTTGTTGTGGCTGAGCCGCCATCGGGTGGAGGTCGCCGAGGATGCCTCCGGCATCCGTGAAATCCGCTCCGATCGCGCACATCTGCCGGTGAGTTTCGTGGCCAAATCGGCCACGGTGGCCCCCACCGCCAAGAGCGCGGCGCTGGGCCGCCAGCTCGACCCCGCCGCCTATGTCCACCATCGGCCATGGGTGGGGCCGATGGTGCTACTTGTGCTCGACGACCCGGATGATCCGACGCCGTACTGGCTGATCAGTACGCGACGGCCGGACCGGGTCTTGGCCGCGCTTGGCATACCTGGCTGAAGCCGGGCGTGCCGAGCGCGGGCTGGGCCGTTGATCTCGGTCTGGAGATCAGATCTCACGCCGGAGATCAGGCTGCACAGTCCATGCAGATCAGCTGACCGCCACTGTCACTGGCCAGCCTGCTCCGGTGATGGACCAGGAAACAGCTGGAACAGGTGAACTCGTCGGCCTGCTTCGGGATCACCCGAACTGTCAGAACCTCCTCGGACAAGTCCGCGCCGGGAAGCTCGAACGACTCCGCGGTATCGGATTCGTCGATATCCACGACGGCGGACTGTGCCTCGTTGCGACGAGCCTTCAGCTCCTCCAGCGAATCTTCCGACACTTCGTCGGATTCAGTGCGCCTCGGTGCGTCATAGTCGGTTGCCATGTCGTCTTCCCCTCGTCCTTACTACGTATATCCCGGACCGGGCCACTCACCCCGATTCTCTCGAATCGGAATGACCAGCACCGCCCCGCCAGTGGTGCACGTCACACGTACACCGGTCCCCTATCAGGGCGGACCATGCGGACCCACCTTTGATAGCGCTCGGTAAACGCAGGACATGCCCTTCTTGTTCCCGCGACCGACCACCGATTCAGGCTGCGGTGATTCGATCTGGGCCGCCAGACAATAGCGGACGCCACGGCAAAAGTCGCAATCAAAACACAGACGATTCGAAACTGAGTGGTAATCGACACCAACCGTGAGCTCACCGAGACCTTACGCACTGCTTTTACCCGCGCCTTTTACCCACGCCGGCCGAACCCACCGACCTGCCATCCCTCGGCCCTCGAAACACTTTCGTAGAGTGTGCACGTGGTTTCACTCATCACCGAAGGCAGCGCAACGGATCGAGCGGGTCAACCCTTCGTCCGGAGACGCAACCAGCCATGGTTGATCCTGGTCGGCGTCCTACTCCTGATCTGCACCGTGGTGTGGATCAAGGCCCTGACCACCGAGGACAGCAGCGGAACCGCGATGGCGTGCAATTCGCCGGGCCCGGCCACCGATGCGAAATCGCCCGAACCGGCCCCGCTGGGTCAGCGGGTCGGCCAGTCGCGGCTGACCGATGTCGAACCGGCGCCGCTGGCTTCCTCGAAGGTCCGCGTGCTGAACGCGAACAACAAGAGCGGTCAGGCCACCCACATCGCCTCGGCGCTCGGCGATCTTGGCTTCGCGGGTGCGCCGGGGCAGCAGTTCGGTAACGATACGGTCTACGTCAACGGTGACCTGAATTGCACCGGTCAGATCCGCTTCGGTGTGAACGGTCGACCGGCGGCCGCCTCGGTCCAGTTGGTCGCGCCGTGCGCCGAGTTGATCGAGGATCAACGCAACGACGACACCGTGGACCTGGTGCTCGGCTCGGTATTCGGCGAATCGCTGCGGCCGAGCCCGGATGCCGAGGAAGTGCTCAAATCGCTGAAGAATCCGGCGCCGGGCGGATCCCCGTCGATCGATCCCAAACTGCTGTCCGCGGCGCGCGTGGCGCGCTGCTGACCGACATCCCCGAACCAACCTTCATCGCCCCGGTGTGCCGCTTCGGCAGACCGGGGCGATCCGTTATTCAGGCGTCCGGGATCGCGGCGGTCGCGCCAACACGTTCGAACAGTTCGGTCAACTCGTTCGCCACGCCCGGTGCGGCGGCCAGGACCAACTCACCCGCCGCACCCGGGCTGATCGCCGCTGGCAAGCGCAGCTGCGCACCCGCCTCAGCGGCTATCAAAGCGCCCGCCGCCCAGTCCCACGCGTTGAGTCCGTGCTCGTAGTACGCGTCGATGCGGCCCTCGGCGACGAAGCACAGATCCAGTGCCGCCGCGCCCAGGCGGCGGATATCGCGGATTTCCGGCAGGATCTGCGCGACCAACTCCGCCTGCCTGGCTCTGCGGTGCTTGCCGTAGGCGAATCCGGTGGCCACCAAGGCCATCGACACCGATCGCACCGGCGTGCAGCGCAGATGCTCCACGGTGCCGTCACCGCTCACCTTCGTGGCCCCCATCCGCAGTGCGGCGCTGTAGGTCGCCGCCCGCGCGACATCGACCACGGCACCGGCGATGGGTTGTCCGTCCCGTATCGCGGCCACCGAAATCGCATAGCCCGGAATGCCGTACAGGAAGTTCACGGTGCCATCGATCGGGTCGACCACCCACTGCACGGTGTCCCCGGTACCGCCGTCCAGGCTGCCGCCGCCCTCCTCACCGAGGATCGGATCGCCGGGGCGTATCTCGTCGAGCAGGCGCCGGATGAGGTCCTCGGTCTCGGTATCGACAATCGTCACCGGATCGGTAGGGTGTCCCTTGGTCTGCACGGCCCCGTCGCGCGCACCCTCCGGACCGAATACCTCGGGGCGGCGCGAGCGCACATGCGCGGCCGCGGTTTCGGCGAGTTGGACCGCGATCCGGCGCAATTCGGCAATATCCTCGGATGGTGTCGCGGTCGGGCGGGCGGTAACTGACGCTGTGGTCTCCGGCATGACCCCCATGCCATCACAGATCCTCGGCGAACGGGAACCGCTGGCCGCCCATTACTCTTGTCGTGCACGACACAACGCCGTCGTCGGGCACATCACCGCATGCTCCGCGACCAGCCGGTGGTGAGTTCCTGCGCGGCGGCGCGTTCATCACATCGGCCAGCACAGGAACGAGGGAACGTCATGTCCGCTCGGGGGCACGCATTCGGAATCGATATCGGTGGCAGCGGCGTCAAAGGCGCCGCGGTGGATCTGGCCACCGGCGCATTGGTCCACGAGCGGATCAAGATTCTGACACCGCATCCCTCGACACCGCAGGCGGTCGCCGACGCGGTCACCAAACTCGTCGCCCAGGCCGGCTGGGACGGCCCGGTCGGAATCACGCTGCCCTCGGTGGTGCTGGACGGTGTCGCACAGACGGCCGCCAATATCGACGAGGCGTGGATCGGCACCGACGCGCGGGCGCTGTTCTCCCAGGCGCTCGACGGCCGCACCGTCACCGTGCTCAACGACGCGGACGCGGCCGGTCTGGCCGAGGATCGTTATGGCGCGGCAAAGGATTTCGACGGTCTGGTGGTGTTGCTGACCTTCGGTACCGGCATCGGCTCGGCACTGCTGTTCCACGGCACGCTGGTGCCGAATACCGAACTCGGTCATCTCGAGATCGGCGGCATGGAGACCGAACACCGCGCCGCCGCCTCGATCAAGGATCGCGACGGCCTGACCTACGAGCAGTGGGCCGCCCGGGTCAGCATTGTGCTCGACGGCCTGGAGAATTTGTTCTGGCCGAAGGTCTTCGTCGCAGGTGGCGGCATCAGCCGAGATGCCGAGCAATGGATTCCGTTGCTCACCAACCGAACCCCGGTGATTCCCGCCCGCCTGGAGAACACTGCGGGCATCGTCGGAGCGGCCATGGCGATCGATGCGGGCATCGCACCGTAGACGCGCGGAGGGTACGGCATTAGTCGTTGCTGGGATCGTGCCGTAGGTACCCTGGTTCGATCGTTACAATGGAACATACTCCGGCCGCGAGCCGGAAACCCCAGACCCGGCGCTCAGCCGGTGTAACCCGACAGACCGCTCCGCCGGAACACCACTCTGGCGTGACGCCGCACGAGACCGTCACGAAAGGGCGTACGTGGTAGCCACGACCCGTCAGACCGCCGAATCAGCCGATGCCGACTCCGCAGATGTAACCGAAGCACGGCCGGTCCGCAAGGCTGCCGCGAAGAAGGCTCCGGCCAAGAAGGCCGCCGCCAAGAAGGCACCGGCCAAGAAGGCCGCCGCGAAGGCTACGAAGGGCCCGGCCAAGAAGGCCGGACCGGAGGGCGAGCCCGGCGACGAAAACCTCGAGACCGAGGATATGGATCTGGAGGATCTCGGCGATCTCGAGGTTTCCGAGGACGATCTCACCGACGAGGCCGAGGAACTGGTCGAGGACGTCGCAGAGGAGGTCGAGGAGGGCGAGGCCGAAGAACCGTCCGCCGCGGACAAGGCCTCCGGCGACTTCGTCTGGGACGAGGAGGAATCCGAGGCGCTGCGCCAGGCCCGCAAGGATGCCGAGCTCACTGCGTCGGCTGACTCGGTGCGTGCCTACCTCAAGCAGATCGGCAAGGTCGCACTGCTCAACGCCGAGGAGGAGGTCGAACTCGCCAAGCGGATCGAGGCCGGTCTCTACGCGGCGGAGAAGGTGCGCGAGTTCGCCGAGCAGGGTGAGAAACTGCCGGTCGCGATGCGCCGCGACTACACCTGGATCGTGCGCGACGGCAACCGGGCCAAGAACCATCTGTTGGAAGCCAACCTGCGTCTGGTGGTCTCGCTGGCCAAGCGCTACACCGGCCGCGGTATGGCATTCCTGGACCTGATCCAGGAGGGCAACCTCGGTCTGATCCGCGCGGTGGAGAAGTTCGACTACACCAAGGGCTACAAGTTCTCCACGTACGCCACGTGGTGGATCCGGCAGGCCATCACCCGCGCCATGGCCGATCAGGCCCGCACCATCCGCATCCCGGTGCATATGGTCGAGGTCATCAACAAGCTCGGCCGCATCCAGCGTGAGCTGCTCCAGGACCTGGGCCGCGAGCCCACTCCGGAGGAGCTGGCCAAGGAAATGGACATCACGCCGGAGAAGGTCCTCGAGATCCAGCAGTACGCGCGTGAACCCATCTCGCTGGACCAGACCATCGGCGATGAGGGCGACAGCCAGCTCGGCGACTTCATCGAGGACTCCGAGGCCGTGGTCGCGGTGGACGCGGTGAGCTTCACGCTGCTGCAGGATCAGCTGCAGTCGGTGCTGGAGACGCTGTCGGAGCGCGAGGCGGGCGTGGTCCGGCTGCGCTTCGGTCTGACCGATGGCCAGCCGCGTACCCTCGACGAGATCGGCCAGGTGTACGGGGTCACCCGTGAGCGCATCCGGCAGATCGAGTCGAAGACCATGAGCAAGCTGCGCCATCCGAGCCGCTCGCAGGTCCTGCGCGACTACCTCGACTAGTTCGTTTCGTTCGATCCGAAGCGCCCGCGCCCAACAGCGCGGGCGCTTCCTTTTCGCACCCGACTGCCCCTCTTGCCGTCCCATCGACCGGCAACCCTGCCGGTATTCGATCCGTCTACGGTCCCGCTACCCTCGAATCCGACTGTGCCCGTTGCCGATTTCCATCGTCTTAACCGAATCGATTCTGCGACAGACCCTTTCGGCACTCTGCTACGCAACCGATCCGCGACCGAGACAGTGTCCGGCCCTTCAACCAATTCTGGTCTGCGGCGCGCACTGCACCAGGATGTCGGCGATGCAGCGCACACCGGAGATACCCACCCCCGAAGGGCCGGTGCCATGGACATGATCGCATCGTTGATCGTGGTGGCCAGTGTGGTGCCGTACTCCTCTTCATCAGCGTCAGCCTGACCTAGATCGAGCGCAGTATCGAACTGCCACCGCTGCGCATCGCACCACGTGCCGAACTCGATCCGCTACCGCCGGTGAAGTTGGCGACAACGCCGTCCGCGACCGCGTACCGGCCGACGCGGACCGCGGTACCGCGCGCTACTGAACCCATCGAAATTGCCGGCGCGACAAGCTCACAGGGCAATGCGGAGTCAGTCCCTGGTCGGCCAGTAGCGCGCCGGTCGCGGTCCGCGTGCCCCCTCATAGGCCGGATCATCGACATCGGTGATGCCGATATGTAGCAGCAGCATCATGGTCACCATGCCGATGCCGACAGTCAGCGGAGTCAGCAGTTGAGCCGCGCCCACGCCCGCGGGCGGGTGCATATGGTGGCCGTCCTGCACATGCATCGCAAACATGCCGGTGTAGTGCATGCCGCAGACCGCAACGCCCATCACCAGCGCCGCGCCGATAGTGGCGATGGTGCCGCGGACATGCAGCGCAAACCACAGCGCCGCCGTCGCGGCGATCACCGCGATCACCATGGACAGCAATACGATTCGGCCGTCGTATTCGATGACCGCATCGGATTTCATCGCGTACATGCCGGAATAGTGCATGGCGCCGACGCCGACGCCGGTGATCGCACCGCCGACGTATAGCGCCACCGGCTCCAATATCGGTAGCTGCGCGACCCGTAACCCGATCCACACCACCACCATCGCGATCACCGCGCTGAGCAGGGTGATCGGCACGTCATAGCGAATGGATGCGCCGTGGATCGAAAAGCCCAGCATGGCAATGAAATGCATGACCCAGATACCGGTGCCGCCGATCGCGACGGCCGCGGCGACGAGCCATCCGGCGTTGCCGCTACCAGCCCGCGCCCGAACCACGCACCGCAGTCCCAGCAATGATCCGGTGAATGACATCAGAAAGGCCAGTACCGGCGTGAGCAACCCGTGACTGAAGTGGTCGATTTCCAGCACGCGAACTCCCTCGTTGGCGGACGTCGGCCGTCATAGCGACAGCGCAAGCCCGCCCGCTTGTACAGAACCAGCAGGTCGGCAATTTACAGTACTACCATCCGCTAAATTTGTCATAGGATGAATCCAGCCAGCGAGACGGCGCCCGCTACCCGGCGGCGATCACTCGTCACCCATACGTACCACACGGTCCCCCTCCTTTGAATCTTGCCGATCGCCACTTCTGGCTATCGATCAGCATCGATACTGCTGGGGCACAATAGATCTCAAGAGTTCATCGGTCGACAACAAGCGTTCGCACAATTGCGAGAACAGTGCAGTGATTCAGGTACGCATGCCGAGTCTCGTTGCGGCCCAATGGCACCGGGTTGGGTCGGGCTCGGTCGCCAATCGGACTTGACCGTCGTCGTGCGCCGGACTGTGCACTGTCTGCATGAAAGTGGCGCAACCCGCCGGATCCAGCCAGGGAAAGTGCGTGCTCAGCCCGGTCCGATGAACGCCGACCGGGCCTAGCCTGCGCTGATCGAAATGACGTCGGCGCAACCCGCCACGTCGGCGCGTCCAGTGTCCTTCGAGTCGACCCGACCTACCGAGTACCGGAAACCACACCCGCCACTACCTTCGCCGCGTGCCGATATCCCAGGCCGTCCGGCGGACGGATAGTGGAGACGCAGTCGTATTGGGCATCGGTACGGCCAGGCCGAGGCACGTGGGGTAGGTAGCCGCCAAGGCTGTCACCACCGACAGACCCGGACGTACACCGATCAACACCACCACCGTCGCCCACGCCCACGCCCACGGCGATGTGATCGCCGAGCGCCACCCTGGCCTGGCTGGTGATCACCGGCGGTGCGATCGAATATCGGGGCACCTTCGCGAGCAGTTCCACTAGCCGATCGAAGACGTATCGCGTGCCGCGCAGGTCCTGGGTGTAGCGGGTCACCCGAGCTCCGCTGCCGCACGCGTGAGTGCCGCGAACACCCGGGGCCGATCGGGTGCGGCGATTCGTCGCTGGTCGGGGCGGTGATCCGGGGCTCGTCGACCGTTTTATTTGCTGCCGACCCTGGTCTGTCGACCTCTTGGTCGGCAGACCAATTCTGCGAGGCGGATGTTGCCTGGGTGTGACTCGACGTTACGGCGGAACGACCAGGTCAGGTGAGCCAGGACACAGACGTGGTGGGTCTGCGAACAGAAGCGCTCAGGAACCGGCAGACTTGTGCATTGTGGTTGCCCCCACTTTGCGCCGAATCCACTCCCCATGGACGCAGACCGTCGACCTCGGTGACGAGTTGCGCGCGGTCTGGTCGTGGTTGCGTCGGCCCCGCTTGCTGCGCCGACTGGTGCCCGAACTACGCCAGCACCTGTCCGCGGCGCCGGCAAGTACGGCCTACGCGTTCACTTTGTTCGTCACCTGGTGGACGCTGCGCGGGGTCGGCGATTCGGTGGAGCGCAGGCTTATCTTCTCGGCCTCCACCAACCTCTACAACATGCAGCACAACCCGGTGCAGGTGCTGGTGGCGTCGGCATTCTGGACCCAGGGGCAATTCCCCTGGGTCACCATCGCCGAGATTCTGGTGGTCATGGGCTTCGCCGAACGCTGGCTCGGCACCGGTCGCTGGATTCTGCTGTTCGCCACTGGACATATCGGCGCGACGCTACTCACCGTCACCGCGATCGGCCATGCCATCGACCGTCACGTCATCCCGGTGCGCGTGCAGTACGCGGCCGATGTCGGCACCAGCTACGGATTCACCGCGGTTCTGGCGGCCATGGCCTTCCACTTCCGCGGAGTGGCCCGCGTGCTGTGGGCGGGTGTCATCGTCGCGGTCCTCGCCTCGGCACTACTGATCGGACCGACCTTCACCGACTACGGGCATATGTGCGCGGCCCTGATCGGTTTGGTGGTCGGATTCATCGCATCGACCTTCTGGCGGCGCATCGAACGCCGCCGTGCCGAACGCGAGGCTGAATCCGGCGCGTCGACGCCGGTCTCGGCGACGAATCCGCTCGCGGCGCACCGGATTCCCGCAGCCGGTGACGCTGCCGGGCCGAGTTCCGCTACAGCGCCACCGCTATCCGGTGCTGACGGCGGATCTGGAGCGGCGCTGCACCAAGCCGATGACCGGTTCGACGGCGCGGGCCGCGATCGGGCCGAGCACCGCCATCAGTAGCACATAGGCTGAGGCGAGTGCGGCGAGCTGGCCGTCGACCGCACCCAGGCCCACAGCCAAACCCGCAATGACAATGGAGAATTCACCGTGCGCGACCAGTGCCACGCCCGCGCGCGCCCGGCCCATCCGGCGAATGCCCTGCCGACTTGCCGCCCACCAGCCGGTGGCGACCTTGGTCAGCACGGTGACCACCGTGAGCAGGATCGCCCAGCCGAGCACCGGCGGAATCGCCCGCGGGTCGGTGCTGAATCCGAAGGCCACGAAAAAGATTGCCGCGAACAGATCCCGGATCGGTTCGAGCAGTTTGGTCGCCTCGCGGGCGGTCGAACCGGAGATCGCGATGCCGAGCAGGAATGCGCCGACCGCCGCCGAAACACTCAATGCCGATGCCAGACCGGCGACCAGCAGCGCCGCGCCGAGCAGCTTCAACAGGAATACCTCGCGGTCGTTGCTGTCCACGATCGCCGAGACGTACCGGCCGTATCGCAGCGCAACTACCAACACGAGGGTGACAGTGGCCAGGCCCAGACCGAGCACGGTCAGCCCGCTCAGGAGACTCGTACCGGCCAGGACCGCGGTGAGGATCGGCAGGTACATCGCCATCGCGAGATCCTCGAAGACCAGAATCGACAAGATCACCGGGGTTTCCCGGTTGCCGAGGCGGCCGAGATCATTCAGCACCTTGGCGACAATGCCCGATGACGAGATGTAGGTGACCCCGGCCAGGGTGATGGCTCCGTTCACCCCCCAGCCGAGTAATAGGGCGACCACCACGCCGGGTGTCGCGTTCGCTACGAGATCAACCAGGCCCGCGGCCCAGGAGCGACGCAATCCGGTCACCAATTCGGCCGCGGTGTATTCGAGGCCGAGCAATAGCAACAACAGCACCACGCCGATTTCGCCCGCCATATGGCCGAATTCGTTCGCGGCGCCCAGTTCGACGATTCCGCCCTCGCCGAAGGCCAGCCCACCGAGCAGGTACAGCGGAATCGGGGACATGCCGACGCGTGCTGCCACCCTCCCGAGCATGCCGAGGACAAATAACACCGCCCCGAGCTCGATGAGGGCCAGCGCGGTTTCGTTCACGCTCTCACCCGTGCGTCAGGATCTTCGCGGCCGCGTCCAGACCGTCGGGCGTACCGACGACCACGAGTAGGTCATCGCCAGTGAAGGTGAAATCCGGTCCCGGCGAGGGATGCAGCTGCCCCGCGCGCATCACCGCGACGATGGAAGCCTTGGTGCGCGTGCGCATTCCGGTCTCGCCGAGGGTGCGGCCCTCGTACGGCGAATCCTCGCCGATGGGTAGCTGGCGGGTGGTGATCCCGGGGAGGTCGCGGTGATCCTCGTGTAGCTTCGCCACCAACTGCGGCGACCCCAGCAGATTGGCGAGCACCGCGGCCTCGTCGGGCGTCAGCGGCACTTGCGCGGCACAGGAATCCGGATCATCCGCTTTGGAGACGATCAGGTCGATACCGCCATCACGGTGATCGACCACACCGACCCGGCGACCCGAGCGCAGCTGGAAATCTTTGCGTACTCCGATCCCGGGTAGGGCGGTGACATCGACATTCACACCTCCACCCTAATGGGAGTCGATCGGCGAGCCTACCGCCGGTGGTGGTCGGTGGTCGCCAGGTTGATCGCCCGAGCCGCCGGTCGGTGAGCACTGCCCGACCATGGAACGAGTGTCGATTCCTGAGGTTGGATCGTGCCCCGGCCGGTCGGTGCGGGCTGCCGGTAGCGCTGACGGGTGTCGTGTACTTACGGACCTGGGATGTCTAACCTCGGTCCAGCTCGTCATCCGGAAGTTCCAAGGCGAGCAGCTCGTCCGCGCGGTTCAATGCATCGTCCATGGCCGACTCGATGCCGTCCATGACCGAAAGTCCGTCCAGCAGACTAGACAATTCGCGTCGGGCGGCTTCCAATTCCGCGACCGCCGGATCGATGCGATACCACCCGACACTGTCACGCCACCAAGCGTTTTCGTCGATCCACGTCCACATGACATCGCGCACGAGCTCGGCATCGGGGGTGTACATCTGGAAGCAATCGTCCGATCCGGCGGCGCGGTGCTCGAGTTCGTACACGCCGTCGGGGAGCAGACGAGCCTGGAGGTAGGCATGCTCGCCACGTTCCAGCACAATGGCCGGATACCTCGGGTCGGGTGGTTCGCGCAGCAGATCGTCCAGCAGCGGATCCGTCAGGTCGGGCAGTGTGGTTCCGTCGCCCGTGCGGACGTGCACGTCAGCGTGCCGGTCCGGGTCGTCGTTCACCGCGCCAGTCTGCCTCATCCGGAAATTCGCGATACGGCGGGCCGAAATGCGACGGGTCGGCGGTGTCGGGGTGCAAGGTAGTGCTATGCGCGCAGTCGTTATCGAGACGCCTGGGAAATTCGCCGTACAGAATGTGCCGGATCCGACGCCCGGACCAGGCGAGGTCGTGGTGCGGGTGGATGCGGTGGGGATATGCGGCACCGATGTGCATATTGCCGACGGCGAATTCCCACCGACGCCGTATCCGATCGTGCCAGGTCACGAGTTCGCCGGTGTGGTGGTGGCATTGGGCCCCGCCGTCGACGGTGTGCGGATCGGCGATACCGTCGCGGTAGACCCGTCGCTGTTCTGCGGCGCGTGTCATTACTGCGTGATCGGGCGCGGGAATCTATGCGAACGGTGGGGCGCGATCGGCGACACTGTCGATGGGGCGATGGCCGAATACGTCGCGGTGCCCGCCGCGAACTGCTATCGGCTGCCCGAGACACTGTCGACCACGCACGGTGCGCTCGTCGAGCCGTTGTCGTGTGCCGTACACGCATTCGATGTGCTGCCGGGTGCGCTCGGCGCGCACTATCTGCTGTACGGCGCGGGCACCATGGGTCTGCTCATGGTGCAACTGGCGCGGGTCGCGGGGGCCGCGTCGGTGTCGGTGGTCGACATCAATACCGCGCGACTCGCGGTGGCACTCGAGCTCGGCGCGGATGCCACCGCGACCACCGCCGACGAATTCGACCGCCCACCGGGTTGGGAGGTGGTCATCGACTGTACGGGCGCGATCGCCGCCATCGAGGACGGACTCGGCCGGGTGCGCCGGGGCGGGGTGTTCCAGCAGTTCGGGGTGGCGCCGGGCGCGGCGACTGCATCGATCGCACCGTTCCGGATCTACAACGACGAGATCACCATCGTGGGTTCGATGGCAGTGCTGCACAGCTTCGGTCGCGCGGTGGAGCTCATGGGCAAGGGCGTGATCGATGCGGACACCATGATCACCCACTGCTTCGGATTGGCCGAATTCGGCAAAGCGCTACAGACTTTCCGCGCGGGTACCGGCCGCAAGATCCAGCTCAGGCCGGGTGCCTGATGGCCATCGTCGCAGGAGTCGACAGCTCGACCCAGTCGTGCAAGGTCGTACTGTGCGATGCGGATACCGGCGAGATTCTGGACCAGGCGCGCGCCCCGCACCCGCACGGCACCGCGGTACCAGCCGAATCCTGGTGGCAGGCATTGTGTTCAGCGGGCGACGGGTTGCTGGATCGGGCCGATGCGGTGGCGATCGCGGGCCAGCAGCACGGGTTGGTCGCGCTGGACACCGATGGTCGGCCGGTCCGGGATGCGTTGCTGTGGAACGATACCCGATCCGCCGCTGCGGCCGAAGAGTTGATCGCCGAACTCGGCGGCCCGCAGGTCTGGGCCGATGCCGTCGGCAGTGTGCCGCTGGCCGCATTCACCGTCACCAAGCTGCGGTGGCTGGCCGATCACGAACCCGAGGCCGCCGATCGCACACAGCGGGTGCTGCTGCCGCACGACTATCTGACCTGGCGACTACGCGGCGGGCCGTCGGATCCCACCGTCGAACCGACCACCGATCGCGGCGAGGCCTCGGGCACCGGCTACTGGTCGCCCGCGACCGGCCGATATCGCGCAGACGTACTCGCCCATGCCTTCCGGGGCCGAACACCGGAACTTCCCCGGGTCGCCGGACCCGCCGAAGCGGTCGGCCGCGCACCCGGCGGCGCCCTCGTCGCAGCGGGCACCGGCGATAATGCCGGTGCCGCACTGGGTTTGGGCATCGCGGACGGCGATGTCGTCATCTCACTCGGCACCAGCGGCACCGTCTACATCCGCGCCGCCGCACCCAGTGCCGATGCCACCGGGGCCATTGCCGGATTCGCCGACGCGACCGGCGCATTCCTACCTCTGGTCTGCACGCTCAACGCCGCTCGCGTACTGGATGCGACCGCCGCACTGCTCGGCGTCGACAGCACGGGCCTGGAAACCCTTGCGCGCCAGGCACCGCCGGGCTCCGAAGGCGTCGTCATGCTGCCCTACCTATCCGGCGAACGCACCCCGAATCTGCCGCACGCCACCGGCAGTCTGCACGGTTTACGACCGGAAACCTTGCGCCCCAGCCATATTGCACGCGCCGCCGTCGAGGGCATGCTCTGTAATGTGGCCGACGCGCTCGACCACCTGCGCAGCGCCGGAATCCCGATCCAGCGCGTCCTGCTCATCGGCGGTGCGGCCCGCTCCGCCTTGGTCGCCGAACTGACCGCCCAGATCTTCGGGCTCACAGTCACGGTCCCGGAGCCGAACGAGTACGTCGCACTCGGGGCCGCCCGACAGGCGGCCTGGGCCCTGAGTGCCACCGCACGACCGCCGAGTTGGCCCGCACATACCATCGCCGAGGTCCGTGCGCCGAGCGACGGTGGGGCGATCGGGCGGCGGATCCGAGCGACATACGAGAGCACACGGCAGGCCCTCTACGCTCGATGAATACGGTGCCACGGGAACACCGGTGGATGTTCACGTGGCAACCATGACGGCAAACCGCGAGGTAGGCAGGCATGTCGAAGCATGGCCTTCTCCGGTCGGATGGTCACCACGATCACCGTGGTGGTGCCGGATTCGAGGGCGATCTCGAGCTGCTTTTCGAGGTCTCCGGCGGAGGCGACGTCGACGGCGTGGCAGCCCAGTCCCCGTGACACGGAGGCGATGTCCAGGCCGGGCAGGTCGGGCCCGGGCACACCCGGCGTCTCTTTCGACCGATGTCCGGACCGTCATGGCATCGAGGCTGCCGCAGGCCCACGGGCTGTGGCATCGGTCATCTCGATGGTCGAGCCAGGAATTCCCGTTCAGTGGGACTGGCACCGGTGGCCGCGTCCCGCACTCGCGATGGTGTGTGAACGGCGTCACGCCGTGTATCCCGGCGCCAGTGCGGAGAGGACGTCGATGCGGGTTTTGGTCACCAGAATCACCGAGCCGAGCGGGCGCGCGGTGGGGCACATGATCACCGATATCGGCGGCTCCGCATCACATGCCGCGATCGTCGCCCGGGAATTCGGCATCCCTGTGTCGTCGATACCGAGACCGCGACCACCCGCCTCGCCGACGGCCAGCGTGTGCGTGTGGACGGCGCGGCCGGGACGGCCACGCCGCTAACCGACTGAGTGCGGGCCCGAACTCGGGTCCGCGTCTTTGATGAAAGGAACACCCCTCGTGAAGAATTCGCGCGCTTTCCGCGGCACGATCGCGGCCGCGGCCGCCGTGCTGGTCGGCGTTCTCCCGGCGCTGGCCGGTCCCGCATCGGCGGGGCCCGCGCTGTCGGGTCCGGCCGCGCCAGTGCTGCGGTCCCCGGGGCGGGCCGAGCGGCCGCTGGGTCTGGCGCATGCGCCGAATGCCCGCGATATCGGCGGCTATCCGGCCAAGGGTGGCAGCAAGGTCGCGACCGGTGTCGTGTATCGCGCCGACGCACTGGCCAAACTCGACGCCAACGAACAGCAGAAGCTGGTGTCGCTCAATATCACTCAGGTCATCGACTTCCGCAACCCCACCGAAGCCGGCCGCGATCCCGATCAGCTCCCGGCTTCGATCCGCCGCACCGAACAGCCGATCTACAATCCGGCCAATGACTTCTACGCCATGGTGATGCGACTGATCCAGGCCGGACCGGCCGCACAGCAGGAGGAACTCGGCGACGGCAAGGCCGCCGAGTTCATGCGCGACTACTACGCCTGGTTCGTTTCCGATCCCACCGCACGCGCCCGATTCGCCCAGGCGTTCAAGGACATCGCCACCGCGCAGGGTGCGGTGCTGTACCACTGCACGGCGGGTAAGGACCGCACCGGCTGGATGACCGCGATCCTGATGAGCGCGCTGGATGTGCCGAAGGGGCAGATCTACAACGACTTCCTGGACTCCAACGACAACTTGGCGGCCGGGAACAAGGCGCTGCTGGACGGCCTCGTCGCCCAGGGCCTGGTGACCGATCGCACGCTGTGGGAGCCGTTCTTCGGTGTGCAGCGCGAGTTCCTTGACGCGGCGTTCGACCAGGTCCAGGCGTCCTACGGGTCGTTCGACCGCTTCCTCAGTGACGGGCTCGGCATCGACGGCGCGACGCTCGCCGCACTGAAGGCGAAGCTGCTGACCGAATCCTGAGATCCGGCCGGAGCCGGTGTCATCGCGAAGGTGACACCGGCACGGTGAATCTCTCGGCCGCATCGCCGCGCAGACTTCCTGCGGGCAGCGTCCGGCCGCACAACACCAGCAGCAAATCCTGGGCCGACCCGGCGAGCACCGAACCCGAGCCGTAACCGAAGTCGAGATCGTCGGCCCGCAGTTCGATCCCGTCCAGGTCGACGCCGAAGAAGTTGACACTCTTCGGCGAAAGCGCGCCGAGCACCATCCGCATGCGATCGGCCGGGACAACGCGGGCGAGCCCGAGCGCGACGGTGATATCCAAACCGTGGATGACATCGTGGCTCAGCGCACCCTCGTACCCGCCACCCGGCGGCTTCCACGGATGATTCACATTGTCACGTACCGCGGCCACCAGGTCCTCGGCGGTCAGCACCATCGCATCGGCACGCGCACTCCGATCCGCCATTTTGTTGAAATTCCCACCCGCCTTGAGCATTTCGAGCGCGAACCGCGGCGTGGACAACCGAAACGGCATGGTGATATGCGCGACGACCTCCCGCACTCGCCATCCGGCACACAACGTCGGCTCGTCCCACTGCTCGGCAGCCAGCCCGGCCAACAGCTCCGCCAACTCACCCCGCTCCGCCTCGATCGCCGCCCGCACCTGGGTCTCCGTCATCGCGTCTCCTCCATAGCCGGTCCCCTCCATCACCTATGACGAACGGTCGCCCTCGAAATCATCGGTCCTGGTGGAAATCGAGCAAGATCAGGTGGAACTGCCGGCGGCTTCTCGGGCGTTTTGCCGCCATGGTTTCCCAATGATCATCCGGCCAGTCCGACGCTCGAGGGGCTCGGAATGCCGTTTCCCAAGGGTGGCAATGGAATAACTTTGCGTGCTGGGGCGGCGGCGGCAACCATGCAAGTCCGTTGCTATTCGGCGGATCGCGCGGGAAGGTGAGACAGATGCGGCTGATCATGATCGACGATGACGCCGAGGGGGGTGCAACCCTGGCGCAGGGGCTCGAACTGCACGGGCATCAGGTGGAGCGTAAACATCGCGGGGCCGACCTACTCCTGGCGCATCACGGCTATCACGCCGTTATCCTCGATGTGGGCCTGCCGGATATGGACGGGTTGCAGGTATTGCGCAAGTTGCGCGAGGTCAGCTCGGTGCCGGTGGTGATTCTCGGCGAACACGACGATGAGCGTTCGATTGTGCTGGGGCTGCACAGCGGGGCCGACGACTACCTCGTCAAACCCGCGCGCATCGGAGAGTTGGTCGCTCGACTCGAGGCGGTCACACGTCGGGTCGGCGTTGCCAGTGTCGCCCGGGGTAAGACGGTGACCAGCGAAGACGTCCGCGTAGATCTCGCGGCGCGGCGGGTAGAGGTGGCCGGGGAACTGGTTCCGCTCACCCGGCTGGAGTTCGAGTTGCTACGGGTCCTGGTCGAACGGCCCGGAATCGCGGTCAGCCGTGAGCAATTGATGGATTGCGTCTGGGGCGACTCGATGCTGGCCGTATCGCGGAAACTCTATGTGCATATGGCTTCGTTACGCGCCAAATTGGACCGCCCCGCATTGATTACGAATATCCGCGGCTTCGGCTATCGCTGGGGTCCGGACCCGTACGAGTCGACCACCGATTCGAATTTGCTGCACGCGGTATAAACCGCTACCTCCGATTGTTCCGATCACCGGGAGTTCTTCCCGACGCGCCACCACGGCAACCATATAACTGGCGGCGCCGAGGCGACACAGACATCATCATGTCCAGCCTATGTCGCAGTAATTCATTAGATCAGGCCGCGGATTCGGCGTTACAGTCGGCCGGTGACGTGGACCGCACCCGAAATCACCAGAACCACACCGCCGCTGGTCGCCGACGAGCGGACCATGCTGCAGACCTGGCTGAACCTGCACCGTCGCACCCTGCTGTGGAAATGCGCCGGGCTCGAGGCCGAACAGCTGAAGCGGCGCGGCATCGCACCCTCGACGTTGTCGCTGCTCGGCTTGGTCCGCCACCTCGCCGAATGCGAACGCGGCTGGTTCCGCATCGCCGCCTGCGGCGAACCGCTGGACTACCTCTACTGCAGCGAAGACAATCCGAACGGAGATTTCGACGATATCGCCGATGCCGATGCCGCCGCGGATCTGGCGACACTGCACGCGGAGATCGAATCGGCCGACGCCGCTGTCGCGGACCTACCCCTGGACCACGTTTTCACCTATCGCAGCACCGAATTCAGCCTGCGCTGGGTCTATGTGCACATGATCGAGGAATACGCGCGCCACAACGGCCACGCCGACTTCCTGCGCGAACGCATCGACGGCGCGACCGGCGACTGACGCATCAGAGCTGATTCCGGCTGGCCCACGCGGCGATCTGCGTCCGCGAGGCGAAGCCCAACTTGGTGAGAATGTGGTCGACGTGGCTCTCCGCGGTCCGGATCGAGATCACCAATTCGCTCGCGATGCCCTTATTGCTGTAGCCCGCCGCGATCAACCGCGCGACATCGCGCTCGCGTCGGGTGAGCATTTCCACCGCAACGGGTTTCACCGCCTGAGCCGCCGGACGCGACCGTCTGCCGAGCGCATAATCAACGGCCTCCGCCAACTCCATACCCGCGCCCGCATCGAAGGCGGCCCGAAACTCCTTCTCGCCCATCGCATCGCGCACCTGTAGGCGCACTTTGTCCCCCACGAATTCGGTCATCTCATGGGCGAGCCGCTGGGTACTGCCGCGCCGCACCGTCGACGCGGCACCCATCAATCGCGCCGCCCGGTTCAGATCACCCTCGGCCGTCGCCACCCACGCGAGTCCGTCGAAACCGGACGCCGTCCACGCACACCGGTCGAACAGACTGAACAGCTCGACCGCCGTGCGAAGTTCGGCAATTGCCTTGTCCTGCTCGCCTTTACGCCAATAATTGGTGCCCACGGCCCAATGCCCCAACCCACCCAACAGGTGCGACCCATAGTCCTTGGTCTGGGCGAGGAATCGATTCGCGATCGCGTCCGCCCGATCGTCGTCGAGCACCAGAGCACAGACATACGCGAAGGCCAGAATTTCCATTTCGGCGCCGTGGTATGCGCAGGATCGCGCACGATCCGAGGCGGCCTCGGCGATATCGAGTGCCTGCCTCGGTTCATCGTCGGCGAATGCCAAGAGGGCAGCGAGCAGGGCATGTTCGACGAGTACCTCTTCGGCATCGAGTTCCGTTGCGATATGCAGACATTCGCCCGCCAATCGCGTCGCGTTCTCCGGATCTGCCAGCATGGCGGCGATCACCGAGGCGGCGGCAAGTGCGCGCGCCCGATCCTTCGTATGGTCGAGATCCTTCTCCAACGCCTCCAGCAGCCAGCGATAGCCCTCCAGCAGGAAGCGGTAGTGCTCCCAGAACGGGCGCAGTTCCGTCGCGAGCTCCAGTGCGCGATGGGCACTTTCCGGATCGGCGAGCGAGAACTGTAGTGCCGCACGCATATTCGGATGTTCCCGGGTGACATCGCGGAACCAGGTGACGTCATCGCTGCCCCAGTACGCGGTGCGCCCACGCGCGGCGACCTCGTGGTAGTAATCGCGATGACGCACGCGCACCGCCCGCTCAGCACCGTGCGCGACCAATCGCGCCAAGGCGAACTGACGCAGCGGTTCGAGCATGGTGTACCGCCCGGTTCCGTCGCTGTTCTGTAGGTAACCGAGCACCGACTTGTCCACCAACCCGGTCAATGCGTCCAATAGCGTGTCCGGAACCACGCAGACCGCCTCCGCGGCCTCCAGATCGAGTCCGCCAGCGAAGACCGACAGTTGCTCCCATAGGAGCTGTTCGTCGGGCGTGCACAGGTCATAGCTCCACCGGATCGCGGCCTCCAGGGTCTGCTGCCGCTCCGGCGCGGTGCGCAACCCGGCGGTGAGCAGCCGCATCGCATCGTCGAGGCGGGCAAGCACTTGATCCGGCGTGAACACTCGCAACCGCAATGCCGCCAGCTCGAGTGCCAGCGGTATGCCGTCCAGGCGACGACAGATCGCCGCGAGCGTGCCGCGATTGACATCGGTGACGTGGAAGTCGGGATTGGCGGCGACGGCTCGATCGATCAGCAGCCGCAGCGCGTCGCTGTCGATATGCACTGGACGAGTCTCGCCCTCGTCCGCCTCCGGCACGGCGAGCGCCGCCACGGGCATGACCTGTTCCCCGGAGACCCCGAGCGGCTCGCGGCTGGTCGCCAGAATCCGCACATCGGTGGTCGCCGGAATCAGCCGGTCCACCAGTTCGGCGCACGCGCCGATCAAATGCTCGCAGTTGTCCAGGATCAGCAGCAGGCTCTTGTCCGCCAGGAATTCGGTCAGGCCGACGACGGGTGAGGTGGTGTCGTCGCGCAGACCGAGCGCCTGCGCGACGGTCAACGCCACCAAATCCCCGTCGTGCACATGCGCCACCTCGACCAGCCAGACACCGTCGGCGAAGGCGCGGCCCACCGCCTCCCCCACCCGCCGGCTGAGCCGGGTCTTCCCGACGCCGCCCGGCCCGGTCAGGGTGAGCACCCGCGTGCTGGACAGCAGCTTGCGCGCCGTGGCGACCTCGGCGCCACGACCGACAAAGCTCGTCACCTCAGCGGGGAGGTTCCCTGTCACGTGCCGCACCACGCTGCATACCTTTTCATGCGTGGCCACCGTCCCGGGCATTTCGACCGAGATGTCATATCGGTACCCGCTTGGAGACTATCGCGTCCGCCGGCCCATCCGGTCCCGGCACCGACGCGGTACTCGAGATAGGTGATCGTGTTCCCGTCATTGCCCGCCCGATCGACTGCTGGGTATGGCCGAGCACCTCGCTCGGATGGCCCACCCGGGCCAGCGCCCCGGTGAGCACCTCGACGGGACCGATATCGCAATATTCGGTGCGCTCGGCGACACCATCGATGCTGAGGGTGACCACGGTGTACGCGTCGGTCGCTGGAGATTCGGTCAACGTGTCCGATGCCGCTTCGCTGTTCAGATAGGTCGCCTCGAACAGCTCGTACGGTTCGGCGGCGGTGATCTCATTGCTAGACTGTCGACAACTCCTCAGACAAGTAGAGAGGTTCGGATGGTCTCGCAGGTTCGGCGACATCCCCTCGCGGCACAGGCGGCAGAACTGCTGCTCACCCGTATCCGGAACGGGGAATGGCCACTGGGACATCGCCTTCCGGGCGAAAAGACCCTCGCCGCGCAGCTCGGCGTAGGCCGCTCGACACTGCGCGAGGCGATCCGCGAATTGGCGGGTAGGGGCGTACTCGACAGTCGTCAGGGCGCGGGCGTGTTCGTGACCGCGCTGGATGTCACCGAGGACTGGGATGTGGTGCTGCGCCGCGCCACCATCGCCGCCGTCATCGAGGCCCGCATCGCCATCGAGGCCGAGGCCGCCGCCCTGGCCGCACAGCGTCGCACCCCCGCCGACCTGCGCGCCATCCGCCGCGCACTGGCCGCCCGCGAACCGCACGGTGAGCCGATCGCCGACCATGTCGATGCCGATATGGCATTCCACCGCGCCGTCATCGTCGCCGCCCACAACGATGTGCTCACCCAACTCTTCGACAGCTTCCTGCCCCGACTACGGGTCGCGATGATCGACATGCTGAAGATCCGTCCGGTCCCCTCCGAGCCCGCCGACCACGACGCGCATACTCGGCTCACGGATGCGATCGCACATCGAAATCCGAGCGCCGCAGCGGAATTCAGCCGAATGCATCTGACGGCTCTGAAGGACGCGTTCACCTGACCCGCGGCTTGATCGCGCATACCGAACCGAACGGAGACCCCCCGTGGCCGAAACCCCGGTCCTGCAACTGACCGATGTCACCTTCCGCCGCGAAGGCAAACAGATCATCGACGGCATCTCGCTGACCGTCCACGCGGGCGAGCACTGGGCGCTGCTCGGCCCCAATGGCGCGGGCAAGAGCACGCTGCTCGGTTTCTGCGCCGCGGTCACCTTCCCGACCTCGGGCACCGTCGATATCCTCGGCCAGCGGATGGGGCGGGTCGAGCTGGCCCCACTGCGCCACTGCATCGGTCATGTGAATCCGCGCCATCCACTGCGCTATCGGCTGACCGTCCGCGAGGTCGTGCTCACCGGTATCACCGCCACCATCGACACCCCGATGCGCTGGACGCCGACGCCGGAGGATCTGCGCCGCGCCGACGCCATGATCGACACCGTCGGCCTCAAAGGCAAGGGCGAAGAGCACTGGCCGACGCTGTCCCAGGGCGAACGCGGCCGAACCCTGATCGCGCGTGCGCTCATCGCCGAACCGAGTCTGCTGCTGTTCGACGAGCCGTCCACCGGACTCGATGTGGCGGCCCGCGAACAACTCCTCGAAACCATCGACGCACTCGGCGAAACCCATCCCGAGGTCGCGTCGATCCTGGTCACGCATCATCTGGAGGAGCTGCCGAGCACCACGACCCACGCGCTGCTCATCGCCGACGGCCGGACCGTTGCCGCCGGTCCCGCGGCCGAAACGGTCACGACGGAGACCGTGAGCGCGGCCTTCGACCACCCCGTGGCGGTCCGCTACGACGACGGCCGGTGGACCGCGCGTGCCGCCGTACGCGCCTGGTCCGCTCAGCAAACTTCCGGTCAGCAAACTTCCAGAAGAATTTTCCGGGAGAATGTCGATTCGAGCCGACGCCGTTCGATGCGTTGAGTGAGGGTCGGACAAGCCGACCACCGAACCGAGGATGGCCAGATGCGACACATGATGCTGATCCGAGTCGATCCGACGAATGCGCCGGTTCCCGACGAGGCACTCATCGAGCAGGTCAACAAGGTGATCGAGGAAATGACCAAGGCCGGGGTGCTGCTGGATACCGCTGGCTTGCATTCGATCACCGAGGCCACCAAGATCACCCAGAGCGGCGGTAAGCAGACCGTGCTGGACGGTCCGTTCACCGAATCGAAAGAGGTCGTCGGCGGGTACTGTCTGCTGCAGACGAAAACGAAGCAGGAGGCGGTGGAATGGACCTCGCGCTTCCTGAGCGTGCACGGGCCGGAGTGGGATATCGAGATCGAGATTCGTCAGCTCGCCGAGGGCTGATCCGATAGATGAGCCGGTCGCCCGAGCAGATCCGCGATGCCGTCGAAACCGTGTGGCGGATGGAATGGCCGCGCCTGGTCGCCGGGCTGACCCGGATCGTCGGCGATATCGACGCCGCCGAGGAACTCGCCCAGGACGCGTTGGTCGCGGCTCTGGAGCAGTGGCCAGACGACGGTGTGCCGCCGAATCCGGGCGGCTGGCTCATGCTCACCGCGAAGCACCGAGCGATCGATCGGGTGCGGCGCAATCAGAACCTCACCCGGAAGCTGACCTTGGTCGGTCATGAATTGCGGACCGTTTCGGAGCTCGAGACGCAGGAAGATATCGAAGACGATCTGTTGCGCATGATCTTCACCGCCTGCCATCCGGTGCTGTCGCCACCGGCCCGAGTGGCCTTGACGCTGCGGTTGCTCGGCGGATTGACCACCGAGGAGATCGCACGAGCCTTTGTCGTACCGGAATCGACTGTCGCCCAACGCATTGTGCGGGCCAAACGCACCATCGCCGCCAGGCGCGTGCCGTATGCGGTACCGCATGATGACGAACTGGCCAGGCGTTTGGATTCGGTACTGGAGGTCGTCTACCTGATCTTCAACGAAGGCTATTCGGCGACGGCGGGCGATGATTGGATCCGCGTCGAGTTGTGCGAGGACGCCTTGCGATTGGCGCGGATGCTGGCGAATCTGCTGCCCGACGAACCGGAAACACACGGCCTCGCCGCACTACTGGAATTGCAGGCCTCGCGCTCGGCCGCACGGATGGGACCATCGAAAACCGTTGTGCTGCTGGCGAATCAGGAGCGCGCCCGGTGGGATCAGCTACTGATCCGACGTGGTTACGCCGCACTCGGACGATCCCATGCCGTCAGCCGCGAACGCGGGATACGACCGGGCCGTTATGCGCTGCAAGCCGCGATCGCCGCCGTACACGCCATGGCGCCGAGCACCGAGGAGACCGATTGGCGACGCATCGCGGGCCTGTATGCGGTACTCGCCGAACGCTTTCCGTCACCGATCGTCGAACTGAATCGAGCCGTCGCGGTCGGCATGGTGCACGGACCCGCCGCGGGTCTCGAACTCGTCGATGCGCTCGGCGCCACCGGTACGTTGAGCAACTATCACCTGCTGCCCGCCGTCCGCGGTGACCTGCTCGACCGACTCGGTCGACCGGACGAAGCGCGTGCCGAATTCGCTCGTGCGGCGGAGCTGACCGGCAACAATGCCGAACAGGCGTTGCTGCGGGACCGTATGTCCGGATGTGAATAGCCGCGTAGTGCCCATGGTTTCGCTCGCGACCGCTCATCGGCACTTGCGCAACCGCCAACCGCTGTGGGCGATGTGGCGTTGCGGGCGGGCCAGGCCGGGGACCGTGGCGTCGAATTGGGTACGACGCCACGCTCGGCTATCGCGTTACATCGGCGGCGTGCGCCTCGACCTCGGCCAGTTCCTTCAGTGTCAGCAACTGTTTGCGCATCATGAGCAGATCGCCGAGGGCCAGCGCACGGGCGATGAGCCATGGTGCGCCGCAATGCGATCGGACCATCAGGCGGGTACCGCCCGCTTCGGGGCGCACCGCGTAGGTGACACAAAACTTGCCGGAGACCAGGGTGATATGGCGGCACAGCGCAAAAGAGTCGAGCGTGAACGCGAACATGAACCGCTGTCCCACTTCGAGTTCGGTGAGCACCGGATCGCGGTGGCGTGGGCTGCGCCTGCCGAAGTTGTCGAGCAGATCGTAGCTGTACGGCGCGACCCGCAATTGGCACAGCCAGCCGTACACCACGCTGGGTGGCGCATCGATGCTGATGGCCCGATCCGCCTGCACCCCACCGGGTTGCACCTCGTCACAGGGCAGCGGAAGCTCGCATTCGGCCTCGGTGGCACCCCAGACCAAACCCGGGATCATGCCGCGGCCGCGATTCGGCGCAGCATATCGCGCACCACGATCTTGTGGCCGCCGGTGCCGATGACCAACGCGCGGTAGATTTTTCCGTGCAGCCCAGGGAATTCGGCCCAGCTGCGCGCTCGCACCAATGTCCGGCTCGGCCCCTGCTCGTCCAGTTCGAAGACCAGCGCATAACGCGAGAACCAGTGGCGTCCCCGCAGTGCCAGCCGACCGGGCTCCTCGGCGGCGTCGAGCACGAATCCGGTCGGCGCCTTCGACGGATCGTTCGGATCCTTACAGACAACTTTCAGCAAAGCTTTCCACGCCCGCTCGCGATTCGCGTCCACCGATCTGGCATGCTGATCAATATAGGGCAATCGCTCCATATAGAAGGAACGTACTAGTACATGGCACCTCCCCGCAAGCACGACACCGATGTGATCCTCAACGCAGCGCGCACCCTCGTGCTCACCGACGGTCCCCGCGCCGCCAGTGTGGCGGCAATCGCGGCCGCCAGTGGTGCACCCGTCGGCACGCTCTACCATCGCTTCGGCAACCGCAATGGCGTACTCACCGCGGCCTGGCTGCGCGCGCTCGAACGCTTCCAGGACCGCGTCAAGGCCGCCGCCACCGAACCGGATCCGGTCGAGGCCGGGGTCGCGATGGCCGTGGCGAGCATCCACTTCGCTCGCGAATTACCCGAGGACGCAAAGCTTTTGCTGAGCCTGCGCCCCAGCGACCTGCTCGACGGCGGCCCGGACGCGGAATTCCGGGCCCGCCGCGACCAAATGAACGCACCGCTCATCGACCATATGCGCCGCATTGCCGCCGCCCGCTTCGGCCGCGCCGGCGACCGCGAAATCGACGCCGTCACCCGCGCCGTTGTCGACCTCCCCTACGCCGCCCTACGCCGCCACGCCCAGGCCCCCGCCCTCCCCGACTGGCTGGAAGCCGACCTCACCGCCGCCGCCCGCGCCCTGCTCGAGTCCTACACTGAACACGAACCGCGCCGCGCCGACATGGCGTGACAGCACCGCTTGCTGCTCGACCATCGGGTCCGAGCAGAACCGGAATGATCCGTGCCGTGCCACCACGGCGGCATCCCACCAGCTACCGACAACAACGCTAGCTCCCCGTGACGAGGGCGGGAGTGAGTTCGTCGAGGGTATCGATCACCACGGCGGCCAGGGCGAGAGCGTCCGCGGCGGGTGGGTATTCCGGGCGCGGTGCGGCGATGACGCGCATACCCGCCGCGTGTGCCGCGCGCAGGCCATTGCTCGAATCCTCGACGGCCGCGCATTCGGTGGACTTGTGCCGCAGAAATGCGGCTGCCGCCACGTAGACATCCGGTGCGGGCTTACCCCGGTCGACCTCCTCGGTGGAGAAGGTGACGCCGAAGAATTCGATCAGCCCGGTGCGTCCGAGCACTGTGTCGATCAAGGGTCGCGGCGACGAACTGGCCACCGCGAGCGGCCAGTGCTCGCTGATGCGCTGCACCGCCTCGATCGCCCCCGGCAGCAGCGGCACCGACTGCTCGTAATGCTGCGCCATCTGATCGATCACATCATTGGCCACGGTTTCCGGCGACGCTCCGACACCGAGTTCAGTACTGAGGTACTCCGACCACTCCCCGGTACTCATCCCCATCAACCGCTGCTGCGTATCGGGTAGCCAGCGGCCGCCCTGCTTCGCCACATACTGGCGACGCACCTGCTCCCACACCGGCTCGGAGTCGATCAGAACACCGTCCATATCGAAGACAACAGCAGCAATATGCATACGGGACAAAGCCTTTCGCCAGCGACACCGCTCGGCAAGGCTCGATGGCCAGCCATCGACCCGCCCCGCGGTGGAGGTTTCGGACGACCTGATTCAAGAACGCGTACCCACAGTAGGCCAGCCGATCCGCCCGCGCACCCCACCGCCGCATCCCATTCGTCCGCTCCGTCGACGTAACGCGCGGCCCCACCGAACGAGCATTCGACCGGCAACCGATAACGTGTTCTATATGAACGAAGAGCAGGTCGGCGTCGCGCTGCCGAACGCCGAGCACCACGAGGGCGGATTCCGGCCGATGTCGAAGCTGATCAACGCACAGCTGGACGACCTCGATATTTCGCGCGGCGGCCCGCACTACGGCGCGTTCATCGAACAGGTGCGCGGTCTGATGGATCGGGCCCGGCTGGCCTGTCCGACCGATGAGCTCGCGCTGGAGACGATCGGCATTCTCAAACAGCTCAACGACAAGCTGGACGCCGCGATCGTCGACGAATGGTCCGCCCCGACCTGGACCCGGGTCGACCTGCCGTCCCGGGGAAATATCACCCTCCCACCGTTCATCATCGACCAGGCGAGCCGGGACGGCGTCGATGCCCGCATCACCTTCCGCACCTTCCACCTCGGCGGCAATAATGCCGCCCATGGCGGACACGTCGCGCTCGGCTTCGATGATCTGCTCGGCATGGCCGCGGCGAGGCACACGGGCGAGGTGACCCGCACTGCATCGCTGACCATCGACTACCGCTCGATCACCCCACTCGATACCGAGCTGCAGGTGCGCGCGTGGGTGGAACGGCAGGAGGGCCGCAAGGTCTATGTCCGGGCCACCCTGCACGATGGTGATCGCCTGTGCGCCGAGGCACAGGGGCTGTTCATCGTCCTCAGGACCGGACAGCGGTGAGGACCGAGATCGGGTGGAACCGACACCACCCGATCTCGAGCGTCCTAACCTTTGGGGAAGTGTTTGTTGCGGTATTCGGCGAACCGGTCGTCGACCTGATCGGCGGTGAGGCCGAAGTCCTCGAGCGAGTAGCGGTGCACGGGCCGCGCCGCGCCGGAGGTACTTTCCGTATGTAATGCCGTCATCGCGGCTTCGGCCTCGGGGCTCAGCGCGATATCGAAGTGCCGATAGATCGATCCGACGGTGCCGATCGGGTCCGCGACGAAATCGTCGTAGTACACATCGCAGAACTGAGCGGCATTGTGCCGCTTGCGATCCGCCAGGAATTTATCGGCTCCCCTGGCCCACAGATCCAACTGCGCCGCACCCACGACCGGACCACGGAACTTCTCCGACCACCCCGCCGACGCCTGCTCGTTGAGGCTGCACACCGAGGCGATAATGGTGCGCGGATCCCGATGCATCTGGATCACCAGCGCATCCGGATACACCTCGAAGATCGCGTCCAGCGCGAACAGATGACTCGGATTCTTCAATACCCACCGCCGGTCGGCATCCGGCATCCCGATCAACTGTAGGTTGCGCCGGTGCCTGCGATAGGCATCGGTCCAATCCTGTTCGCGCAACCATTCGGAATATCCGGGCAGATAACCGAGGCATTCATAGGACACCGACATCAGCGACTGCCGCAGCAGCTGCCAGCACTCCTCCACCTGATCCGCCGAAATATGGTGCACGCCCATGAATTCCGGATGTTCCACATGGTGCTGTTCGAATGCCGCCTCGATCCGCTGGTACACCGGATTGTCCGCCCAGGTGTCGCGCGGCGGTCGCGGCTGCGGCATCTCGGTGAGCCACATCTGCAGGCCCTGATGCGCCGGATCCGCATTGAGCAGCCGATGCACCGCCGTCGTACCCGAACGCGGCAGCCCGGTCACGAAGATCGGACGCTCGATCGCGACCTCGGCGTGTTCCGGAAAGCGTTGCCACGCTGCCTCACTCAGCAGCCGAGCAATCAGCGCACCGCGCAGGAAGGCTCGATTGACCTTATTGCCGAAGGGCGTCAGCTCGGCCTCCTCGGCATAGGACTCGAGTAGCACCCGTAGCCCCTCGCGATAGCCTTCGTCGCCGAAATCGCTCAGTCCGACGACCTTGGTCGCCGAAGCGTGCAGATCGTCGATGGTGCCGACGTCGTCTCTGCCGATCACAGTCATCTCCTAGTGGTGGTATTCGCCGCCGTTGACATCCAGACACGCGCCGGTGATCGCCCGCGCCAGATGAGAGGCGAAAAAGACCACGGCGTCGGCGATCTCATCGGGTTCGGGCAGCTTGCGCAGATCGATCGTCTCGGCGGTTTCGGCGTACACCTCTTCGGCGGTGATCCCGCGCTGCTCGGCCAAATAGTTGAAGTACCACTTCAAGTTGTCGGCCCAGATATAGCCGGGCGCAACGCTATTCACCCGAATGCCCTTCGGCCCGAGTTCGGTGGCCAGGCTCTGCGCCAGCGCGAGCAGACTCGCCTTGGCCATCTTGTACGGTCCGAAGGTGCGCCGCGAATGCCGCAGCACCGCCGAATTGATCATGACCACCGACCCTTTCGACTCGGTGAGCGCAGGCACGAACAGACGCGTCAACCGCAGTGCGGCAAGCACATTCGTCTCGAAGCCGGCACGCACATCATCGAGGTCGACATCGGCCAGATCGGTGATCGGCGGAATCTGGAAGGCATTGTTCACCAGCGTGTCGACATGACCGAAGGCGCTCTGCGCCGTTTCGACCAGATTCGTCACGGCCGCTTCATCATTGATATCGGTCGGCACCACCACCGCGCGCCTGCCGAGTCCGGTGATCTCCTCGGCCACCTCGGTCAGCCGGGACTCGGTCCGCGAGGCCAGCACCACATCGGCACCCGCACGCGCGCTCTGCACCGCAATGGCGCGCCCCAACCCCGGACCAACACCCGAGACGACAACCACCTTGTCCTGCAACAACATCAGCCGAGCATCCTTTCGGCCACGGCAACCTGACGCGCCGCGATCCGCGCCTTCCATTCCTCCGGTGTCACCCGAGCGTCGTCGTAATATGGCAGCCGCTGCGGCACTTCGTCGACCGAAACCATCTCCACCGTCGGACCGTCCTCCGGCTTCAGATCTCGAGACAGCCGCTGCCAGCGAAACTGCAGGTATCCCCGCGCATGTCCAGTGCGCTCGATCCAGTTGGCCAGTCCGGGGTCCCGCTCGCTCACCACCAGACGGATCTTGCCGTCCGGATCGACGCGGGCCTGGTCGGCGGTGAGGCTGGTCTGGTGGTTGATGTAGTCCAGCGACAGGTACCACATGCTGCCGAGCTGGAACCCCTGATACGGCGCATCCGATTTCGGCACCGTAATGATCATCGCCTGATCGTCGTCGAGTTCGTAATGGCCCACCGAGGAGAATTGTGTGGTGAGTCCGCCGGGGGTGGACCGCGGTTCGGTCAGCGTATTGACCGGCAGGTTCAGATAGAACCACTTCGGGAACGCCAGGAAGGTATTCAGCCGCGAGACCAGCATTTTCCCGGCGATGTCGTATCGCTTGGTCAGCAGATCCTTGGTCAGCGGCGGCGGTGCGTCGCCGATCCGGTCCACCCGCTGGATGCGAATCGTCCCGGATTTCTCGGTGGCCCAGTCGCTGTGGACCTCACGCACCACGAGCATGGCGGAATCCGGCGCGAGGTGGACGTAGCCGGGCCCCGCCGGGCCCGGACCGAAACGGATCTCATAGGAACCGTCCGCCGCGATATCGAGGGCGCGGTCATCGAAGGCGGTCAGGCTGTCCGGTACATCCACCGGCGAATAGTTGCCGTTGAGCACCTGGAAGCTGAGGTCACGGGTGGTGCCGCGGGTTCCGGTCACCACATATTCGGCATCGGGGCGCAGATACGAATGGAAATAGAGGGTGTCCGGATTGTCCAGACCCATCTTCGTGTACGGCCCGGTGGACTGGACGAAGAACGGAAAATCGCGATCGAAAGCCCACGCCATCTGGATAGCGGCGCGAATACTGCCCGCGAGGTAGTCATAGCCCTCGACGAGGTCCTGTTCGGTCCGAATATGCGGTGCGCCGGTGATGATCTCCTCGGCGGCGGCAATGGCTTGCGCGAACGGCTGTGTCAGCAAGAGGCTTCTCCGAAGTAGCTGTTCCAAATATGTACCGCTCTGGTACATTTCGATATGAGCAAGATTAGAACCTGTTCTAGGAGTTGTCCATGGTTGCGCGCAGATCCGCCCCGACGGCACGGGTGGTCCAGGTACTGGATTTCTTCGTCGAGCGGCGCGGCAAACGCTTCGGACTCTCCGAACTGGCCCGCGAACTCGACCTGGCCAAGCCGACCTGCCTGGGCATCCTCACCGAACTGACCGCGGGCGGCTATCTGATGCGCGACCCGAACACCCGCACCTATGGCCTCGGACCAGCGCTTATCGCCGCGGGCCGGGTCGCGCAGGACAGCTTTGCCATCGCCGGCATCGCGCGCGCCGAGCTGGAGAAACTCACCGCGCTCTACCGCACCACCTGTACCGCGTCTGCCGTGGTCGGCGAGCAGATCATGGTGCTGGAGAGCACCGGTCCGGGCCTGGTCAAGGTGGGTGCCGCCTATCATTTCGCACCGCCCGTCGGTCTGATGTACGTGCTCTGGGATACCGACGCAGCCTTCGACGCCTGGTTGCGCAAACCGCCGACGGTGCCGCTGCGCCAGGACGAGGCCCGGCTACGCCAGATCGTGACGGAGTGCCGCGAGCGGGGCTACCTGGTCGAAAGCCTGACCACGACAGGTCGGCGGTTGTACGCTTTGCTGGCCGGGGTCGCGGCCAGCGACCTACCCAATGAGCTGCGCGAACTCGTCGGCGAACTGGTGACCAGCCTCGGCGAGCGGGTCCATCTCGGCACCGAACTGCGCCCACGCAAAGAACATCCGGTAAGCCTGCTCGCGGCACCCACCTATGGCGGCGACGGCAGACAGAACATGGTGCTGACGATGTATGTCGGAGCCGCCATTACCGGCGCCGAGATCGACCGTCGCGGAACGGCACTCGTGGCCGCCGCGGATCGCGTGACGGCCGAATCCGGGGGTCACAAGCCGGATGCCCACCATTGACCAATGGCCGAAACGTGTTCTAGTTTTGGGTCGTGAGCCAGTACGAGAAGTCGACGGCGAGCACCTACGAGCTGCCTCATCTGGACGCGCTCGAGGCCGAGTCGGCATATATATTCCGGGAAGTCGCCGCCACCTTCGAACGGCCGGTGCTGCTGTTCTCCGGCGGCAAGGATTCGGTCGTCATGTTGCATCTCGCGGCGAAGGCATTCTGGCCGGCGCCGCTGCCGTTCCCGGTGCTGCATATCGATACCGGACACAATTTCGACGAGGTCATCGAATACCGCGACCGCACGGTCGAGCGGCTCGGTCTGCGACTGGTGGTCGGCAGCGTGCAGGACGATATCGATGCGGGCCGGGTGAAGGAGGAGACCGGACCGCGCGCCTCCCGAAACCGTTTGCAGACAGCCACTTTGCTGCGCTCGATTCGCGAGGGCGGATATGACGCGGTATTCGGCGGTGCGCGCCGCGACGAGGAGAAGGCGCGCGCCAAGGAGCGCGTATTCAGCTTCCGTGACGAGTACGGGCAGTGGGATCCGCGCAATCAGCGACCGGAGCTGTGGAACCTCTACAACGGCCGCCACAGCAAGGGCGAACATATCCGAGTGTTCCCGCTGTCCAATTGGACCGAGCTCGATATCTGGCATTACATCGCCGCCGAGGGCATCGAGCTGCCGTCGCTGTACTACGCGCACCGTCGACCGGTGGTGCAGCGCGACGGAATGTTGTTGGCGCACACACGATTTCTCACCCTGATCGATGGCGAACAGCCGTACGACAGCACGGTGCGATTCCGGACGGTCGGCGATGCGACATGCACCGGATGTGTCGAATCGACGGCGGCCACCCCGGCCGATGTGGTCGCCGAAGTCGCCGCCACCCGAATCACCGAGCGCGGCGCCACCCGCGCCGACGACCGTATTTCCGAGGCCGGCATGGAAGACCGTAAGCGGGAAGGGTATTTCTGATGACGACCACCACCCTGTTGCGTCTGGCCACCGCGGGCAGCGTCGACGACGGCAAATCGACGCTGATCGGCCGTCTGCTGTTCGATTCCAAGACGATCTTCACCGATCAGCTCGCCGCGGTGGAGCGGACCAGTAAGGCGCGCGGTGACGACTATCCGGATCTGGCGCTGCTCACCGACGGTCTGCGCGCCGAACGCGAACAAGGCATCACCATCGATGTCGCGCACCGCTACTTCGCCACGCCCCGGCGCAAATTCATTATCGCCGACACCCCCGGCCACATTCAGTACACGCGCAATATGGTCACCGGCGCCTCCACCGCCGATCTCGCGCTGATCCTGGTGGACGCGCGCAAGGGCATTGTGGAACAGACTCGACGGCATGCCTTCCTGGCCAGCCTGCTCGGCATCCCGCACCTGGTGCTATGTGTGAACAAGATGGATCTGGCCGGATGGTCGCAGGACCGGTTCGAGGAGATCAAGGAGGAATTCGTCGGCTTCGCAACGAAACTCGATGTATCCGATCTGACCTTCATTCCGATGTCGGCGCTGCACGGTGACAATATCGTGCACCGTGGTGCGAGCATGCCCTGGTACGAGGGCTCGCCCCTGCTGCACCACCTCGAGGAGGTGCATATCGCCTCGGACCGTAATCTCATCGATGCGCGATTCCCGGTGCAATATGTAACCCGCAGGCACGCAGTGGATTTCCGTGGTTACGCGGGCACCGTATCCGGTGGTGTCTTCAAACCGGGCGACGAGGTCGCGGTATTGCCTTCGGGATTCACCACCACGGTCGAGGCGATCTGGGGTCCGGGCGGAACACCGATCGCGGAAGCCTTTCCACCACAGTCCGTTACCATCCAGCTCGCCGACCACCTCGACGTATCCCGTGGCGATCTGATCTGCCGCCCCGCGAACCGGCCCCATATCGGACGCGATCTGGATGCGATGGTGTGCTGGTTCGCCGAGGATTCCGAACTGACCCCTGGCGCGACCTACACCATCCGGCACACCACGCGCACCGCGACCGCCGAGGTACGCGCCCTGGACTACCGGCTCGACGTCAATTCCCTGCACCGCGATGAGAGCGCGAATTCATTGTCGCTCAATGAGATCGGGCGCATCCAGCTACGCACTCGTCAACCCCTGCTCTTCGATCCGTACCGCCGCAACCGCACCACCGGCAGCTTCATCCTGATCGACGACACCACCAACAACACCGTCGCCGCGGGCATGATCACCGGACCGACCCTGCCCTCCTCCCGTGTCGTCTGGCATGCCACCGCCGTCGGCCGCGACGAGCGCCCGACGGCGGGGTTGACGGTCTGGCTCACCGGCCTGTCCGGCTCCGGAAAGTCCTCCGTCGCAGTGGAACTGGAGCGTCACCTGGTCGCAGCGGGCCGCCCGGCCTTCCTGCTCGACGGTGACAACCTGCGCCATGGCCTCAATGCCGACCTCGGCTTCGGCGCCGCCGATCGTGTCGAAAATGTCCGCCGCGTGGGCGAAGTGGCGCGACTGTTCGCCGAAGCCGGTGTGGTCGCGGTGGTTTCCCTGATCAGTCCCTACGCCACCGATCGCAATAAGGTCCGTGCAGTGCACGAGGCCGCGGGCATCCCCTTCGTCGAAATCTTCGTCGATACGCCACTCGAGATCTGCGAAGCCCGCGATCCCAAGGGCATGTACGCCAAGGCTCGGGCCGGTGAAATCCGCGGTTTCACCGGCATCGACGATCCCTACGAGGCGCCCACCCGAGCCGAACTGGTGCTGCGGCCCGCGGACGGCGATCCGGCGGCCATGGCCGCGGCCATCCTTGCCAAGCTGGCCGAGCTGGACTGATATCGGTCAGGGATTCGCCCGCAGCGCGGCGCCCATCCAGTCGAATACCGGACCGAGGGTCGGCGGGACGGTCCAGCCGTTGATGATCGAGAGGAGTTGCCAATAGCGTTCGGCGCGTGGATCTCCCGCGACCTCGAGCCGGGTCAGCAGCCAGTTCCGTAGCTCGGCGTCATCGGGACGGCCGAATGTCGTCGCGTATGCGGCGGTCAGCTCGGCGACCAATGGTACGGCCGCGGCCGATGACGGTGCGATTCCGGCTGCGAGCGCCTGGCCGACTCGTTCGCGCACGAGTTCGGTCAGCTCGTGGTGCAGGCCGGTGGTATCGCCGTCGGCGCGCTGCGCGGCCTGGTATTCCGCCATGCGGCGCACCGATGCGCGGAAATCCGGATCTCGGGTGAGTTCGGCGAGTTCCACCCAGGCCCGCACCTGGGCGGGTTCCGGGTCATCAGGCAGTTCCGGCATTGCCGAGCGAATGAGATCGGCGAATTCCGGGTTGGCATCGGTACCACCGAAGGTGTCTTCGACGAATTCGGTGATGAGGCGGCGTTTTTCGGCGTCGGAGAGTTCGACGAGCTTGTGCATGAGTTCCATCTCCTCGGGGGTCGAGCCCCGCTCGGCTATCGCTCGCAACACCGTGCGCCGCACCCGAAGCGTGCTGATCTGGAATTCCAGTGCGTCGGCATGTGCGGCCGCGACCTCGGGCACCGTCAGCTTGCGGTCGAGCACCTGTCGGATGGCGGGTAGATCGATGCCGAGTTCGCGCAGGGTGCGCACCAATTGCAGACGGGTGAGCGCGGCGTCGTCGTAGAGCCGGTAACCGGCGGGGCTGTGGGTGGTCGGCGGCACCACACCCGTGTCGGCATAGAGCCGGATGGTCTTGACCGAGAGGCCGGTCTGTTCGGCCATCGCGCCGATCGGATAAAGCGTGTCGCCGTCCATACCCGTACTCTCCTGTCTCCCCTTGGTGGAGACGCAAATCCCCGCGCGATGCTACGGCTCAGCCGATGGTGCGGAAGAACTCGCGGATATCGCCGATGAGCAGGTCGGGCCGGGCATTAGGCTGAGGCCGGATCGTAGCCCGGAGTCGATGTGTCGATGCGGTTCGAACGCTCGCTGCGGAGATATGCGTAGACAGCCCGCCAGAGCCACATCTATCCGGAGCTCAACCGACTCGCTGACGTCATCGGGCTAGGAGTCTGTGGTCCGTGACTCCTGGTGCGGTTATTCCGGTTCCAGCGGCGCGGGGGCCAGATCCATCCGGAGAAACTCGGTGATGCGCAATAGCCGTGGCGGGTGGGACTTTTCAGGTAGGGCTTGGAGGGCTTCGGCGGCGCTGACCAGGCGCGGTGTGCCGAGTGCCAGGTCGCGGCCGTCGATTCGGAGGCGGGCGTGGCCGGCGGCCAGGATGTTGCGGACCCAGTCCGAGCGGGAGCCGTAGACGAGGATGAACAGGTAGCCGCCGTCGACGGGGTAGGCGTCGAGTGGGGTGCGGTAGGTGGTTCCGGAGTTGCGGCCGGTGTGGGTGAGGACCGGCCATTTGCCGCCCGCGAGGGCGCGGGGGTTGA
The DNA here is from genome assembly GCF_040674855.1 of Nocardia sp. NPDC049707. NCBI lineage: Bacteria > Bacillati > Actinomycetota > Actinomycetes > Mycobacteriales > Nocardiaceae > Nocardia > Nocardia sp. NPDC049707. The sequence goes on along the minus strand of NZ_JBFANN010000001.1, from coordinate 299,759 downwards.
AGACTCGCTTGTTGACGTGGCCCCACCATTTCGGCATCGGCATGAGAATCTCCTCGGTTGGCTTACGGGCGTAAGGCTGGCTTACATATGTAAGGGTGACTTACGCTTGTAAGCCTGTCAATGGATTCAACGAGGAGCCACTCATGACACGACCAGCGCTCAGCAGGGAGCGGGTGCTCGACGCCGCCATCCGCGTCGCGGACCGTGGTGGCGCGGAAGCCATCACCATGCGGCGGGTGGCACAGGAGCTCGGGGTGGAGGCGATGTCGCTTTACCACCACGTCCCGAACAAGGACGCGATGCTCGACGGCGTGGTGGACGCCGTGTTCACGGCCATCGAACTGCCCGTGGCCGAGGGGGATTGGCGGACCGCGATCCGGGCGCGCGCCGAATCCGCGCGGACCGTGCTGTTCCGGCATCGGTGGGCGCTCGGGCTGCTGGATTCGCGGCCCACGCCGGGATCGGCCACGCTGCGGCACCACGACGCCGTCCTCGGCGTCCTCCTGAACGCGGGCTTCACCCTGGAGTTGGCCGCGCACGCGGTCTCATTGCTGGACAGCTACATCGGCGGATACGTTCTGCAAGAAGCGAATCTGCCGATGACGACGTCGGCCGAGGTCCAGGACGTGGCGGACGGTATCCTCGCGGCCCTGCCCGCGGACGAGCTGCCGCACCTCAGGGCGATGATTGTCGACCATGCCCTGCGGCCGGATTACGACCACACCGCCGAATTCGACTTCGGCCTCGACCTGATACTGGACGGCCTCGAGGCACGGCGAAAGGCCGACGCAGCCGCCTGAATTCGCGTGACGAGCAACGGAAATCGCGAGAGGCCGGCTACGGAATTCAGGTGGTCAACCGACCTGACTCGGCACCGCGAGCGTCCGGGCCCCCAGCCGCAGCAGCTGCACCACGCCCGCGATGATCAGCGCGGCCGTCACCACGACGTACATATCCCGGAACCTGCTGCCACCACGTCCAATTCAGTTCCGATGCTTGCCGTTGGGCACCACGCCCGGCCCGATCAGGAACACGGCCGTGAACCCGGCGATGGTCGGCGTGGCAGCGACCTCGACCCGTGGATCAAGCAGGTCCGTGAAGCAGGACTCACAGCTCGATCCTTTCCTGCGCGGCCTCGAACAGGACCACGATGCTGTGGCGGCCGGCCTCAGCCTGCCCTACAGCAACGGGCCACTCGAAGGCGTCGACACCAAAGCAAACTGATCAAACGACAAACGTATGAGCGGGCCAGCTTCCGCCTGCTCCGGCACCGAATCCTGCTGTCCTAGCGGCAACCACCACCGGAAGCGCAAGAGCCGTGTTATCGGGGTGTCGAGGCTCAGGAACACCCGCGACCAGCCTACGGCCGGTCGAACTCGCCATCGTTCACGCCAGCGGTGAACGCGTCCCACTCAGCCGGAGTGAACACGAGCGCCCCGCCGGTCGGGTTCTTGGAGTCGCGCATACCGACCATGCCCCCGTCAAGATGGGCGATTTCGACACAGTTGTCGTTACCGCCACTGTGGCGGCTCTTGAACCAGTGTGCCCCCGACAGGTCGATGCTCACGACATGTACTCCTTCGCTACCCGCCTCAGCAGGCGTTTGCTTTCAGCTACGTCCAACGCTACCCGTTGGATCACCCGAAACGCCTCCCGGTACGCGCGAACACTGCGAGGAGTCTCCAGGTGCATACTTCCTGCGAAGCTTTCCACATACACAACTGGCGGCTCGGGCGGCTTGCCGTCGCCGAAGTCGAGCAGGGTGAACGCATCGACCGCCTTACCCATGGGGTATCCGGCGTCATCAGGCAGTACCCGTACCGAGACGTTCGGCGGCAAGTCCGCGAGGTACCGAAGCTGTCGGCTCATCAATCGCGGCCCGCCAACGATCCGCCGCAGTACGCCCTCGTCGATGACTAGATCAACCTCGACGGGGGACACTGAACGGTGAATCAGGTGCAGGCGCTTACGCCGCACCTCCATCCGTTGTGCCCTTTCTTCGGGCGAATCATCGCGAAAGTAGATGCGGTCCAGTACTTCTGCGTATTCCTGGGTCTGGAACAGGCTCGAAATGATGTCCGGCCGATACACGGTCAGCCGTTCCGCAGCAGCTTCAAGGCCCAAATAGACTTTGAAGCTCGGAGCCAGCATATCGGTTCGTTCGTCCCACCAACTTTGCTCGCGTCGCTGCGCTGCAAGGGTTTTCAGCTCGTCGAGCCGATCCATCCTTTGATAGAGGCGACAGAGCTTCGTCAGCTTTGCATCGTCAATCTTTGACGCCTTCGCACTCTCCAGCCGTTGAAGTGACCCCGATCCCATGCCGACGGCCTTCGACGCAATCAGGATCGAAAGGCCGGTCTCGCTTCGCATTTCTCGCAAGATGCGCCCCAACTGGCGGTGCGGTACGCCATTCACGACCGTTTCGTCAGGCGAATTGGGTGACGACGCAGCGTTGGCGTTGTCGTTACTCCCGCTGCTCAGTGGCTCATCCATCGCTTGCGCCTCTCAATTCTGCTGGACAGATCGCGCGATCATTGGGTGGCGCTTTCTGCCGATTTCGGGTGACGAATATTCGCGCCAATGGGTGACTCTACCTGCAAGTTTGGGTGATCTACTGGGGAAACGAGCCAGTTCAGTTGGGTGGCACGTTGGGTGACCCAAGTACCTCGAACGAGTGATGTTATAGGCGTCTGCTCGGCTCGACGCCGGAAACCGATCTTTTGCAATCCGCTGCCGGCCGAGCGCACCTTAACCGCCGTACTGAGGGGGCACGATGTTGAACCCAGAACCACCGCAACGGATTCCGCTTGTCGGACCGCCTGCCGCACTCGCGGTCGGTGTTCCTGCTGATGTTCTCGAGCAGTACCTCAACGCCCTACATGAGTGGCAACCGTGGCGAACCCACACCGAACAACCCGATACTGAGGTCTAAAACCGATGGACCACATAGCTTTTGGTGATAGTCCATTGACGCGCTGCCACTTCTATCGGCGGGTATGCGATCTGCCCGCGCACATCGATCCGCCGCACCTGGGCCGCATCATCATGAAGGCCGAACACGTTTGGGCACTGATGCTTCCTGCTCACCTCGGCCAGGCCGTGAAAATACATATGCAGCACCAGGGTTCGGACATTGGTCCAATCCTGTCGCATCCACGCTCGAACCGCTGGACGTACTTGGTCAGGCCCGACATCCCCGATGACGTGCGCCTGTTCGCCGAGATGTTCCGTCTGAACGTATCGGTGGTGCGAACCGGTGGCACTGTCGCGTTACCGTCACCGGTCGACCAAGGTGAGCAGTTCCGGCGCTGGATCGAACCACCCCGATGCGCGTTCCGACCGTCCGGGCTTGTGGTGGTCGACGCGATCCGCGCCTGCTCAGGGCAGTGCCGGCCCGTGCAACGGAGGGACGCTCATGCTTGAGTGGTCCGTGGACGGCGTGCGGGTCTTCGACGACCGCGCCGACTTCGCGCCCAGCGGTTCCGGAGTTGTGCGCCATGAATGAGGTTGAACGGCAATGTAGGACCGAGATCGCGCCGTCGGTGGTGGCATTGCTGAAGGTTTTTCATGAACACACGCCAGAGAAATTGAACCTCGCGCCTATCGATAGCGTCAGGCTCTGCCACACCTCCGACGGGATTACCGAGGTGGATGAAGACGGTTGGTCCGCCGACTACGACGACGACCGAAGCAACGACGAAGCGATGGATGTCCTGCCGGTCAGTGTCATAGACCGCGAGAACCCGTGAGCGCGAACGTATCTCCGAACCCAGGAGAGCCGGATGTGCATCTGAGCGTGTTCCTGCACGGAGCACGATTCGACTTCGCCGCCTGCCTCACCGCGGCGCTGACTTTTATGCAGGAGCACCAAGCGCGGCACTACGCCGATGCGGTGACCATGGACCTTGGCGATGCCAGCGGCTACCCGCGTCTCCCCAATGAACGGTTGTATGTGGGCCCCTGATCGAACACACATCCAGCTTCCACCAGCTCAAGCCTCCTGGGACCACACGCTGTCCGTGTGTCCGGCCGGCCGCAGCGACGGCGGTCACCTGGTGATCACTTGGGCGCCGGCGGATGTTCTCACCACCGAGGCGAATGCATACTTCGATGGACGGGCTACCGTCCGGGCCGCCGTCGACACCGGGTCCGCCAGTGCGGCAGTGGTCGGAAATCGCGCATGTCACAGCATGCAGGAAAGTCGAAAGGACAACGATCAATTTGTTCAACCGGTTGCTGGCTGTCTCGGGTATCGCGGGCGCGGTACTCACAGCCACCGTCGTCGGACTGGCCCCGCAGGCCAGTGCGCGGCCCTTCCCCGCGGGGGTGTCGTGTTCGGCCACGAGTTGCCGTAACGACACCGACGACACCTATCTCATCGAAGCCTGGCAGCACTGCCGCATCATCGGCACCGCAATAGAAACCGAAACCCCCTTCAACGTGGTGGTTCGACCCCACGAAACTGTGGAAGTCAAAGGGGTGAACTGCCCACCGCATGTGACAACTGAACCTTCGACCCTGGGCAACGATTTCCCCAAGAGAACTACTCAACGGCCGACCGAACCAACACGTATCGGCTATTCCGACGCTGTGATATACGACCCCAACGCCCCCAAGGTCCGCACTGGCTCGGCCAGTTGAAACCACCAGACGCAAACACATGACTGTGATTGATCCGCGATGACGGCGGATTCCGGGCGGTTGTGGGCACGAAATGGGGGCGGCCGAGCTCGAATGCCGAAACCAGCGCGGCCATCTCAGCGCTGCTGATTCGCCGTCCAGCTCTACTCCATCGTGCCCCCGAACCTGGTAGCACAAGAGCGGCCCAGCACCTCGAAGGGTGCCGGGCCGCTCCCGTGCCTACTGCATCTGCTCGCGTCGGTCCGCCGGTCGACGGATGCATTCCGGCCCCGAATCAGGTCCCATCCGCGGACATCGAGGCCAGCCGGAAAACGACACCCAATCGGCCCGCCGGGTCATCGGCGGATCGAGGCTGACGTCCCCGCCCGCGGGTAACCCCCCGGCAGGGCACCACCGTCTAGCCGGACTCGCGTTCGGCCGCCTGGAGCCGCCGCCACTTGGCCATCGACTGTTCGATCTCCTCGCGCAGGAACGCGAAGAACCGGCGGGTCTCGTCCAGCCGCCGCCCGGCGGGGGAGTCGGGACCCAAGAGAGCGGCGCCCTCGTCGGCGCCGGCCTGCACCTGGACCAGAACCGGATCGGACTGGCTGACGAAGTGGCTCCAGGTGTGCTCATGGATCCGGCAGAAGTCACGCCGGCTACCGGGTTCCCGGCCCCGTTCGACCAGCCGCACCTGCACCAGGTACTTGACCGCCCCCGAGATCGCCGACGCGCCGCCGCCTAGTCGCTCGGCGAGCTCGGCGGCCGACAGCTTGCCGGAGTCGGTGACCATCAGCGCGGCATACACGCGGGCGGCCATCCGGGGCATGCCGGATTCCACCATGATCTGTGCGAACCGTTCCCGGAAGTCGGCGATCGCACTCTCGTCTGCTCGCGTCACCGAAGCAGCCTCCTTGCTGTCGCCTCTGCAGGCGAATCTCGTCATATATTTCACGAAATTCGCGAAATATGAGTAGCGTAGCTGGTGTGCAACACACCGAACTCATCGGAGTGCAGAAGACCGCCAGCCCCGTCCTCAGGGCCAAAGCACTGGATAACCGGCTGTCGGACCCGATCCTCGGCGACAAATACGCCGAGCAGGCGATGCGCCGCCTCGACCCCGACTACGACAACCGCAGATTCGGCACCAGCCAGATGGGCCTCGTCGCCGTGGTACGCGCCAAGGCCCACGACGACTGGGCCCGAAGCTTCCTCGCCGATCACCCCGACGCCGTGGTGCTGCACCTGGGCTGCGGCCTCGACGCCCGGGTGTACCGGATCGACCCGCCCGCCACCGTCGACTGGTACGACCTGGACTACCCCTCCATCATCGAACTGCGGCAACAATTCCTGCCGCCGCGAGAGCACTACACCCTGATCGGCTCCAGCGTCACCGACCCGACCTGGCTGGACCGTATCCCCCGCGGCCGGCCCGTGCTGATGATCGCCGAGGGACTGGTGCCCTACCTGACCGAGGCCGACGTCCGGCGGCTGCTGACCAGCGTCGTCGACGCCTTCCCCACCGGCCAGATACAGTTCGACACGGTGGCGGTGTGGGCGTGGCGCACCTCGAAGTGGGACCCAACCCTGCGCAAATACGACGCCCGGTTCCACTGTGGCTTCAACGATCCTGCCGCGCTGGCCAATTGGCACCCGCGGCTCGAATTCGTAGACGAGGCGCCGATAAGCGACTCACCGGTGCTGATGGCCAAAGCGCCCGCGAACGTACGCCGCATGTTCCGCCTCTTGAACCTGCTGCCGGGCATGAAACGGTCCACCCGCATCGTGCGGTTCCGCTTCTAATCGAACGGTGGAGCCAGGCACTGCTTCACAACCGCGTCCATCACGGTGCACACGAGCACACGAAGACGCTCATCGGCACTATCGCCGGGTGCGAAGCCCGCACCGGATGGGCGGTCCGCAATCTGCGAAATCCTCTGCGCGGTCCTGCTTTCCGTGCCCTTGCACCGCATGTCCAGCCACCTCGGCATGGGTGATCTCCCAGGTCTGCGCTGCTCGCCTGGACCAACTGCTCACCGAAGGGAGCTGAACCACGATAATGGTCCGACTATGACGGACTCCCTGCTCCACCAGCGCTTCCCCGAACTGGTCGGCACGCTGCCGTTCGCGCGGCTCGGTGTCGCGCCGACACCGGTCCGCCCGCTGGACCTCGGCACCAACAGCAGTGTGTGGTGCAAGGACGAAAGCGGGTATGGCTCCGGCGGCTGGGGTGGCAATAAGATCCGCAAGCTGGAGTGGCTATTGCCCGAGGCCCGACGGCGCGGTGCCCGCACCATTCTCACCTTCGGCGGCACCGGAACCAACTGGGGTCTGGCGACGGCACTCTACGCCCGGGAATTCGGCATCGACACCGCGCTGGCGCTGGTCGACCAACCGGTGGACGACCACGTCCGCGCGCAGCTGCGACGACTGGAAAACTCCGGTGCCACCCTACATTTCACGCACAGCAAGTTGCGCACCGTCCTGGCCGCACCATGGCTGCTGCTGCGGCATATGCACGGGCGCACCCCACCGTATCTGGTGCCCGTCGGCGGATCGTCGCCGATCGGCGCACTCGGCTATGTCGAGGTCGCATTGGAACTGGCGGCGCAGATCGCCGCGGGCGAACTACCGCAACCGACACATCTGGTAACCGCCGTCGGATCCGGTGGCACGGCAGCGGGTTTGGCCCTCGGCCTACGGCTTGCCGGATTGCGCACCCGCGTCGTCGGTGTCGTGGTCAACGACTCGCTCCCGCTCGACGCGCGGCACATCGTCAAGCTGGCGAACCGGGCTGCGGCGCTACTGCGCGCACGAGGCGCGGAATTCACCTCGCCCGGTCTGCATCCCGACGATGTGACGATAGTGCGCGACTGGCTCGGGCCGGGTTACGGCCAGGAAACTCCGGCCGCCGTCGCGGCGAAGAAGCTCGCTGCGACCAATGGGCTGGAACTGGAAACCGTTTACACCGCAAAGGCTTTGGCCGGACTCCTGGATATGGATACCCGTGGCGACTTCGGCGATGGACCGGTGCTCTTCCTCAATACCTACGGGCCTCGTTGATCCGGATCCAGCCCCAGAATCACCGCCAGCACCGCGCGCAGCCGATCCACATCACCCCGAATGCCGGTCACCGCATCCTGATACAGGAACGCCTCGATGAGCCGGACCAGGGCATACGCGAACGTCTCGGTGTCGACCCGGTTCTGGTAGCCCTCCGCGATCGCGGTATCGAGAATATCCGCGACCACGCCGACCACCTTCGGTTGTACCGGCCCGTCACTGGTGGTGATGATGCGGCCAGCGGTGGCCTGTTCGGTCGCGATGAAATACCGGTATGGCTCGCTGCGCGTCAGCCACTGCGCCATCCGGTCCAGCATGGCGAGCACCCGCGACGCGCCGGTGCCGTCGGCGCGCGTCTGCGCCGCGACGACCATCTGCTCGAATTCCGACACGATGACCGCGCCGAGTAGACCGTCGCGCGAACCGAACCAGCGGTAGATGGTCGCGCGCGACAAACCGAGTTCCGCCGCGATCGCCTGCACATCGACCCGCTCACAGGCCAGGAACTGGGCACTGGCCGCAGCTAACACCTGGTCCTGGGAGGCGGCGGCGGGACGGCCGACGGGACGGGCGGCACCGGAGGTGTTGGTCATCCCAGCCCTGGAATCAATTCGCGACACATGCGTAGTAACGTACCAAACCAACCCGAGCGAGTACCGCGCCCGTCTGGGCCAGTGCTCCGCCACCGCGAGAGGATGTGCCCGTGCGCTCGAACCTGATTTCCCGTAGGGACCTGGACTTCCTGCTCTACGAATGGCTGCGGGTCGAAGAGCTCACGGCGCTGCCCCGGTTCACCGAACACTCCCGGGAGACCTTCGACGGCTTTCTCGACCTCTGCGCGGATCTGGCCACCGAGCACTTCGCCACCCACAACAAGCGCAACGACACCAATGAGCCGACCTTCGACGGCGAGCGGGTCACCATCATCCCAGAGGTGAAGGCCGCCATCGAGGCCTTCACCAAGGCCAATCTCATCGGCGCCGCGATGGATGAGGAGATCGGCGGGCTGCAGCTGCCGGCCACGCTGGAGGCGGCCGGGTTCTGCTGGTTCCAGGCCGCCAATGTCGGCACCACCGGCTACGTCTTCCTGACCGTCGGCAATGCCAATCTCCTTGCCGCGCACGGCACCCCGGAGCAGATCGACCGTTTCGTCAAGCCCATGGTCGAGGGCCGGTTCACCGGAACGATGTGTCTGTCCGAACCACAGGCGGGCTCGTCACTGGCCGATATCGTCACCCGCGCCGAACCGCAGGACGACGGCACCTACCGGCTGTTCGGCTCGAAAATGTGGATCTCCGGCGGCGATCACGAGCTGACCGACAATATCGTGCACCTCGTCCTGGCCAAGATTCCGGGCGGACCGGCCGGGACCAAGGGCATCTCGCTGTTCATCGTGCCGAAATTCCTGGTGGCCGAGGACGGTTCGCTCGGGTCGCGCAACGATGTGGTGCTGGCCGGGTTGAACCACAAGATGGGATATCGGGGCACCACCAATACGGTGCTGAATTTCGGCGAGGGCAAGCACAATCCGGATGGTGCGCCCGGTGCGGTGGGTTACCTTGTCGGCGAACCGCATCGCGGCCTGTCCTACATGTTCCACATGATGAACGAGGCGCGCCTCGGTGTCGGTCTGGGCGCGACGGCTTTGGGCTACACCGGATATCTGAAATCACTCGAATACGCCCGTGAACGCCGCCAGGGCCGTGCGGTCACCGCCAAGGACCCGGCCGCACCGCAGGTGCCGATCATCGAGCATGCCGATGTGCGGCGCATGCTGTTGGCGCAGAAGTCTTATGTGGAGGGTGCGCTCGCGCTGCTGCTCTACTGCAACCGCCTTGTCGATCTGGAACACGCCACCACGGATCCGACCGCCAAACGCGATTACACCCTGCTGCTGGAAATCCTGACCGGCGTGGCGAAGAGCTGGCCGTCGCAATGGTGTCTGGAGGCCAATAACCTCGCCATCCAGGTGCACGGCGGCTACGGCTACACCCGCGAATACGATGTCGAACAGCACTACCGCGATAACCGCCTCAACCCCATCCACGAAGGCACCCACGGCATCCAAGGTCTGGATCTGTTGGGCCGCAAGGTGATCCAGCACGACGGCGCGAGCCTGCGGCTACTGGCCGCCCAAATCGAGCGGACCGTACTCGCGGCCACCGAGGCGGGTGGCGAGTGGACCGAATTCGGCGGCCAGCTCGACGCGGTCTGGCAGCGGCTGCTCACCGTCACCGGCTGGATGTTCGCCTCCGGCGATATTGCCGCCGCCATGGCGAATTCCAGCATCTACCTGGAGGCATTCGGACACGTCGTGGTCGCTTGGATCTGGCTGGAGCAGGCGCTCGCCGCCCATGGCAAGGACGGCGACTTCTACGACGGCAAGCGCGCCGCGGCCCGCTTCTTCTTCCGCTATGAATTGCCCAAGACCACACCGCAATTGGATCTGCTGGAGCTGATGGACCGCACCACGCTGGACATGCGCGACGCCTGGTTCTGACGTCAGACGGCCAGTGGTTGCCGCCCAGGTCGGGTGCGACGCCAGGCAACGGCGAAGAACACCAGCAGACCCACCAATGGCAGGGTGCCGATCGTCCAGCTCAGCGGCAGCGGCGGGCCGGGCTGATCGAGCACCGTGACATTGCCGAGGGTCCCTTCGCCGTGTCCGAGCGGGCCGTCGATCGCGAAGGTGAAGGTGTAGGTGCCGGGGTCGTCGAAGGCCTTGACGTCCAGGCCCCAGGAGTCACGCTTGCGGGGATGGCGGACCAACGGCGCGGCGCGGCGGCCGGGTCGGATCGCGGGGCCGGTCATATGCCGCGTCCCGGATTTGTCGGCGATGCCGCCATCGGGCATGAAGGTGAAGTCCAGCGACTTCATCGCGCGGATGGGCCAGGTGGAGAAGCCGACGGTCACGCCGTACGGCCCCACCTGGACGCGCTCGGTATGCACGATCTCGACCGGCGCGTAGGCCGACGCGGGAGCGACGGCGAGCAGCGACAGAGTGATCATGGCCAGTACGGTGACGGCGAGCCTGCGGAGTACGGACATCACGCATCCTTCACTGCGGGCAACATGGCGGTGAACCGGCCGCCGAGGAATCCGGCGAGCAGGCCGAGCGGAATGCCAAGCACTGTGATCGTCACGATGTCGCCGAGGGGGATGTGCGATGTGGCGTGGACGAGATTCAGCTGCAGCGGGAATGTCACGCCGACGATGACTCCGGTCACGGCACCGGCGATCAATACGATTTTCCGCGCATCGAAACCACGGGCGCGGGCCAGCCAGAACAGGCCCTCGACCGCGAGCGCCGCGACGATCAGGAACATCGGCATCATGGCGGGCAGGTCCGGCGGCCGTCCGGTCAGGCCGTCCCGCAGCGGCAACCCGATCGCCGACGCATAGGTTTCCGCGGCCCAGGGCGAGAACCACCACAGGATCGCCTGCATTGCGCCGAGCGAAACCGCGATGGCAGTGGCCGCGCCCGCACGCGCCAGCAGTGCGGCGCCGAGGATGAGCAGCATCGGCCCGAACCCGACGATGCCGAGGATGGTCGGGTCGACGGGCAGATGCAGGTTGTTCAACGCGTTGGTGGGAATCGGGGCGAAGGTGATCAGAATCGGAATCGCAACGACAATGCCCATCCGGCCCCAGCGATGGTCGCGGTGGGCGGCGAAAACGATGATGCTGCCGATCATGGTGAGCCCGATGGACAGGAACAGCGCAACATGTGACGGGGTATTGAGCACCGCGTCGAAGCCGTAGATCGAATGCCATTCCAGATCGAGCAGGCCGTAGATCAGGAACAATGCCGCACCGGCTCCGGCGATCATATAGCCGAGCGGTGCGGTCAGGTTGCTGCCGAAGACCCGGATGGGTGTGCCGCCGAGCCGGGGCACGGGCCGCCCGGCCCGTTGGGCGGCGGTGGCGATGAGAACCATGGCCAGGCTGACGAATCCGGAGATCGCGCTACCGGAGTACAGGAACAGATGCGGCAGGGTGAAAAAGGTGTCCGGCCCGACTTCGTTGTGCCACTCGATATCCCAGCTCAGGCCGATCAATGTGACCACGGTGCCGAGCAATACGCCCCAGGCGCCGATGCGGGCCGCGGTGGAGTCATCGGAGACGTTCGGTCCGGAGTCGGCTGCAACCGTCTCCGGTGGTGCTGATGTGCTCATGGTGATCATTCCTCCTGATCTGTACGTGGTTTCAGCCGCCGACCCAGATCGGCACCGCGAGTTCGTCGACGCTGTCGTGTTCATCTATCGATAGGCGAAGCTCCCACGGGCCGGTCATCATCAGTGGTACCGCTGCGGCGTGGAAGTGTCCCGGACCGATGGCCGTCGCCGCGATGGACTGTCCCGCGTGCCCCATGAGCGGCTGGTTCGTCTGAATACGTACTGCGGCATGATCTTTCGTCGCGCCGGCGCGGTCGGTGACGGTGATATCCATTGCGGTGCTACCGATGCGGAGGCTGTCGATGGACACCGTGACGAGGTGCTGTGGAGTACCGGTGTGCAATATGAGCGGACCGGATGGGCGCGGCCAGACGAACCAGGCGACGGCGGCCAGCGCGATGACGAGCACCGCTCCCCCGGCGAGGAGAACGCTTTTCCGCGGTGTGGCCGTGTTCTTCGCTTGCTCGACTGTGTCCGATGTTCGCTCGCTACGCTCGCTCATGGCTGCGCTCCCGCCGCGACATCGAGAACGACGGGGACCGTGAGCACGGTGTAGTGCCGTTCGACCTGGATCCAGAGGCGATAGCGGCCGGCAATCGGGAACGTATAGGTGAACGGCACATCGGGGCCGTATGCGGCGACCGTCTCGTCGGGTGCGCTTTCACCGTTAGCGGGCGGCATGAGCATATTGCCGCGGCTCGCGGCGGGCGCGGTCATATCCATGCCGTGCATATCCATATCCGGCATGTCGGACATGCCCTGCATCGATGTCGGTCCCATCGAGTGGCCATGGCCCCAGATGGGTGAATTCTGCACTGCTACAGCAATATTCGGATCGTCGGGCAGTGGACCCGCCATGATCAGGTGGCCGACCATGCCAAGCCACGGTTGTAGATCAGCGGAGTCGCCGAATTCGGCGGTGATCGTGGTCGGCGACCCTGCCACCGGCGTAGTCGTCCGGATTGTGACCTGGTTACCGTCGATCACGGTCGACGCGGACTTGTCACCACCACCGAGATGCACCGTGGCGCTGGCGGAATCCGGTGTCGCCGCGCCCGGCGACACCGTGAATCCGGTTGCCGCGCGGATCATTTGCACACCACCGCCGCGCCGCGCCAATTCCGCGGACAGCGCATATTGCCCGGCCTCGGGTGCGACCAGGTGAACCTGATACCGACCGGGTCCGATCCGAATCGGGTGCAGATGCCGCAAGCGCCCGGTCGGGCCGACCAGCAGCAGATGCATGAGCGCACTGTCGTGCACAACCAGATCGTCGACGGGCGCACCGGTGGCGGCATCGATCAGCCTGAGGTCGAGATCGCCCGGCTGCTCAGCGCGCCCGGGCCCACCCGCGACTGTGAGCAGTACCGGCGGCCGCGAAAAGTCCGAAATCAGGGGCTGATTCACGGCATAGGGATCGGTGACATTGTCGAGCGTGGGATCGAGCTGTCCGCCGGGTTGCGGCGGCAGCGGCAGCGATGCCGAAAGCAGTGCGGCCGTGACCGAAACCGCCACCCCGGCCACCATTCCGGCGGCCGGAATCAGAGCCAATGCGCTACGTCGAGCGCGAATCGCGATCACCACGGCGACGGGTAGCAGTACGCCAGCCACCAGAAACCCGCCGTACACCAAGCGCTCGGGCGGCGAGGTCACCTGCGCGGGCACGACAAACGGAATCCGCGCCACCCGCGTGCCGTCGCCGACGGCCAGCTCCCACGGCCCGGCCCGGTCCATTCGGACAGTGGCCGAATACATTCCGGGGGTACCGCCGAGTTCGACAACGGCCTCGGCGGTGGGCGCTCCCGGTGCGGGCTGCCTCGACTGTGCCGATACCCCCGTTGGTGTCGCCACGAGAGTCAGCCGCCCCGCGGCGGTACCCACGTGGGTGACCACATCCACCCGTAATGGCCCGGGCACACTGGTCACCCTGCGCAAGATGATCGTGAGCTCCCGATCACCGAGCGACTGCGCGACCGAAATATCCGAACCCGAGGACGCCGAATCCGCCGACGCGGGACCCACGCCGATCGACACCAACAATGCACACACCCCTGCGACCAGCAGAGCACGACCGATACCGGCGACAACAGCCACGCCTGTCATGGTAGGGATGCGGACCTGCGAGAGCATCACACCCAGCGGGGATTTCGCCTCCCCCGCTGGTATGAGGCTGTCTTATCCCGGCATCCGGATAATCCCCCGGCTCACCGCCGGAACCACGGATCAGCCGCCCGCTGATTCAATCGCCAGTCGACGTCCAGTGATTGGGCCGCCAAAGACAATTGGCTACAGCATCGGCGTGGGCTCGCTCGGTCAGCGCAACCCTGGTGGCCGGACCACGCCGCGAAAGCTGCTGCTCTGGGCCAGCCGAGCGCGGCCTGTTCCGTACCACCTCCCGCCCGTCGTTCGAATCTGCGTGATCGAAACTCATCGACCGTGAACAGGGTGGCGCAATGGCCACTTCGAGACCCATCGGACCAGGTCAGAGTCCGTAGGGGACGGCGCAATGACATCCGCTGAGCTATGGCGCCCTCTTGCGGGCATTCGGGAGTCGGAGCGCCAGCTATCGTCGCTAACCGTGCAGGTCAGCGAGAGAAAGGTGGCGGAGGTGGGAGCCGAGGCAACGCCCGTACGACGGTTGCGGGCCGACCAGGCGCGCCGGATAGCTGACGTGCTGCGTCATCAGATTCATGCGGGCGCGTTCGACGACGTGCTGCCGAGCGAGCAGGAGTTGGTCGCGGAATACGACGCGTCACGCAATACCGTGCGCGATGCGCTCGCGCCGCTCAAGGACGAAGGCCTGATCGATCGGGTGCCGTCTGCGTGAACTCGTGGAAGTGCTTCCCGATTCGACCGGTCTCGCCGATCGACTCGACTCTCCTGACCCCGTCGTCCGGGCGACCGTCGTGAATCTGTTGCGCGCGCTGCGAGCCGGGTCGGCGGCGCAATTCATTGCCGCGCTGACGGATTCGGATCATCGCGTGCGCATCGAGTCGGTACGGGCGCTGGTATCGCTCGACGATTCGCAGGCGGTCTCGTCGGCGGCGGCCGATGAGAACCGTGAGGTGCGCATTGCCGTCGCGCACGGGTTGTCGGCAATCGGCGGACCGGGTATCGAGACCGCGCGCGCCCTGGCCGAGGATCGCGATCCCCTTGTGCGTGCCGCCGCTTTGGCCTCCTTCGCGAATCTCGATGTCGCACAGGATGACACAGCCCTGCTCATGGGCGCTCTCGCACACTCCGCGTGGCAGGTCCGGGTGGGTGCCGCCCGCGGGCTCGCCGGCGCGGAGCCTGATTTCGGCGTCACCCCACTGTCCGACGCCTTGCGCGATCCGCACCTCGATGTGCGCAAGGCAGCGGTATTGTCACTGGCCACCTGGCCGCACAGCGGGGCAGCGCACGATGCGCTGAAGCTGGCGATCGATGACAGCGATGCGGATGTGCGCGCCTATGCGCGCCGCGCGTTGGACAGCGTGCGCCCATTGTCGTAGCCGCACACCGTCTGAACGTTCCGCATCAGAAGCCGCGGAACACCCCATCCGCGTCGACACTGTCGGAGAAGTCCTCGAAGTCCATGTTCGCCAGAGAGAGGTTGTTCTCCACGGCGGGCATTTCGCTCGGCACCACGCGGAAGGTCTGAAAGCCAACCACGTCTTCGTTCGCCCGGCTCGTATCCACAACGAGAATCGGATGTTCGGAATCGGTGATCGTTCGCTTGTCCACCAGAAACAGATAGTAGGGCGGTGGTGCGGGCAGCAGACTCTCCAACTTCTCCACCGTCAGACCTTCGAAGCGACGGTCATCGACAGGTGTGATGCCCGCGTACGCGAGCATCCCATCACCGAGATCCCACGGCTGAAGCGCTGCGTCCAGCGTTTCAGCCCACGCGGCATCGTCGGCGAAATCGGTTCTGATGAACAACGATTCGCTGTCAGGCAGCAGCAACACGTTTTCCTTCCGCGCCGAGGTCGGTCTCATATCGCCTGAACACATGGCCAACAGAAGCACAGCCAACGCCGTCGCCCCTACCGGACCAAACCTCACGATCGGAAGCCTACCCACCTCCACAGCCTGGCGATGCGACCAGTTGGGCCCGCGTCGGAATTCACTGGCACAAGCAGCCTTCACCCCGACGGAGTTCGGGCTCCGTGCGGCCATCGACCGCCCGGCTCGAGTCGAAATCGGTTTATGCGCAGCGGAATTGGAACCCAGCGACCGGTGTCGTGCCGGGTGCCACGTTGACCTGGACGTAGGCGATACTCGCCAATTCACAGCCGGACGGAACGGAGGTCACCTGCGCCTGGTAGCAGCCGTTCGGGAACGTCTGCGTCACGGTCCCATCACCCCCGGTCGTCAAGGTGGCCAGCACCGGACCGGCGGCGCAAGTGGTGATGCCGACCTCTACTCCCGTCACCGGCAGTTGATCGGTACCGGTGGTCGCCTGCACCTTCAGCGGACCGTCGCCCGGTGCCTGCGCACCGGCCGCACCAGCGGGCAGCATCGCCACCAGTGCGGCACCGAGTACGGATGTGATGAGCAGCGTGTTACGCAAGCGGGTCTCCTTCGTGGATGTGAGCAGATCCGGGCGAGCACCCTCAGCCACCGTATTCCACATCGACCGGCTCGGCGACGAACCGAGGCCGCAAGTCGTCCATCGCGCCGAGAATCAGGCGGGATCCGCGATAACCACCACGCCGCTGGGCGCATCGACCAGCGAAACCGTCCGCGCGGCAGCATCATCCACATGCACGCGCGGATGACCGGGCAGCTCGGATTCGTAATACGTACCCGGACCATAGAATTGGCCGTACTTCACGACCACGCCGCCGATATCGAGCACCGCCGCCTCGTGTTCCTGGATGACGGCACCACGACCGGCGGGCAGCTCCCACGCAATGCTCTGGGCGAGAAAACGTTTCGCGCCCGCGGCCTGGGCGGCGGCAATCAGATTCCGAGTGCCCTCGGAGCGGATACGCGCATTCGCACCGGCGCGTTCCGGAAGCAGCGTGACATCGTCGGGGAGATCGGTGAGCTGATGCATCACCAGATCGGGCCGGAAGGCGACGACCGCCGCGGTGAGTTCGTCGAGGTCGTACACATCGCAGACCACCGGTTCCGCACCGGCGGCACGTACCTGGTCGGCCCTGGCCACAGACCGGGTCATCCCGGCAACCTCGTGCCCGGCCTCGACCAACAACGGCAACAACCGGATTCCAATGACACCGGTCGCACCGGCCAGATAGATCCGCACCCGCCCCAGCGTAATTCCCGGATGAAATGGTCCGGAACGCGCCCGCGTAGCTGGTCGTATGCTCTAAGCCGGCGGTATCGCGGGAGATGGAGGATCTATGGCGGATCGGGAAGTGCTGACCTGGGAATTGTTCGGGACGGCGAGCCGCGAGCTCGCCATCGAAATCGCTAAGGACGGGTTCGAGCCGGATCTGATCCTCTCGATCGCACGTGGCGGTCTATTCGTCGCCGGGGCGCTCGGTTACGCACTGGACGTCAAGAACCTGCACGTCATGAATATCGAGTTCTACACAGGTATCGATCAGCGCTTCGATCTACCCGTCATGCTGCCGCCGGTCCCGCAGGCGGTCGATCTCGCTGGTGCGACGGTCCTGATCGCCGACGATGTCGCCGATACCGGCGCCACCCTCAAACTCGTGCGCGACTTCTGCATCGACCATGTCGCCGAGGTGCGCTGCGCGGTCGTGTACCAGAAGCCGCATTCCGAGGTCGATTGCGAATACGTGTGGCGGCGCACCAATCGCTGGATCAACTTTCCCTGGTCCACCGAACCGCCGGTCGTCGATCGGCAGGCCCGAGTGCTCGACGCCTGAGCCGCACGACTCGGCGCTTTTTCATACGCCCCGTACCACGGGTGACTACCCGCCGGAGCGCTCGGCCGTGGCGGCGTCGAGGCGGGCGCCGAGTGCGTTGACCTGGTCGCGCAGTTGGATAAGGTGCTCGACCGGATAGCCGACTCGGCCATCACGGCCTCGATCATCTGCCGGCATGGCCGGTGGCTCACTCCACGGTGCTGAGTAGCGTCGAGTGTTATGGCTACATCTCAGCATCCCGTCGCCACTGTGGGTACGTGGAAGTTGGCCGCGGCTTGCCGTGCGGAGATTCCTCTGCTGACCCGGCGGCTGTTGTCGGCGATTTTCACCGATAACCCGGAGTGGACGGATTACACATCGGTGCCGCGTAAGGAGTTGCGGGAGGGGTGTCGGCAGTATCTGACTCGGATTCTGGATCTGCTGGGCGGGGCGGGGACCGATCCCGAGCATGATGATGTGGCTGCGGCGATCGGTAGGCATCGCGCTGCGCAGGCGGTGCCGTTGGAGGCGATGCTGCGCACCTTCCGGCTCGGCGGCGCGATTGTGTGGGAGGCCTTGCTGGACAAGGCCGAGGCGATTGATGCGCGGGAGGTCCGTGCGGCGGGTACGGCGATGTGGACGGTGGTCGATGGGTTGTCCTCTGCGTTGGTCACCTCGTACCGCAACGCCGAGCTCGAACAGGTGCGCCGCGATGAGCGCCGCAGGCATGCGCTGATCGAGGATCTGCTCGCGGGCCGGGCGCATGATGCGAGCTTCGCGGCGCGGGTGGCGCGTGAGCTGAACTTGCCAACGCACGGTGGGTATTTGGTGGTCGCGGTCCGCGGTGGTGAGGGGCGGCCGCTGCGTGCGGGCACCGAGACGGCGTTGGGCGCGTTGGGGATTCGGTCGGTGTGGCACGACCGTGTGGATGCGACGATCGGGCTGGTGTCGCTGGCACGTCACGACAGCGCCGCTGTGCTGGCACATCTTCGCCCCCAGATACGGGGACTGGCTGGAGTCTCTCCTGCTGTCGCGGGACTCGCGGATGTCGATGCGGCGCACGCACTCGCCGTCATAGCGATGCAGACATTGCGATTGGACGCGACGGGAGTGGTCGCCTTGGACGAGCGGTATCCGGAAGCGCTGCTGGTGCGCTCGCCCGACCTGACCGAACTGCTGGTAGCCCGAACCCTCGGCCCGGTGCTGGCGCTGCCAGGCAAAGAGCGCGACTCATTGCTGCACACGCTGGCGGTGTGGCTGGCGGAGAATTGCTCGGCGGCCAATGCCGCGCCGCGTTTACATTGTCACCGCAATACCGTGATCAACCGGCTGCAACGCATCTCGGCCCTGCTCGATCGTCCGCTCGAGGGGCAGCGCTCCTATGTGGAGTTGTCGCTGGCGCTCGCGGCACTCCAACTTGGCGGATCCGGCTCCGCAGAGTCCCGATAGACACCGTTGGAATTGGGCTCAGCGCCCATTTTCGGGACCGATTTCCTGGGCTTCGGAGTGATTGTTTGTGCGCTGGGTGGTGACGAGACTCGTCGAAGATGACTCGCGCCATACCCGTGCCGAGTCGATATCGTTCGAGACGAGGAGCACCACGAGTGCCGGACTTCGATGTTTTGGTGGTCGGTGGCGGCCCCGGCGGCTACGTGGCCGCCATCCGCGCGGCCCAGCACGGCTTGACGGTCGGTTTGGTGGAGAAGGAACGGCCGGGCGGGGTCTGCCTGAATTGGGGCTGTATTCCGACCAAGGCCATGTTGCGATCCGCCGAGGTTTTCCAGACGGTCAGTGCCGCAGCGGATTTCGGTGTCTACGCCGACAATGTGCGCTACGACTTCGCCGCCGTTCGCCAGCGCAAGGACGGCATCGTCACCGAACTCACCGACGGTGTCGCGGGTTTGCTTGCCGCCAACGGGGTGAAGGTTATCCATGGCCATGCCCGCTTCATCGATCCCAGCACCGTCGAGGTGCACGAGGTGGGCCCCTCCCCCCTGGGACCGGAGGGCCCGCGCTACGCCGCCGCCCCGACCACGCCGATCCAGCAGGTCAGCGGCCGTGATGTGATCATCGCGACCGGCTCGGTGCCCGCTCGGCTGCCGATTCCGGGCGCTGATCTGCCCGGGGTGATCACTTCCGATGGCGCGTTCGGGCTGACCGAGGTGCCGCGGCGGCTGGTGATCATCGGTGGCAGCGCGGTCGGCGCCGAATGGGCCAGCTTGTTCGCCACCTTCGGCGCCGAGGTCACCATCGTCGAAATGCAGGACCGGCTCGTTCCCGCGGAGGACACGGATATCGGGAACGCGCTCGGCCGGTCCTTCACCAAGCGCGGGATCACGGTGTGCACCGGGTCGACGGTGAAATCCATTACGCAACAGTCGAATCAGACACTGCGTGTGACGGTCGACGGCCCGCAGGCGCATGAGTTGGACGCCGACGTGGTGCTGGTCGGTGTCGGTCGGCGGCCCAATACCGCCGACCTGGGCTTGGACATCGCCGCAATCGCTACCGACGATCGCGGATTCATCACCGTCGATGAGCAGTTGCGTACCGGCACCGCACACGTCTACGCCATCGGCGACGTGACCGGTCGCGCGCTGCTCGCCCACGTCGCCTCCCATCAGGGCCTCACCGCCGCCGACGTTATCGCCGGACACCAGGCGCGTATCGACTACACGGTGATCCCCGCGGCCACGTTCACCCATCCGGAGATCGCCAGCGTCGGACTCACCGAGGCCGCCGCCCGAGCCGCTGGGCACGAGGTGATCACCGCGCGCTTCCCGTTCGCGGCCCTGGGGCGAGCCAAGACCTTCGGCGAGACCGAGGGTTTCGTGAAAATTGTTGCCGGACAAAAGCATCAGGAGGTCCTTGGTGTGCACATCATCGGCCCGTCAGCGAGCGATCTGATCACCGAAGGCGCATTGGCGATTTCGCTCGAGGCGACGCTCGACGAACTGGCCGACACCATCCATGCCCACCCGACCCTCGGCGAGATCGGCATGGAGGCGGCAATGGCCGGACTCGGACTGCCCGTACACATCGCGCCACGCAAACGCTGAGGAGCCACCGTGACCACGAGGACCGCCCCCCGGAAAACCACACCGAAAGCCCGCGAGGCATTCGGCGGAACCGATCCCGATACCCTGCGCGGCTACTTCCGCGACATGCTGTTCGTGCGCCGCTTCGAAGAGCGCACCGCGCAGGGCTACACCCAGGCCAAGATCGGCGGCTACTGCCATCTCAACCTCGGCGAGGAAGCCACCGTCGTCGGACTCGCCGCAGCGATGCGCCCCACCGACTACCTGTTCACCAACTACCGCGAACACGGCTATGCGATCGCCAAAGGCATCGAACCCGGCCGGGTGATGGCCGAGCTCTACGGCCGATCCACCGGCACCTCCAAGGGCTGGGGCGGCTCGATGCATATGTTCGACACCGCGACCCGGCTGCTCGGCGGCTATGGCATCGTAGGCGGCCAGTTGCCGCTGGCCGTCGGCGCCGCACTGGCCATCGACTACCGCGGCGGCGATGATGTGGTGGTCTGCCAAATGGGCGACGGCACAACGAATATCGGCGCATTCCACGAGTCGCTGAATATCGCGGCACTATGGCACCTGCCCGTGGTGTTCGTTGTCATCAACAACCAGACCGGCATGGGCACCACCGTCGAACAGTCCTCCGCCGAACCCGATCTCTACAAGCGGGCCACCGCATACCGGATGCGCGGCGAACGAGTCGATGGGACCGACGTCCTCGCGGTGCGGGATATCGCCACCGAGCTGGTGGAAGCCGCTCGCCGGGAGGGCAAACCGGCCCTGCTCGAAGCCGTCAGCCACCGACTCAAGGGGCATTCGGTGGTCGACCCCGCGAAATACCGTAGCGCCGAAGCGGTTTCGACCGCACTCGAATCCGATCCGGTCGCGCGGCTACAGCGCGAGCTGATCGCCGCCGGTGTCCTCGACGAGGACGCCGTTGCCGCCATCGAAGCCGAGGTGCGCGAAGGGGTCGACGCCGCCGTGGCATTCGCCGACACCAGTCCGCACCCCGAGCCGACGAGCCTGTTCGATTACACCTACGCCACCCCGGTGGCCGGTGAGTCCCGACGGCTACCAGCCGATCCGCTGTTCTGAAAACACTTCCCGCAACCGCTGAGGACACCACCGTGCCTGTCATGACCTATCGCGAAGCGCTGCGCGAAACCCTGCGCGAGGAGATGCGTCGCGATGACGACGTCCTGCTGATCGGGGAGGAGATCGGCGTCTTCGAAGGCTCCTACAAGATCACCGCTGGATTGCTCGCCGAATTCGGCGACAAACGGGTCCGCGACACCCCGATCGCAGAAGAGGGATTCGTCGGCGCCGCGATCGGCGCCGCCATGCTCGGCCTGCGCCCCGTCGTGGAACTCATGACGATCAACTTCTCGCTGCTGGCGTTGGACCAGATCGTCAACCACGCCGCCAAGATCTACGGCATGTTCGGCGGACAGACCAGCGTCCCGATGGTGATCCGCACCCCCGGTGGCGGCGGCCAACAACTCGGCGCCACCCACTCACAGAACATCGAGCTGTACTACGCGTTCGTACCCGGACTGAAGGTCGTCGCCCCCAGCACTCCAGCCGACGCCCGCGCACTGCTGCGCGCGGCGATCGAAGACGACGACCCGGTACTGTTCCTGGAAAACCTCGCCCTCTACAACACCAAAGGCGAAGTACCCGAGGATCTTCCGCCCGCCCAGATCGGCAAGGCAGCGGTCACACGCGCGGGCACCGACATCACCCTCATCGGCTACTCACGAATGGCGACGATCGCCACCCAAGTCGCCGAACGGCTTGCCGCCGAAGGGATCTCGGCCGAGGTCATCGACCTGCGCAGCCTGCGCCCCTTGGACCGCGACACCATTGTCACCTCGGTACGCAAGACCGGCTGCGCCGTGGTCGCCGAAGACGACTGGCTCACCTACGGCATCGGCGCGGAAATCGCCGCCTCCATCTCCGACGGCGCCTTCGACTACCTCGACGCCCCCGTCCGACGAGTCGCCGCCGCCGAAGTACCACTGCCCTACGCCAAAACCCTCGAACAGATCGCGCTGCCGTCCGCCGAATCCCTCTACACCGCCGCCGCGGAAACACTCGCGGCCGTCGGCCGACGCCGCTGAGGAGAGACAACACATGCCCGACATCACCATGCCCCGCCTCTCCGACACCATGGAAGAAGGCGTCATCGTCGCTTGGCTCAAGCAAGTCGGCGACACGATCAACCGCGGCGATATCCTCGCCGAAATCGAAACCGACAAAGCCCTGATGGAACTGGAAGCCTACGACGACGGCATCCTCGAACAGATCCTGTTCGAACCCGGCTCGCGAGTCCCGATCGGCAACACGATCGCGCTGATCGGCGATGGCACCCGGTCCGCACCGGGCGGCTCCGGCGGATCGAACGAGGCGGCTGCCGAAAGTGCTGCGGCATCCAGTGATACGGCGAAAGAGCGTGTGGCCACTTCGCCAACGCCGTCGGGAAGCGTTGGTGCGCAGGATAATCCGATCGGCGCAGCCGGAACTGTTCCCGCGGCTACACACACCGGACGCTGCGAGAAGTCCTCACCACTGGCCCGCAAGATCGCCCGCGAACTCGATATCGACCTCGCCACCGTAACCGGCACCGGGCCCGGCGGACGGATCACCCGCCACGACGTCGAATCCGCCCACCGCACCATCGAATCCACCCCCGACACCCCGCCCGGCGCGGCTGTGACCGCGATTCCCACCTCGGGCGACTACGACGAGATCCCGCTCAGCACCATCCAGCAGGTCTCGGCCAAACGCCTCACCCAAAGCAAACAGCAAGCCCCGCACATCTACTTGACCAGCGCAATCGACGTCACCGACCTGCTGGCCTTCCGCGCCGAGATCAACCGCACCCTCGAACAAGCAGGCAAAACCAAGGTCAGCGTCAACGATCTACTCGTCAAAGCCGTCGCCACAACACTGCGCACCGACCCCGCCGTCAACGTCTCAATCAGCGACGACAAACTCCTGCGGCACCGCGGCATTCACCTCGGTATCGCGGTCGCCACCCCCGTCGGACTCCTCGTCCCGGTCATCCGCGACGCCGACCGCAAACCCATCTCCGAAATCGCCACCGAAACCCGCGACAAAGCCGAACGCGCCCGCGACCGCAAACTCCGCGCCGACGAAATGAGCGGCGGCACCTTCACCATCTCCAACCTCGGCATGTTCGGCATCGAACAATTCACCGCCGTCATCAACCCACCCGAATCCGCCATTCTCGCCATCGGCGCCGCCAAAGACGAACTACGCCTGGACAACACCCAGGTCATCACCCGCAGCATCCTGCGCGTCACCCTCTCCGCCGACCACCGCGCAATCGACGGCGCCACCGCCGCACGATTCCTCCAGCAACTGACCGAACTCCTGGAGCACCCGCTACGCATCATCACCTGACTCGATTGGCAGCTACGAAACGGATCAACCACACCGGACAGCCCCGCTACCAGCGGAGGGCTTTGCTGGACAACCGGTGACCGTCGACCGACTGGCAGAATGCGATCATGTCGATTGATCGCGCGATCTTGTTTCGGTTGGCCACGAGTGTCGTTGTGGAGCAGGCGGTTCGGGCTGTGCCGCGCGGTGCGGACCTGGCTTGGCGAGCGGCGTCACGGTATGTCGCAGGGGCTACAGCGGCCGACGCGGTCCGGGTGGCCGGGGAACTCCGTGCGCGTGGCGTGGCCGCCAGTATCGATCAGTTCGGTGAACTGGTCGATGATCCCCGGGTCGCACACCAGGTTGCTGATGACTATCTGCGGCTGGCCGACGACCTCGCCGCCCTCCCGCAGGACGTATGGCTTTCTGTCGATCTGTCGCATCTCGGCCTCGATGTCGACCCGACCGGCTGTGCCGACCATCTTGCGGCGATCGCGCAGGCGTTGCCGGAGGGTCGACGGATCCAGGTCGGCGCCGAAGACCACGCGCGCGCGGACGCGGTGCTGAAGTGCGTGCTCGACGTAGCCGGCCGAGGCATGGCCGACCGCCTCGGCGCCACCGCACAGGCCAACCTGCATCGAACGCCTGACGATATGGAGCGTCTCCTCGCGGCGGGCGTCCATATCCGACTGGTCAAGGGCGCCTACCTCGAATCGCCCGATCTAGCCTTGCCGTACGGCGAGCCCACCGACATCGCCTTCATGCGCTTGGCCCATCGGCTGGCGGCAGCAGACGCGCCGTTCGCGCTGGCGACCCATGACGGTGTCCTTCGCGAGGCGCTGCTGACCGCGCTCGGTCCGGTCCCGGTGGAACAGTTGCTCGGAGTGCGACCGGAACTGCTGAACGATCTCGTCGCTCGCGGCGTGCCGGCTCGGGTGTACATCCCCTTCGGGCACAACTGGTTTCGCTACTGGATGCGCCGACTTGCCGAATCACGTGGCGCTTGACCTGGATCCAGCGGCACGGCCTGTCGGCGCACCATCTCGGTAATCCACATGGGCGCGAACGGAGACGTGCAATTCGGTGGCGTCGGGTAGTCCTCGAGCACCCGTAAACGCTCGCCGATGTCGATTGCACGTGCACGATGCACGGCGTGCTCGATCCCGATCTGAGCCAGGCAGTGGTTCATCGCCCACTGGAGGCGATCTGGGGCGTCTTTCATCTCTGCCTCGATAACGTCGAGCAGTCCTGCGAGGTCGAGGCCCTCGGGCTGCTTCACCACGCGCTCGATGGTCAGCGCCCAGCCCGCACTCGCGACCACCGGATCCGGATCGGCGAACCAAGCCAGGCGCAGCTCTTCGGCGTGTGGGTTCTTCTTCACCACGTAGTTCACGAGCCAGTCGTGCACCTTGGGTGTGCGCGCCTCGCGCACCATGACGTCCAACTCGTCACGTTCGAACGCCTTCGGACGGCAGATCAGGGTGGCCAGCAGTCTTGCCGCGGTGTCATCGGTCTCCCAGAGCCGGAGCGCGAGTTCCTGCTGCGTTTTCAGCCGTTTCGCGAGCGCGCGCAGCTTGCTGAGGTTTACACCGTGATCGTCACCGTGTTTCTCGTTCACCTCGCGCATCCTCGGGTCCTCGAGCGCGGCCAACTCGACCATCACCTCGGCCACCGCCATCTCGCCCACCTCAGCCTCCTGTCCACCACTCGGGAGATTCAGCGCGCGCAAAAATATCACGGCGAGAATCAGAATCTGACGAGGTCGATGCCGTCGTCGACGAGCATGCGCTCGAAGAGCGGAACTTTGGCGAGGAATCGCCGATGCTGTTCGCAGATGCAAGATCCCATCCCGTTCGACTCCGGAACGGTTGTATCAACAGCGGTCGAACAGCACGATCCCCCCGCCCGCAGCTAGGTGTTCGACGTAGCGCTGGAAGTACCGCTGCGTCACTCGCGAGTGCTCGACTTTTCCAGCGCCACCACGCGCGCGCCGCGCGGGTTGAGGCGCTCCATGAACCGCCTGATGGTTCCGCCTACCGCGGGCCAGACGCGCGGCGTCGGGGTAGCCGTCACGCCAGGTGTCGATGGCGTGACCGCCCTGGGCGGTGATCAGGATCAGGTCGTCATCGAATCGTCGACGACGAAACCGGCGGTGCCGAATAATTCGACCGCGGGCTCGAGGTCGCCGATCGCACTGAAATCAAGCGATGGCTGCCACGTCGCGGCGTCCGTCATTTTCGAGACACTATCGGCATACTCTGACCGAAAGGTGAACAGCCGACAGCGCCGGAACTCACGCCGCATCGTAGGCGTATCACGTGCGGTGTTGACTCTTTCTGGACATGCGCAGACCCCATACCTCCACGGTTGTTGCCATGGCCATGTATTGCAGGTAAGCGGCAATGACCAGCCAGCTGCCGTAGTCGTGCAGCCATCCCGGTAACGGCAGCAGCGCCACCACACCGAGGCAGATGAGCAGTGCGCCGACCACCAGTGCCGGGATCCTCAGTGGCGCGAGCTGCTCATCGCGAACGGCACGGGTGGACCGCGCCGGATCCGCGGCCCGCGAACTCGGTCGGGCGGCGGGAACACCCGTATCGATTGTCTCGAAGGAGTTGGATATGGAGGTTCGGATAGCCATAGCGTTCTCCAGGCCGACACTACGATCGACCGCGGTAGCGATTCGATATGGAAGATGGCGCAACACGGGGTAATCGCCGTGGTCGGCGACCGATCCGTCCTGTCATGCGGCGCGACTGCCGCTCCCTCATGTCTACGATTGCTAACTACTGGATATCGATAGCGTGCCGGTTATTCGGCTTCGAGAAAAGCCCGAATGTGATATCCGACTCCACACGCTCGCGCGAGACCGAATCGTGACCTGGCGCCCGGATTCGAGCTCTGACCTCGGCGGATAACGGCGGCGTTCGCGCCTGTTCGGAAAAGGAGTGGCTCCCTGAAGTTACCGAACCGATATCAAGCGGTGCGTTGGCTGAGCGGTGACCGCACCTGATCGCGACGTTCCGGCACAACCGAACGATCGACCATATGGTCGTGCCGAGCAGCCTGCCGTTGCGTACCGTCAGCATCGCCACTCCTGGCCAGCTCCCGGTGGCCGCCCGGTCGCAGCGGCAGGCGAATTCCACCCGACTCAGCAACGTGGTAGCCGGCACCGGCCGCTGCGTGCTGCGTGAGTCGAGCGCGCAGACCGAAGCCACCGCCACCACCCAACCAGGTACCGCAGGCTGACTACCCGACTGGTCACACCGCGGCCACAACCAGATCCGGCGCCGGAGGCCGCGCGCGCCACCAGATGATCAGCAACACCACGCCACCGTCGATGGACCGGATCGCTGCGGTGCGGGAGCGCGCAGACAGGCGAACGGGTTCATGCGCCCCGGCCGCGAAGTAGCGGACGATCGACTCGGCGCAGGGGCACAACCATCCCGCCATCCGCGGATCACCAGTACGTGACGCGCGGGCAGCCCGACCCGAATGTGCGCGCTAGCCGCGAGCGTTGGTGACGACCGGCACCAGATACCTGCGCGCGAACGCGGCGAGCTCGTCGTCGGACCCCAGCTGGGCCGTACCGTGCGGGGCAAGGATGAGTGAATGCACTACGCGGCAAACGATTTCGGCACGGGTCCGCAAATCGTCCGCGTCGGCGAGGAGTCCGCGCGCTACCGCGCCTTCGAGTATGGTGGCGGTTGCGGCGAGGCACATGGTGAACGTGGTGGCGCCGTCGACCGTGAGTTTCATGATCACCCGCTCGGGTTCGACCGTGAGGATTCGCTCGACCATGGGGTGGGTGCGCCAGCGCGTGACGACCGTGACGAATATATCGGCGACGAGATCATCGATACTGTCGTGACGTTCGGGCATAGCGCCGAGTACCGCCAGCAGGGTCGCGACCTCACGGCTGATCACCGCCTGCACGAGATCATCGCGCGAACCCACCCGCCGGTATACCGTGACCCGATCCACCCCGGCCTGCCGGGCAACATCCTCGATGGTCGTCTTCTTGACGCCGACCTTCGCGAACTGGATCAAGGCGGCGTCGAGGATCCGTGCCTCGAGATCGGCCGCATCGTGGCGGCTCAGGGGTGTTCTCGACGCCGTCACGCATGTGACGCTAGCAGACCGCCCACGCCGGAAATGTGGCCGATGGCCGCAACCTGCTGCCACATTGCAATGGAATTTGTGGCACTGTACGGTCCTGGCATGCCCGACACGGCGGACGCAACGAAGCGCACCTCCAGCGACAGCGTGCACGCGATCACTGCGCGCGACGTCCATTTCGAGTTCGACCGGAAGGACCCGGAGGCCGGCACAGGCCGATTCTGGTCGCGGCAGTGCGCCAGTGCCACCCGCCGCGGCGTGATCCCCAGCTGGACGGTGGTCCTGACAGAGATCCCGCGCTATCCGGGACCGGGTTTCCGTCCCGCGCAGCTGGGTCCGATGGACAAGCCATTGCGGTATCTCGGGCACTCGCCCGCGGCTCGGGCGGCGGGTCGCTGATGGGCAATCCGACCGATGGCACGCCGATGAGCCTGCGGGTACTCGGCGCGATCATGGACGCCTACAAGAGCGTCTTCGTGGAAGGCGGGGCCGCCCCACTGCTCTCACGACCGAAGCCGGTGCGGCGCACGGGATTCGAGCTCGATGTGCGCATCGAGCACATCGAACCCCAGACCGATGATGTGGTGAGTCTGACGCTGCGCGCGGCGGCGGGCGGCCCGCTGCCGACCTGGCGACCGGGCTCTCATGTGGACGTATTTCTGCCCTCCGGACGGCAGCGGCAGTATTCGCTGTGCGGGGATCCGTCGGATCGGTTCCGCTACCGCATCGCGGTGCGACTCATCCCCGACGGCGGCGGGGGCTCCCGCGAGGTGCACGAGACGCTGCGCACCGATGACCGGCTGCGCATTCGCGGCCCCCGCAACGCATTCACCTTCGTCGACGCCCCGTCGTATCTGTTCCTGGCCGGTGGCATCGGCATCACACCGATCCTGCCGATGGTGCGGGTGGCGGGTACACGCGGCCGGCTGGTGTACCTCGGACGCTCGCGCGACACCATGCCGTTTCTGCACGAACTGCCCGACGCGGATATCCGTCCCGACGACGAATTCGGTGTCTCCGATATCGCCGAACTCATTGCTCGCGCCGAACCCGGTGCAGCGGTGTACGTCTGCGGACCGCCGCCGATGCTGGCGGCGGCGCAGCGCTGCATGTTCGAGCTGAATCCGACCGGATCGCTGCACACCGAGCGCTTCTCGGCGCTACCGGTCACCGATGGCCGCGCATTCGATATCGCCCTCGCTCGCACCGGCGGCACGGTCCGCGTCGGCGCGGACGAGACCGCGCTGACCGCGCTGCGCCGTCGGCTCCCAGATACCGCCTACTCCTGCCAGCAGGGCTTCTGCGGCACCTGCAAGGTCGGCGTGGCCGCCGGATCCGTCGATCACCGCGACCGCCTGCTCGCCGAATCCGAACGAGCCGATCACATGCTGGTGTGTGTCTCGCGCGCTGTCAGCGACGAACTCGTAATCGACCTCTGAACGACCGGAGGACAACCCTGGCTCCACTGCCACCCGGCACAACGGCCGCGCTGTCGCGGATCGCATTCGAAAGTCCTTGGCTCGGGTGACCTCGGAAGATACTCCCCGGCATCGGAATCGAGGCCGATGCGGCAAGCACCGCATCCGTCGCCGCGGCAGCGCCGACGGTAATTCTGATACCCGTGCCGCAATGCTTGACCTGGATTCCGTCTCGCACGAAAGCCGCACGGAGCCGGTCTATTTCGGCAGGACCGCAGGAATCGAGGTACACGAAGCTCGCCGCACTCGTCGGCACCGCGAAGCCCAGTTCGCGCAACCCCGTAGTGAGCCGACCACACTCGCGCGTGATCGCCGCGGTGCGTACCGCCAATTCCGCCTCGGCGTCATAGCACGCCCGCACACCCGCCTCGGCCGGTGCGGTCACCCCGAACGGCAACTGCCGCCGTCGAATTCGCGCAATCACCGGGACCGCTCCGAACGCATACCCGACCCGTGGCGCCGCCAACCCATGTGCCTTCGAAAAAGTCCGCAGCACAACCAGATTCGGGTACCGCACGATCAGATCGGCCACGGCCACTCGATCCGCCTTCGCGACGAAGTCGATGTACGCCTCGTCGAGCACGACCGTGACCGATGGATCGATCCGATCGAGCAGCCCCTCGAGGTCCGCCTGTCCGATGCAGGTGCCGGTCGGATTGTGCGGACTGCACAGCACAGCCATTCGCGTGCGCGCATCGATGGCCTCGCCCATGGCGTCGAGATCTTGATAACCGTCGGCCGTGAGCGGAACCTCCACCACCCGACCGCCGATGGTCTCGGTCAGCACCGGATATCCGTCGAAAGTCGGTGTCGCCATCACCACGCCGTCGCCGGGCGCGACGAACTCGTGCAAGATATGCCTGATGACCCCGGTCGCACCCGCGCCGACCACCACCTGATCGGGCGGTACACCGAGCTGTTCGGCGATCATTCCGGGCAGCCTGCGTGGCAGGTACTCCGGATAACGGTTCGCCGCCAGCCGTGCGCCCCGCAGCGCGGCGCGCACGGATGGTAAAGGGCCATAAGGGTTTTCATCCAGCGAAAGCCGATGCTCCAGTTCCGAGGTCGGCGACATATCGAATCCCCTCGCTCAGTGTCCGCCACGGTTACCGGACGGTTCCGTTGATGCCACGGCTACGACGAACACCCGCACGGCTATCTGTGCGGGCGCTCGATTCGAGCGCATGCTCCGCGTCGCTAGATCACGGCATTCATGATCGTGCCCGCACTGGTCGCGACCACGCCACCGGCCATCGCACTGGCAATCATCTTCGGCGACTGCAGTCCGCCCCCGGACCATTTCTCCCAGGCGAAGCGACCACCGCCATAGCTAATGGCGGTGACCCCGGACAACTGAATCAGCCAGGTGAAATACCGGCCCATTTGCATCAGCTTATCCGCCACCGGCGGCGCCTCGGGCTCCGGATTACTGATCTCGGCTAGCACAGCGTCGTGTAATGCAGCGAGAATCATGCTCACTTTCATGCTCCTTGTCGCATGCCGGTGCTGGGAGAAGACTTCGCAATGGACCGCTAGAGCGCGTCGACCTCCACAGATTCAACCTCATCAAGATCATGTGGCGTGGCCGACACACCGGATTCGATCCCCTAATGCGGTTCGAATCCCCGCCTGCCGAGCATTCGTCACGCCTATCCTGAGCGAGGAAAATTCGCCGGAGCGGGCTGCCGACCGTTGGCAGCTCAGCGATTGCGGGACCCGACATCCCGCCCGTCACAGGAGAGAATCTTCATGCCGGATAGCTGGGCCGAAACCGCCACTGGGTTGCGGGCCAAAATCGACACAAGTGTGGCTCATGAAGCTCGCGTTTACGATTATTGGCTCGGCGGAAAGGATAATTATCCGGCCGACCGGGCACTCGGTGATGCGATAGCCACCCACATTCCGGCCATCCGGAGTATGGCGCGCGCCAATCGGGCCTTCCTCGGCCGCGCGGTGCGCTACGTCGTCGATGCGGGCGTCACCCAGTTCCTCGATATCGGGACCGGCATCCCTGCCGCGGGCAATACCCACGAAGTCGCCCAGACCATCGCCTCGGATGCGCGCGTGGTCTACGTGGACAACGATCCCATTGTCCTGGCCCACGCACGGGCGCTCATGCGCGGCACCCGAGAGGGCAGAACCGCCTTCATCCACGCGGATCTGCACGATCCGGCGTCGATTCTGCGGGCGCCATCCCTGACCGCGACCCTGGATCTGAACCGGCCCGTCGCCATCATGCTGGTCGCGATCATGATGTATTTCCGCGACCGCGACGATCCGCACACCATTATCGAAAACCTGCTGGCCGCGGTGCCGTCCGGCAGCTATCTCGTGATCACCCATCCCACCGCCGATTTCGACGCCCGCGCCATGGCCAGGGTGGTGGCCTCGGCCGAATCCGCCGGAATCACCTTCAATCCGCGCAGCCGGGACGACACCGAAAGTCTGTTCGCCGGCACCGAGATCGTCGAACCGGGCGTCGTCCCCGTCGTCACCTGGCATCCGGAATTGGTCGGCGACCTATCGGGTCGAGCACAAGCGGTCCCGACCGATCCGGAATCCGCGTGGTATTGGGCGGGTGTGGGCCGCAAGGCCTGATCACCGTCCGATGTTTGGGTCGACGCCGGTCGGCAACCCCACTCATGAGGTGATCGATCATGGTCAACGATCTGGAGAAACGGTGGGCGGGGGACGACCGGACCTTTCGCCGGGTGGCGATCTATGTGGCGGCGGTGCTGGCGGTGGCCGCGGTCGTCTTCGTGATTACCGCGATATGGGCGGCCGGCCGGGCGGCCTGCGCGTCCGCGGAAAGCATGCTGTGTGACACCGCCGCGAAAACCGCGGTCCTGGCCGGACCAACCGTGGTGCTGATACTCGGCGGCATCGGCGCATTCGTGCAGACCTATCGCGAATGGCGGCGCGGCCGGAGCTGGCCGATCTGGCAGGGCGGGGGCTGGTTCTTGTTCACCATGATGATCGTCTATCTGGGCATCGGCGGTGGCAGCGTCGCCGGCTGAGCAATCAGGGTGTGACGTGAGGCAGACGCGATGCGGTTGTGCACAATCGAATTGCCCCCTACCGCGCACCTCCGACGGCAATATCGACCCCGCGCTGAACACTCCCACGGAAATGGGTGGCAGCGGCGTGGGCACCGATCCGGAGCTCTTCGCGGCGGGCACGGTGAGCTGATCTCGTTCGGTGCGCTGTCCGGTCAGCCGCTGTCCATCAATCCGGTTCCGCTGATCTTCGAACAGGCTGTGGTGAAGGGCTTTTCAGGGTTCCAAGCGGGCCGCGCAGACGATCGGCACGGATGCGGCGCCGATCGGCGAATTCGTGAGGATGGCGGCGATGAGTACACGGCGCCTCGATGTCGAGGCCGTCTATCCGCTGGAGTACGTCACCGATGCCGCCGCGAGCGAAATACCGGAGCGGTCGGCCACGATCGTGCTGTCGCCGCAGGCGGTGTAATCCGAGCTGGGTCCGCTACCCGACCCGCACCACGAGTTTGCCGAAGTTACGGCCCTCGAGCATGCCGATGAACGCCTTCGGCGCCTGCTCGAGCCCTTCGACAATGTCCTCGCGGTAGCGGACCCGGTCCTCGGCGATCCAGCCGGACATCTCGCGCAGGAAATCCTTGTACATCTCCCGGACGAATTCGGTCTGGATGAATCCACGCACCGTGAGACTCTTGGTCAGAATGCGACCGTAGAAGCCGGGCAGGCGATCCGGGCCCTCGGGTGTGCCGGTCGCGTTGTAATTCGCAATCAGGCCGCAAACCGGAACGCGTGCATAGGCATTCAGCAGCGGATAAACCGCGTCCGCCACCGCACCGCCGACATTTTCGAAATAGATATCGATGCCATCGGGCACCGCGGCGCGCAATCGATCGGCGAAATCCGGTGCACGATGGTCGATTGCGGCATCGAAGCCCAATTCCTCGCGCACATAAGCGCATTTCTCCGGGCCACCCGCAATGCCGACCGCCCGCAGACCCTTGATGCGGGCGATCTGGCCGACGGCGGAGCCGACCGGGCCACTGGCCGCGGCGACCACCAGGGTCTCCCCTGCCTTCGGCTGCCCGACCTTCAGCAGCCCGGAATACGCCGTGAAACCCGGCATACCGAGCACACCGAGCGCGGTCGATATCGGCGCTTTGTCCGGATCCAGCTTGCGCAGTCCCGACGCGGACGCGACCTGATGCGTCTGCCAGCCCGAATAGGCTTGCACCACATCACCTTTCGCAAGTGACGGAGCGTGTGATTCGAGTACGTCGGCGACGGTGCCGCCGACCATCACAGCACCGATCTCGACTGGCGCCGCATATGATTCAGCGGCACTCATCCGCCCGCGCATATACGGATCGAGGGATAAATACCGGGTCCGCAGCATCACCTCGCCCTCGCCGGGCTCGGGAAGTGTCGTGGTCTCGATGCGGAAATTCGCCGGGGTCGGTGCGCCCTCCGGCCGGGATGCCAGCACAATCCTCGTCGACTCGACCATATCGCTTACCCTATCGCTAGCCACTCACCCAGGCATGGAATAGCTAATTTGGCTAACGGATAGCGTGCTGCCACCGATACAGAACTGTCGACTCCCCTGACGACAGTTCGCGGCTGCACCGAAGTTCGTATTCGACTACGACCTGCTCAGGAGTTAATTTGGCACCGCAATTTCGCATCGGACGCCCCGCGCGGGCGGCGCTCACCTCGACCACCGCCGCACTGGCCTTGCTGCTGAGCGTCGGCCTCGGCGCCGCGACCGCGCGCCCCGTCGGCCCCTACGACGTCGGCGGAGCCATCGAGGTCGAATACGACCAGGTGGGCGGCCCGGGTGCGCTCGGCGACCCGACCGGACCCGAACTCGACGCCGCCAATGGGGGCCGATACCAGACATTCGAGCGCAATGCCTCGATCTATTGGCATCCCGATACCGGCGCGAATGAGATCGGCGGCCCGATCCGCGACAAGTGGCGCGACCTCGGCGGGGAGACCGGTGTACTGCGCTACCCCGTCACCCGTCAGCTGTCCACGCCGTCGGGATCCGGCACCTACAACGTTTTCCAGGGCGGGTCCATCTACTGGTCCCTCGGCACCGCCGCGCACCAGATCGGCGGCGCGATCCGCGATAAATGGGGAGCCTACGGCTGGGAGAGCGGCGCGCTCGGGTTCCCGCTCACCGACGAGTCGGCCGCACACGCGGACAACGGGCGCTACAACCTGTTCCCGGGCGGCGCGATCTATTGGTCCCCGCGTTCCGGTGTGCATGTCGTCTGGGGCGCGATCCGCGATCTGTGGGTGTCCAATGGCGCGGAATCCGGGCGCTACGGCTTCCCGACGGGCGAGGAATACGACTACCAGGGCGGGAAGGCGCAGGACTTCCAGGGCGGTCGGATCACCTGGCACCCCTGATGAAAGCAGACGCTAGTCCTTGCCGAGAGCCTGCGTCCGGGCACTGAGCGAACGACCGAGCCCGGCCACCTCGGCGTCGATCTCCGGCAGCCAGGCCGAGGTGGTCTTACTGCTCTCGCGTTCGGCGAACGGCGTCTGCAGCAGCGGTCTCAACCAGCGGAGGACGCCGACCCAGGCGGGCACATTGATCCGCCTGGCGCGCCGCTCGATTCCCCGCTCGAACCTGGCGCCGCACTCCTGCACCGAGGTCGTCTTACGGAACGGGCTCGGCACCGCGGCGAGCGCTCGCGTGGTCGCGGGCAGATCGGCGAAACTCTCCCGCACGAGCGGGGTGTCGATCCACGACATGTGCGCGGACCCGACATCGACACCGAAGTGCGCGACCTCGAGCCGCAACGCGTTCGCGAAATGCTCGACCCCGGCCTTCGAGGCGTTGTAGGCCGCCATCGTCGGCATCACCACATAGGCCGCGAGGGAGGCGACGATCAGCACGTAACCGCGCCGCTCGATGACCGCCGGCAGGGCGGCGCGGACGGTGTGGAAGCAACCGACGAGGTTGACCTCGACCACCTGCCGGAAGGCGGCGGGGTCCACCTCGAGGATTGACCCGTAGCTGGCGATTCCGGCGTTCGCGAGGACGATGTCGATGCCGCCGAACTTCTCGATCGCCTGCGCGACCGCGGCCTCCATCGCGGCGAGGTCGCGCACGTCGGCAGAGACGGCCACGACATGCTCATCGCCGCCGAGTTCCTTCGCGAGTTCGCGCAGCCGGGACATGTCGAGATCGACGAGCACGAGGTGCGCGCCCCGCGCGCGCAACCGTCTAGCGACCTCTGCGCCTATGCCGCTCGCGCCGCCGGTGATGAGTACAACCTTGCCGGTGAAGGCGGTCATGGTCCACGAGTCTAATCCGTCAGCTACTGACCAGCATCCACATTGCCGAATCGTCACACGTTGCGCGAGGACTCCCCCTCACCGCCTGGTCTCGGTCGTTGTTCGATGGATCATGGCCCGATCACCCCGACGAAGTTGGAAAACTTCGGAACTGCCTCTAACAGGCACTTTGATCGCAAGCGCGATGAGTAGCACGCATCTAATCAGTAGAAATCGCATCCCGGGTTCGCCGCGATCCAAGAGACCGGCACCCCGTCCCGCGGCCGAGCACCCCATGGCCACGAAACGTGGATGCCCGCCACCGCAGGAGGAGATCGCGACCGAATTCCGCACCGCGCCGACCGACCGGTGCCGAAATAATTCCGCGCGGGAATAGCCGCGACCGCGATACGTTGCTTCCGGGTAGTTAGTGCAGCGAAAGAGAGGGGCCGGTCGGTGGCAACCGAGGCAGTGGAGTCATCTGTCGGTCTACGATCCGATCGGGGTGCGATCCTTGCTTCGCTGATGCTCGCGACGGGGCTGGTCGCGCTGGATTCCACCATTATCGCGACCGCGGTGCTGACCATCACCGACAGCCTCGGCGGATTTTCGCAATTCCCGTGGTTGTTCTCGATTTACCTACTGACACAAGCGGTTACCGTGCCGGTGTACGGCAAGGTTGCCGATACGGTCGGGCGCAAGCCGGTAATCCTGTTCGGCATCGCGGTTTTCGCGCTCGGCTCGCTGCTGTGCGGTGTGGCGACGAGCATGTTGGGGCTGATCATTTTCCGCGCGGTGCAGGGTATCGGCGCCGGTGCCATCATGCCGATGACCATGACCATCGCCGGTGATCTGTACACCCTGACCGAACGCGCCAAAGTGCAGGGCTATCTGGCCAGCGTGTGGGCGATCTCGGCGGTGGTCGGGCCGCTGCTGGGCGGGCTGTTCGCCGAATACGTCAGCTGGCGCTGGATCTTCCTGATCAATATCCCGCTGTCCGCCCTCGCTGGGTGGATGCTGGTGCGCAGCTTCGCGGAGAGCACGCCACGGCGCCGACAGCGCGTCGACTACCTCGGTGCGGCACTGCTCACCATCGGCGCCGGGGCGCTGATTCTCGGATTGCTCGAGGGCGGACAGGCCTGGGCCTGGTCGTCTCCGACCAGCATCGGCATCTTCGTCGGCAGTGCACTGCTGCTGGCGCTGTTCGGGCTGGTGGAGCGCCGGGCTGCGAATCCGATTCTGCCGCTGTGGGTTTTCACGCGTCGAGTCATTATCGCCAGCAGCCTGGTCTCGGTCCTGGTCGGCGCGATCCTGCTCGGTATGACCTCGTATGTGCCGACCTTCACCCAGGGCGTACTCGGTACCGGGGCACTGTTGGCCGGTCTGACCGTCGGTGCGCTCACCCTCGGCTGGCCGCTGGCCGCCTCACAAGCCGGAAAGGTCTACCTGCGCATCGGTTTTCGCGCGACCGCGCTGATCGGCAGCACCCTGGCCACGCTAGGTGCCGCGACCACGTTGCTGATCGATGAGAACTCCACGCTGATTCAGGTCGCGGCTTCGTGTTTCGTGATCGGCACCGGCATGGGCCTGGTCGCCACACCCACCCTGATCGCGGCCCAGACCACGGCGGAGTGGTCCGAGCGCGGCGTGGTCACCTCGGCGAATATGTTCGCCAGGTCATTGGGCAGTGCGGTCGGTGTCGCGATCTTCGGCGCGATCGTGAACTCGCGCGTCGGTGACACCGACCATCCGGCACCGGAACTGCTGTCCTCGGCGGTGCATCTGGTTTTCCTCGCGGTGGCCGCCATGGCCTTGGTGATGGTGATCGCATCCGCGATGATGCCGCGCCGAGGCGCGAACGCCGAGTGAGAGTTATCAGCCTCGCCGCTCCGCGATTTCGGCCAGCGCGCGGTCCCGTTGCTCGGCGGGTAGTTGTTCGGCGGCGGTGCGGACGACGTCGACGGCGGATTCGGACAGGGCGTCCAGTACGCAGCGATATTCCGACCAGAGGTCGTTTTCGGCTGTGGCATAAAGCATTTCGGTGAGTTTGTCCGGCGATGCCAGGTTGACGAAGCGGGCCAGCTGCGTGGCGTCGTCGATGAGGTAGGCCGAGCGGACGAGAGCGACGCCATCGAGGGCGGATTCGGCGGTGCGGGCCACGGTATCGGAGATCGAGGCGACCAGATCGCCGAGGGTGAGCCAATCTTCGCGGGCCGCAAGCTCTTTGCCGATCGCGACAATGGTCGCTTCGGGCAGGCCACCGTTTATGGCCGCGGCATGGCGTGGATCGAGCCGTGCAGCGATATCGGCGAGGAAGTCGACCGGGAGGCGCTTGGCGACATCCACCGCGTGCGACGGGTCGAGCACGCCCGACATCCGGGCCGCGAGTAGCGCACCGCGGCTGCGCACCACCATTTTCGCGGTGATCTGCGCCGGAATCACCTTGGACGCCTGGGCAACCCGCCGCAGTCCGGGCTCCTGACCGGCCACGAACAGATCCGTGACCTGAAGGCGGAAGGCACGCAGATCCGCATCGGGTACGTCGCCGAGATAATCCAGCTGCTCGACCGGAACCCCCAGTGTTCGTGCGAGTTTCAGCAATTGCGCCGTCACAATCCGGCCGCCTTCTTGACCGGGCCGCGTAGCAAGCGCGGCAGGACGTCGAGCATGCCGGAGGCAGCCTCCCTGAGCTCGCCGATCTGCCGCCATCCGGCATCCTCGATCGCCTGGGCGAGTTCAGCTTGGTGCTCCGGGCTCAGCGCGGCAATGCCCGGGGGTAGCTCATCAGATATCAGTTCCGCCAGCGTGTGCTCTGCCATGGTTGCCTCCATCGGGCGCATCAGGTTCGCTCATGACCAACAGTGGGGCGATGTGTGGCGGGATGCAAGAAAACAATGCTCTTCGGGGTCATCGACGGGGTAGTGCGCCGGTCCTGACGTCGGAGCATACGACCGAATCGATCGGTCACGGGTGGATCGGTGGTCGCCGTGTCGAGCGCACGGCGGATATCGCCGTGATCGGCGGCCGACTGGCCGGATCTCGCCCGTTGCGCCGAGATGGATTCGATACGTGGTCGTCGCTGCGCGTGATCGGGTCGGTGGTCGCACCGTGCACGACCCGATCGGGGACGGCAAGATCGTCGAGGTCGCTGGGCAGTGGGTCGGCCCCGATCAGGACCGGGTACTGGCACTGATCGACGAATCGAGGTTGGCGACGTTTCCGCCTACACCGCCGGTCGGCAGCTGTACGAACATCACGGGAAGCTGCGCGGTCGGATTCCATTGATCGCCTCGTCCGCCCTGCTGGATGCGTACATCCGGCTGCGACGGTTGGATCGGATGTCGCGCGTGGTAGCGGCGCATGCACCGTGGTGCGCTCGGGTGGACGCGCCGCCGCGGAGATCACGGCATTGGTCGACGGAATTCGGCCCGCCAACGCTGCGTCTGCGGATTCTGCTCGATCTCCACTATCTGTAGCCCATCGGCGAACGAATTGATCTCCGACCGAGTGAGCGGCCACGGCGGTCCGCTGACCTGCTCCCCCTCCGCTCGAATTCCGGCAATCACGATCAACTGACCACCGGGCGCCACGGTCCGCCGGATATTGGCGATCGCGGTGTCGCGCACCGACACCGGCATCGACTGCACCGTAATCGACTCGACGACAAGATCGAACGCATCCCGCCACGCGGCGGGCGGGTCCAGCAGGTCGGCGACCACATACTCCACGGCCGACTCCGGAAATCGTTGGCGCACTTCGGCAATCGCGGTCGGCGAAATATCGAAGGCGGTGGTCGCGAAGCCGAACCGCCCGATGTATTCCGCATCCTGACCGTACCCGCAGCCGATCACCAATGCCCGCCGCCCGGCACCGTTCGAGGCGCGCCGCTCGGTCCACTCGACCACCATCGGATTGGGCTGATCACGATCCCACGGCACAATCGCCGCCCCGGCGGCCGCCTCCGCATACAGCTGCTCGAACCACCCGGTCGGATCGTCCTGCGCGAGCGACTTCGCGGCTAACCTGCTGGCATCGGCATCTCGATTCACGGCCATCCAGCCAGTCTCGCACGCGAGGTCGACCAGGCTGCCACCGCGAACCCACCGACATCAGAAACGGCCGCGGCGGTAGGCCTCGGCGACCTCGGCGCGCTCGGCGCGGATCTGGTCACGACGGGTCGCCATGGTC
The DNA here is from genome assembly GCF_040674855.1 of Nocardia sp. NPDC049707. Lineage (NCBI taxonomy): Bacteria > Bacillati > Actinomycetota > Actinomycetes > Mycobacteriales > Nocardiaceae > Nocardia > Nocardia sp. NPDC049707. The sequence goes on along the minus strand of NZ_JBFANN010000001.1, from coordinate 259,573 downwards.
TCGGCGATCGACCTCTCGGCGACGAGTGCCCGGTAGAGGGCGGCGGCATCCTCGATCGCGTCACGGGCACCGACGCCAGCGGCGGGCGAGATGGCGTGATCGGCGTCGCCACAAAGGATGACGTCGTCTCGAGGCGGGCGCGGATGGGTCAGCGGCACATCGCGGGCATTGCTGACGTGGACCTTATCGGTGATCGCGAGCAGCGAGTCGATCAGTTCCGGGATGGTGGGCAGCGCGGTGTGGATCTGCTCCGCCCAGACATCGACGGGGTGGAAACCGTTGTCCGCCATGGGAATCGGGGGGCGACGGATTCTGGCGAACCATACCGCCGTCTCGTCGTTCCACAGGTGCCCGAAGGCGTCGGTCGGCCGGGCATTGCCGGTGCGATGGAAGTGCAGTACCGATTCTTCGGTGGGCAGGGTGATCGGGGTGGTCGTGACCCCGTAGATGACGACCTGACCCGAGTAGACCGCGGGCCGGTCGGGTTCCAGGTGGGCGCGCACGAGCGAGTCGATACCGTCCGCGGCGATTATCGGCCCGTCCGGTGTCACCAATTCACTTGCGAGCCATAGGGTTCCGTTCTCGATATCCAGGTCGGTCACCGGACGGTCGTAGTGGAAGGCCGCGGACGTGGCGTGCGCGAAGTCGGTGAGCACTCGTAGCAGATCCGGGCGGAAGTAGATCCGCCGACCGGCACCGGGCTGCGCGCGATATCCGGCGAGGTCGTGCACACCGAGCGCGCGCACCTCATACGACGCGGCGTCCAAATCCGCGCGGTCTACCCCGAGTTCGCCCAGCGCCGCGTTCGCCCGCGCGTCGAGAGTGAGGAAAGCACCCGCGTCGACGGTGGACCGCCGCTCGTACACGGTGGCCGGAAGTCCATCGCGTGCAAGGGCTCCGGCGAGGACCGTGCCCGCGATACCGCCGCCGATAATGGTGACCACGTGACTCCTCAGTCCAATGTGGACCGTTAGGCCACCGGTTCGGTGACCGTGCCGCCCTTGCCGAGTTTGGTCAGCGCCACATAGCCGCCGCAGACCAGCACACCCCAGACCGCTCCCACAATAATCGCGGTGCGCCCGCTCTCGGTCCAGAACAGCAGCACGACAACCAAACCCAGGAAGGCCAGCGCCAGCCAAGTGGTGATCGGCGCACCGGGCAGGCGGTAATCGCTAGCGGGCAGTTCGCCACGGCCGACCTTGGCGCGATAGATCAGGTGGCACACCAGGATTACGCCCCAGACGAAAATGATGCCGATGGTGCTGACCGAGGTGATGTAGTTGAACGCCTTATCCGGCGAGATCACATTCACGATCACCCCGATGACCATCGCGGCCGCCGAAGCGGTGATACCGACGTACGGCACCGCACGCGAACTGAGCTTGCTCAGCCCCGCGGGCGCCTCCCCGTGCAGCGACAGAGTGCGCAGCATGCGGCCGGTGGAGTAGATGCCCGAATTACACGACGACAGCGCCGCGGTGAGCAGCACGAAATTGATGATCCCGGCAGCACCCGGAATGCCGATCTGCTCGAACACCTCGACGAACGGGCTCTTACCCGCGTGGAAGGTGCGCCAACTGGCCACCGACATGATCACCACCAGCGCGCCGACATAGAACAGGCCGATGCGGAACGGCAGGGTGTTGATCGCCTTGCGCAGCGTCTTGCGTGGGTCCCGCGCCTCGCCCGCGGTCACGCCGACCAGTTCGACGCCGACGTAGGCGAACAGCACGATCTGCAGCACCAATAGCGACTGGCCGAACCCGTTCGGGAATACACCGCCGTCGGCCCACAGATTGGTGACCGTCGGATTGGCGGCATGACCGAAGCCGATCGTCAGCACCCCGATGCCGATGAGGATCATCGCGATGATCGCGGTGACCTTGATGGTGGAGAACCAGAATTCGCCCTCACCGAACAGCCGAACCGAGATCAGGTTGGCGCAGAACATCACCGCCAACACCACCAGGGCGGTCAGCCACGGCGCGATATCGAACCAGTACTCCACATACTTCCCGGCGACGGTGATCTCGGCCATGCAGGTCGCCACCCACACCGCCCAGTACGACCAGCCGGTGACGAATCCCGCGAAGCGCCCGAGAAATTCGTGCGCGTACTCGGCGAAGCTGCCCGAGACCGGTCGATAGGTCAGCAACTCCCCCAGCGCGCGCATGATCACGAAGATCGCCAGACCAGCCGCGAGATAGGCCAGGATCAGCCCCGGCCCCGCCTGCTCGATCGCGCCGCCCGCACCATAGAACAGGCCCGTGCCGATCGCACCACCGATCGCGATCATCTGAATGGTCCGCGGGCTCAGCCCCCGGGCGTACCCCTCTTCGCCGGATACCGTCGGGTTGGTGGGTGCCGCCGCTTGTCGCTGACGGTCAGAGGCTGTCATGGATGTGTAGTCCTTCCCATGGAGCTCGAGATCCATCAGCCCGTCACGCTACCGGCCGCACCACCGGCCCGCCGCCCGCCCCGGACAATGCCGCGCTCAGGCAGGCGCAGAAGCCGTGATCGGCCAGGGACCCTGGTGGCGGTGGCGGCCGTTGCGGCTGGCGGCCACGCGGGCGAAGAAGCGCTCGGTCCGGTTGGGGCCATCCGGTGACGCGACGGCTCGCGGGTCCGCAGTAACCCGCACGATGAACAGAACCGGGTACGGTTGGTAAGGCAAGCCTAATTAGTAATTGTGGAGGTTACCTTGACACGACCCCGCACCACCCTGACGGTGCAGCGCACCGAGCAGTTGACCCCGCGTCTGATCCGGGTGCATCTCGGCGGACCTGGATTCGCCACATTTCGGCCGAGCGAGTTCACCGACTCGTATGTGAAGTTCATTTTCCCGCGCGACGGGCACGATGTGCTGCGCACCTACACCGTGCGCTCGATCGATCCCGATGCCGGTGAGCTGGCCGTAGACTTCGTCTACCACGGCGATGAGGGCATCGCCGGGCCGTGGGCGGCTTCGGTGCGGCCGGGCGAAACCATCGACTGCTTCGGTCCGGGCGGAGCCTATGCGCCACGCGCCGACGCCGACTGGCATCTGCTGGCCGGGGACGAGGCGGCACTGCCCGCGATCGCGGCGGCGCTCGAGGGGATGCCCGCCGATGCGGCCGGGCTGGCCTTCGTCGAGGTCGCCCAACCCGCTGACGAACTGCAGCTGGACAAGCCGACCGGCATCGAGCTGACTTGGCTGCATCGCGGCACCCGCGAGCCGGGCAAGGTACTAGCCGAAGGCGTGCGCGCGGCGACCTGGCGCGACGGGCAGGTTCAGGTCTTCATCCACGGCGAGGCCCGCGCCGTCATGCAGGATCTACGCCGCTACGTGCGCCGCGACCGTGGCGTCCGCGCCGAGTGGGCGGCCTCGATCTCCGGCTATTGGCGGCGCGGCCGCACCGAGGAGGGCTTCCGCGAATGGAAGGCCGAATTCAAGGCCAAGGACACCGCGGCTGTGCCGAACAGGTGAACGGCCGAAATCCCATGGCGACCGGATGTTCCCCGGTCGCCATGGGATTTCATGGTGTCGCTACTGCTGATTCGCGCGCAGCGCCTCCTGCACGAACTTGGTCGTGTAGGTCTTCGACAGATCGATGCGGTCCCGGACGGGTGCCACATTCTTCGAGTACTTGCCGAGCACTTTCAGCACATTCTCGGCGCCTTCGGATTTCATCAGACCGGTGCCGTTGAACATGCCGATCGAGTCGCGGATGGATTGGACGTAGAGATCCCGGCCCGCGCTCGCGTACTGCGAGGGCATTTTTGCGGCGATCTCCTCGGGGGTGTGCGTCTTGATCCACTGCAGCGTCTGCACGAAGGCGGTCGCGATCTTCTGCACGATATCCGGATGCGCGTCGACGGTGTCACAGCGCATGTACAGCGACGATGCCGGATACAGCCCGCCCAATGCGGCGCGGGTGCCCTCCTCGGTGCGCATATCCACCAGAATCTTCGCCTCACCGGAGTTCACCATGGTGGCGACCGTCGGGTCGGTGGTCATACCCGCATCGATGCCATTGTGGTTCATGCCAGCGATAAAGGTCTGTCCCGCACCGACTTTCACGCGAGTGTAGTCGGCGGTGGTCATGCCGACCTGCCCGGTGAGCGCCTGGGTGAGGAAGTCGGTCGAGGAGCCGAGCGAGGTCACGCCGAGATTCTTGCCGCGCAGATCCGCCAGCGAATTGATACTCGCCGCATCCGCCTTGGAGACGAGTTCGACTTCGCCCGGCACATCGGCGAACTGGACCACCGAGGTCAGGCACTGTTCCTTGGCCTGTAGGTCGATAGTGTGGTCGTAGAAGCCGACCACCGCCTGCACATCGCCGGTCAACAGCGCGGTTTCGGCACTCGCGCCCGACTGCTCGCCGAGCAGTTTGACGTCGATATCGTTCTGCTCGAAGAAGCCGAGCCGCTCGGTGAGCATGGCGGGCAGGTAGATCACCTTCTCCAGACCGCCGACCATAATGGCGATCTGGGGCCGACCGTTGGCCATCGGAATGGTGCGCGAGTCCCGACAACCGGTCGCCAGCAGCAGCGCCGCGATGACTCCGACAATGATCGTCAGATGTTTGACGTACCGCATGATCAGATCCCGTGGCTCGAAGTCGCCTGCGACGGACGCCATTTCAGCAGCCGGCCCTCCGCCGCACTGATCGCCCATTCGGCAAGCAGCGCGATGACGGTGATGATGATCATGCCCGCATAGATACCGGCCGAATCGAAGGTGCCCTGGGCATTGCTGATCAGTAGACCCAAACCCTTGCTGGCACCGGCATATTCACCGACGACCGCGCCGATCAGCGCAAAACCGAAGGCGGTGTGCAGGCTGGACAGGATCCAGGTGGTCGCGCTCGGCAGCACGATCGAACTCAGCACCTGACGCTTGCTCGCACCCAGAATGCGGGCATTATTGATGACATTGCCGTCGACCTCACGCGCACCGGTGAAGGCATTGAAGAATACGGCGAAGAACACCAGCACCACGACCGTCGCGACCTTCGAGCTGAGCCCGAGACCGAACCAGATGATGAACAGCGACGCCAGCACGATACGCGGAACGGCGTTGAGCGCCTTGATGAACGGCGCGAGCACCTCGGCCCAGTACCGGCTGCGGCCGAGCAGCGTGCCGAGTACGACACCAGCCACCGCGCCGATGACGAAGCCGAGTACCGCTTCCTGCACGGTGGTGTACATCTGCAGCCAGATCGAGCCGAATTGCGTTCCCTCGGTGAACCATTCGACCAGACGGTCCCAGATCAGCGAGGGCTTGGAGTAGAAGAACGGGTCGATCCACACCGTTGCGGTGAGCTCCCACGCGCCGAGCCACACCGCGATCAGGGCGATCCGCAAGCCCCAGGTGCGCAGCCGGTTGCGCCGGAGGTTGGTCCGCACGCGCGCGAGAATCTGCTCCTCGGTTTCGGTTTCGACCTCGGGTCCGGACTTCGCCACATCGTCGAGCACGTTATGCGACACGGGAGGCTCCCTTGCCTCGGGCTGCCTCGACCTGATCGCGCAGCGTTTCCCAGATTTCCTTGTAGATGTCCCGGAATTCGTTGGTGAGCCGGACTTCCTCGACATCGCGCGGACGTTCCAGCGAAACCGGGAAGTTGCCGCAGACCGTGGCCGGGCTCGCGGTCATGACGACAACGCGGTCGGCGAGCACGATCGCCTCTTCCAGATCGTGGGTGACGAAGATGACGGCCGCGCCGGTACCCGCCCATACGCGCAGCAGTTCGTCCTGCATCAGCTGCCTGGTCTGCACATCCAGCGCACTGAACGGCTCATCCATGAGCAGGATCTCGGGATCGTTGACCAGGGTTTGCGCCAGCGCGACGCGCTTGCGCATACCGCCGGAGAGCTGATGCGGGTAGTAGCTCTCGAATCCGGCGAGACCGACCTTGCGCACCCAGCCGCGGGCCTGTTCGCGTGCTTCGGCCTTGGATTTGCCGCGCAGGCGCGGGCCGAGGGCGACGTTATCGATCACGCTCTTCCACGGCAGCACCGCGTCCTGCTGGAACATATAGCCGATGCCGTCCGGGATGCCGTGGACATCCTCGCCGCGCACCAGCGTCCGCCCGGCCGAGGCCGGTTCCAGCCCGGAGACCAACGACAGCGTCGTCGACTTTCCGCAACCCGTCGGGCCGACGACGGCGACGAATTCGCCGGGTTGCACCGCGAGGTCGAGATTGCGGACGGCGGTGTGGATTCCGCCGCCGGTGCCGGGGAAGCGCTTCGTCGCGCTCCGCAGCTCGATGAGTGGTTCGGTCATTTTTCTTGCTCCTAGCGGATCAGGTAGAGCGAACCTACGTGGGCCGGGTCACACTTCGAGGCTTATGCGCACAACCGGCGCAAACGACCGATTCGAAGGTTGTGCGCATTCTGCTCACACCCGTCCGTGTGGTTTATGCTGCGGAAATGGCCAACGACGGCAGAGCACGACGGCGCGCGACCGGACACTTCCGGTTGCGCACCCAGGTGCTGCTGCTGCAGATCGTGATCGTCGCGGTGACCCTCGCCGCCGCCTTCGCGGTATTCGGCTACGTCAGCGGTCAACGGCTCAACGATCAGTACGGACAGCGCGCGCTCGCCATCGCGCGCAGCATCGCCGCCGAACCGGTGGTGCGCGCGGAAGTCGCCCGATACGCACCCGGCACGGTGACCCCCGAACTGCGGCCCCAGCTCACCGCGGGACCACTGGAGCGGATCGCCATCGATACGACCCAGCGCACCGGCGCACTGTTCGTGGTGATCACCGACGATGCCGGAATCCGGTTGGCACATCCGGACCAGGCGCGCCTGACCGAACATGTGAGTACCGATCCCTCGGAGGCGCTGGCGGGCCGGGAGGTGATCGTCAAGGAGCGCGGTACGCTCGGACCTTCGGTGCGCGCGAAAGTTCCTGTGGTGGAACTCGATTCGAATCACACTGTCGGTGCGGTGAGCGTCGGCATCTCGACCACCGCGATTCGCGGGCAATTGCTCTCCGATCTGCGCATCGCGGCGCTGTTGATCGCGGTGGCGCTGCTGATCGGCGTCGCGGGATCGGCATTTCTGGCGCGGCGGTGGCGCGGGTTGACGCTCGGACTCGAACCCGCCGAACTGACCGAACTCGTCCAAGGTCAGGCGGCGGTGCTGCACGGCATCGGCCGCGGTGTGCTCGCCGTCGATTCCGCTTGGCGCACAACGTTTGTCAATGACGAGGCGCGGCGGCTGCTCGGTATCAGCGCCGATATCGGCAAGCCGGTCGACGAGATCGGTTTGACGCCACGGGTGCTGGAGGTTTTCCGTGCGCTCGACGAACAACCGACACCCGCCACCATCGGCTCGCATATCGTGGTGGTCGCGGCCCACCCAGTCGCCCGCGAAGGGCGCGATCTCGGTGCCGTTCTCACCGTGCGTGATCGCACCGATGTGGAGGCACTGACCCGCCAACTCGATGCGGTGCAGTCGATGAGTACCGTGCTGCGTGCCCAGCGCCACGAGTTCTCCAACAAGATGCACCTGCTCAGCGGCCTGCTGCACAGTGGGCGAACCGAGGAGGCGTCCCATGTCATCGACGAGTTGATCGGCGCGGGCCCGCTCGGCGCGGCGACGCCCGGCATCGATGCGATCCATGACGCGTATCTGCAGGCCTTCCTCGCGGCCAAGGCGGCGCATTCGCGCGAGAGCGGCGTCGAACTCGTACTCGGACCGAATACCTGGGTGGACGGCAATCTCGCCGAACCCGTCGATGTCACCACGGTGCTCGGCAATCTGCTCGACAATGCGATCGAGGCGGCACGCGTCGCCGACAATCCCACCAAACAGGTGGAAGTCGAACTGGTGCAGGAGGATTCGATACTGCACATCGCGGTCGCGGACAGTGGTGACGGTGTCGCACCCGAATTGATCGACACCCTGTTCACCGAGGGCACCTCCACCCGCGAGGATCGGGGCGTGCCGGGCGGGCGCGGTATCGGCCTCGCGCTGATCCGCCAGATCGCTCGCGTGTACGGCGGCGATGTCCGGCTGGCCAGTGCGCGCGGTGGTGCACCACCGCTCACCGGCGCCGAATTCATCGCCCGAATCCCCGGAGTGCTAGTAGACAGCGAAATGCCATGGCCGCAACAGATCTGACCGTGCTGGTGGTGGACGACGACTTTCGCGTGGCCAATCTGCACGCCGGAATCGTCGAATCCATCGCGGGTTTCACCGTCGCGGGCACCGCGAACACCCTGGCCGCCGCGCACGAACTCAACGCCGCCCATGCGATCGACCTGGCGCTGGTCGATGTGTTTCTGCCCGACGGTTCGGGCATCGATCTGGTGCGCGAATTACATTGCGAAGCCATGGTTTTGACGGCGGCCACCGAGAGCACCACCGTCCGAGCCGCATTCACTGCCGGCGCGCTCGCATATTTGGTGAAACCCTTCCCACATACCATGCTCGCGGCCCGCTTGGCCGGTTACGCCCGCTACCGCCGCACCCTCGCCGCACCGCAGGTCGATAACGCGGGCATCGAAGCCGCACTCCAAGCGCTGCGCCCGATCTCGACGCCCACCGCCACTCCTGTCATCGCCTCCCCCACCAAAGACCTTGTCCTGCACACCGTCCTCGAGGCCACCGCACCGCTGTCCGCCGCCGAGGTAGCCACCGCCATCGGCATCTCGCGCGCCACCGCCCAGCGCTACCTCGCCGCCCTGGCCGCCGCGGGCAGCGTTCGGATGCGTCTGCGCTACGGCACCACCGGCCGCCCCGAACAGGAGTACACCGCCATACCGCGCCGCTGACTGCCCTGTCGATCTCGACCGAAATCAGAGACACTAACATTAGGCGTGCCTAACCTTAATTGGGTTGGGTGAGTTGTGTGCGAGTGAGGATCGACAATGCGGGACCGTGATGTGCGGTGGGGCCGATGACGGCACTGGTGGGCGGGCTGCGTACCCGACGCGGTTTCGCGATCCGGACGGTTGCCGCCTGCGCCGCGCTCGCGATGGCGATCTGGTTGTCGACCCGATTGCACTGCGCACCGGCGCTGCACCATGCGGCCTTGCTCATCCACCTGGCATCGCTGGTCCTAGGCTTCGGCGCGGTGCTGGTGGTGGACTATTTCGCCGTGGCCTGGGTCCTGCGCCGCATGCCCCTGCGCGACATGCTGACCGTCGCCGACCGCCTCCAACTGCCCATCTGGCTCGGCGTCATCGGTCTGGTCGCCAGCGGGGTGCTCCTCGAACCGAATATTGCCAACCACACCACCCAGACCAAAATGGCGCTGGTCGTGGTCCTGACGCTGAACGGTCTACAAGCATCCGCCTTCACCGACCGAGTCGCGGCCCGCGGCGGCATCCTCGACCGAGCATTGACCGCCCGCGGCACGCTGACGCTTCTCATCTCCCAGGCATGCTGGTGGGGCGCGCTCTGGATCGGCTTCTGGAACACCACCAACCGCGCGTAATCCTGGCGCTGGTACCGCTCAGCGCGACGCTCGCTCCTCCCGCGGCCGAGGCACCGGTAGCGTCGGAGCGATGAGCAGCCTGCAGGTCGCCATAGTCGGGTACGGATTGGCCGGGTCGGTATTCCATGCGCCGCTGATCGCCGCGCAGCCGAGAATGCGGGTGGCGGCGGTGGTCACGGGGTCGTCCGAGCGGGCGGAGCAGGCGCGGCGCGAGCATCCCGGGGTGCGGGTACTGACGCATGCGGCGGAATTATTCGCCGAACCGGCCGGTATCGATCTCGTGGTTATCGCGACGCCGAATGCGACGCACGCGCCGCTGGCGCGGCAGGCCTTGGATGCCGGGCTGCCGGTGGTCGTCGACAAGCCGTTCGCGGTGAGCGTGGCCGAGGGCGAAGAGCTGATCGCGCGAGCCGACCGCGCCGGGCTGGTGCTGTCGGTATTCCAGAACCGGCGCTGGGATGGCGATTTCCTGACCGTTCGACAGCTGATCGCGGACGGGCGGCTCGGTGAAGTGCGCCGTTTCGAGTCCCGGTTCGAGCGGTGGCGTCCGGTGCCGAAGGGCGGCTGGCGCGAGGTCGGTTCCGCCGATGAGGGCGCCGGACTGCTGTTCGATCTCGGCAGTCACCTGATCGACCAGGCGGTGACGCTATTCGGCCCGGTGCGCACGGTGTACGGCGAGCTGGACCGGCGGCGGCCGAGTATCCAGACCGATGACGATGCCTTCGTCGCCCTCACCCACGCCTCGGGTGTGCGATCCCATCTGTGGATGAGCGCGGTAACACCGCGGCTGGGGCCGCGCTTTCGGGTGCTCGGTTCCGAAGCCGGTTACCTCACTGACGGATTGGATCCGCAGGAGGAAGCGCTGCGGTCCGGCCATCGGCCAGGTGACGGTCCCTGGGGCACAATCGAACCCGAGCGGTGGGGTTTGCTGGGCGCGGAACCCGTTGCCGAACCGGTCCCCACGATCGCGGGCGACTACCCCGCGTTCTACCACGGCATGGCCGCCGCACTCCTGGACGGCGCACCCGTTCCGGTCGACCCACGCGACGCCGTCACGACCCTGCGATTGCTCGACGCCGCACGCAGATCGGCGGGTCTAGGCGAGCTCGTCAGCATCTGACCGTCTCGCGACGACTCAGCGAAGCTCGCCGCGGCCGGTTAAGGTGCGGCGGTGCAAACAGCGGAATTCGTCGAGCGCGGAGCCTCCATCGCGGACCGGCTCACCACAACCCAGGCCGCACCACCGTGGTGGTTGGTCCTCGCGACCGCTGCCGCGGCCCTGATAATGGTCGGATACAGCCCGCTGTGGCGGATCACCCGCAATGTGGTCACCATCGCGCACGAAGGCGGTCATGCACTGACCGCGCTGCTCACCGGCCGCAGGCTCAACAGCATCACACTGCACTCCGACACCTCGGGCTTGACCGTATCGAGCGGAAAACCCTACGGCCTCGGCATGATTCTGACCGCGATGGCGGGCTATCCATCGCCACCGCTGCTCGGTCTCGGCTTCGCCGCCCTGCTCGGCGCCAACCGGATCACCCTCATGCTCTGGACCGCGATCGCCTTGCTCGCCGCCGTCCTGATCAAGGTACGCAATATCTACGGACTGCTGACCGTATTCGGCGTGGGCGCTATCGTCTTCGCCGTGTCCTGGTTCGGAACCGATACGGTGCAGGCCGGTTTCGCCTACCTCGGCGCGTGGTTCCTACTGCTCGCGGGCACTCGGCCGGTGATCGAATTACAGCGCGGGCGGGTGCGCCGCTGGAATATGCCGCAGGGTGCGGACTCCGATGCCGATCAGCTCGCCCGGCTCACTCACATCCCGGGGCTGATCTGGGTATTCGTCTTCGGCGCCATCGCGGTGGCCGCGCTGGTCGGCGGGGCACTGTTGCTTTCCGAGGCCGCGGGTGTCTGTATTCCCAATGTCTCCGGCGGTACCTGCGCCACACCGACCCTGCCGACCAGATAGCGCCGGTACGCCGCCAAACACAGCACGAGCCACAGCGCGCCGATACACCAGCCGCCGAGCACATCGGTCGGCCAGTGCACGCCCAGATACCAGCGGGAAAGACCAACGGCCACCACGAATACCGCCGCGGCGGTCACGGCGATGCGACGGACGGCCGGACGGTGCAATCGCGAAAGCACCAGTGCGGCAAGGAGTCCGACCACCACCATCGTTCCGAGACTGTGTCCGGACGGAAAAGCCTGATTGGTCGCGGTGACGAGGTGGTCCGCCGCAGGCGGGCGAGTACGCCCGACGACATGCTTACCGACCACGACGAGCACGCCCGCACCGATGGAGGCGACACCGGCCAGCACCACCTCCGGCCACCGCCGACGCCAGGCAAGCACCAGACAGAGGACCACCGCCAACGCGGTCATCGCCGGCGTGCCACCCAAGTCGCTGATCCCGATCGCGACCGGCGTCACCAGCCCGGTACGCCGCTGGACCACCCAATCGATACCCGGCTGATCGATCGCGGTGATGCCACCGTGCCCGAGCACACTGCCGACGATGCCGACAACCGCCGCGGTCAGCACCACGATGCCCCATATCGGTAGCTGGCGATTCGTCATACCCTCACGATGCCAGCCCGCAGCTGTGAGATTGCTGAGTGTCCCGCGGGGGACCGCCGGACATACCGATCCGATGTCGTAGGGTATTGGCCGTGAATCGATGGCCGGACCACGCCAGCACTGGACCGGACGAGCACTCGCCAGTGGCGGCGTTGGCTCGCACCCTGATCGACGCGATATGCGACACCATCGCAGGCTGGTTGCATCCGCTCGCGGGCGCGGCGACGGTACCACTGCTGCTGCTCACCCCGCTGGTCGTGCTCGGTGTGGCCTGGCTGGCGACCCGAGTGGTGCGGCGACGCACGAACAGCTGAGTCAGCTCGACTCCCAGGCGGCTATCGCCGCGCGGACCAGTTCGGCGGGATTCGCGATCGCGTCCACGGTGATGCCGAATTCATCCAGGGCCAATGGCTGCAATGCGGCGAGCTGCGAGTCCAGCAATGTCGCGGGCATGAAATGGCCGCGACGGGTCTGCATTCGGTGGGCCAGTTCCGCGCGCGATGCGGACAGGTGAACGAAAAATGTCTCCGGTGCGGCCGCCCGCAGCCGGTCACGGTAGCCGCGCTTCAGCGCCGAGCAGCTGACCACCCCACCGCGCTCGCGCCGCTCCCCCAGCCATGCGGCCACGATATCGAGCCACGGCGCGCGATCCGCATCCGTCAGTGGCACACCGGCCGCCATCTTCTCGATATTCGCGGCCGGATGGAAATCGTCACCCTCGGCATATTCGACCCGCAGTGTCTCGGCAAGCAGAGCACCGACCGTGGACTTGCCACATCCGGAGACGCCCATGACGACGACAACCGGCCGATCGGGTCCACCCGTCATCGAATCGCTGCGCGGTGCTGCCGCCATGTGGCCTCCAGTGACTTGCCGGGCACCCGCGACCCTATCGGTAGCCCGCACTATGACGCCGCGTGGACGCGAGTCTCGGCTACCTTGTCGTGCCGGCCCTGTCGGGTGACATGATCGAAATACGGCGACACCGCACCGGCCACACCCCGAATACCGCACAGCACGCTCGGAATACGAGCGTCGCCCAGCGAAGCAAGGCCGCCGCACCGCCGATACCTTCGCCCGGCGCGGCGGTGTTCCCGTCAGAACTGAATGTCACCGAGGTCGCCGCGGCACCACAGTTCACAGGCGTGCGGGTGGGCTGCGGACGCGCACGATCGGTGCGGTCCCCCAGTCGGATGGTGTGGTCCTCGCCCGCCGGGGCGAGCGACGTGGCGCGCATCAGACCCGACCAACAAGATCAATCTCGAGCGGGCACCATGGTCAGCATGGAACTACGCATCTTCACCGAACCGCAGCAGGGTGCGAGCTACGACACGCTGCTCACCGTCGCCAAAGCCACCGAGGATCTGGGTTTCGACGCGTTCTTTCGCTCCGACCACTATCTGGCCATGGGCGGCATCGATGGCCTGCCCGGTCCGACCGATGCCTGGCTCACCCTGGCCGGGCTGGCCAGGGAAACCGAGCGCATCCGGCTCGGCACTCTGGTGACAGCCGCCACCTTCCGGCTGCCGGGACCACTGGCCATCCAGGTCGCCCAGGTCGATCAGATGTCCGGTGGCCGAGTCGAATTCGGACTGGGCAGCGGCTGGTTCGCCGAGGAACATGCCGCCTACGGCATCCCGTTCCCGCAGGACAAGTTCACCAGGTTCGAGGAGCAGCTGGCGATCATCACCGGCCTGTGGGCGACGAAGGTCGGCGATAAGTTCACCTTCGACGGCGCGCACTACCAGATCAAGGACTCTCCCGCGCTGCCGAAGCCGGTGCAGGATCCGGTTCCAGTGCTGATCGGCGGGCATGGTGCGACGCGCACCCCGCGCCTGGCCGCCACCTACGCGACCGAATTCAATATGCCCTTCGGCTCGCTCGAAGATAGCGCCCGCCAGTTCGATCGCGTGCGCGCCGCCGCCGAGGCTTGCGGCCGCCGCCCCGACGATCTGATCTACTCCAATGCCCTGGTGGCCTGTGTCGGTGCCTCCGATGCCGAGGTGGCGCGCCGGGCCGCCGCCATCGGCCGCGAGGTCGAGGAGCTGAAGACCAACGGGCTCGCGGGCTCCCCCGCCGAGGTCGTCGACAAGATCGCCCGCTACGCCGAGATCGGCGCGTCCCGTATCTATCTCCAGATCCTCGACCTCGACGATCTGGCGCACCTGGAACTCATTGCGGCCCAGGTGATGTCACAGCTCTAGACCGTCCACGGCGGCGGCCTCGTTGCGGGATAGATCGGTGCCAAGGTTCGCAGCCGCGCGATCGACATCATCCTCGTCGGCGCCGCCCATTTCGATGGCGGCGCTGTCGGAGGACAGCGCCTCGACGTTGAGGCACAGCGACTGGAGTTCCTTCAGGAGCACCTCGAGCGACTCCGGAGTGCCCGGCTCCGGAATGTTCTCGCCCATGACGATCGCCTCATACACCTGCACGCGACCGACCACGCCGTCGGACGGCTGCCGGGTAATCATCGAGTACGGACCGGTCGAACGGGCGTGGATCTTGTCGTCGACCAGGTGGTGCGGCTTCAGGATGTACATTTCGGCATGTCGACCGTCAGGCGATGGGCAGGTTCGTCGGCAGATTGACGAAGCTCGGCGCATCCGGATCGAGTCGCAGGTATTGCGGCTTGAGCTCGGTGTTGTTGAGCATCGGCCCGAAAGCCAATGCCTTCGGCGCGTTTCCGGCGAAGACATCCACCCGCAGCCGGTGGCCGGGCAGCAGAACGGCCTGGGTCGGGATGACCGCGATATCCAGTGTCACGGGCTTTCCCGGCGCGACGGGCAGCATGCTGTCCAGGGTAATCGGGTTGTACGGCGCAGTATAATCGCCGCTCGCCGAGCGCATACTTTTCGCCTCGTCCACCGCGCGCAGCGACGCGGTGAGCTGGCCGGTGGTCAGCACGGTCGACGTGCCGTCGGGCGAGACATCGTTGACGGTGACGTCCCAATAGCCGTCCGTCGCATCGTGAACCGCGTTCAGGTGCACATTGATCGGCCCGGAGATCACCGTCGGCTCACGCACCTGCGCACTGGTGAAGGTCAGCCCATTGCCCTCGGCGACGCGAGAGTCCTTGGCGCAGATATCGAATGGCGCGGCGATACCGGCGGAGCCCTGCGCGGCATCGCGTGAGCACGCCATGGTCACCCCGGGCGCCACCTGCAGCGCGATGTGGTCCTCCGGCTTCGTCGCCGACAGTGATCCGTCGTGCACCGCATGCTCGGCGGTATCGCTCGAAGACGCGGACAGATAGACACGCCGATGTGTGACACCGTTTTCCGGGAACTGCCCCATGGTCTTCCAGCCCGAGCCCTGCTCCCACAGCGTGATCGGCCCGAAGTTGTCGATGCCGTTATCGATGCCCTTGAGCCACTTGTCGAACCACACCCGCTGCAGCACATCCAGCCGGGGTGGCGCGCCGGCCGCACCGGTACCGGCGCCCGGATTCGCATGATAGGTATCGCCGATCAGCAACTGCTTCTCGGCCTGCGGCAGCGGAATCACGTTGTAGAGTTTGGACGCGCTATTGGCGAAGATGTCGTGCCAGCCGCCATACATGAAGGTGGGCACCGTAATTCGGTCCGGATGCCCCAGAATCCCCTGCCGGAAGTCACTGTCGTCATCGAGTGCGGCGGCCAGCGTCGTCGGCACCCGTTCCAGCGACGGGGTGAGCAGCGCTTGGGCCAGCAGGTCGGAATTGGTCGCCGGATCGGCCGCCCTGGACTGCAGCCATTTCCAGTCGAAAGTGCCGTTGAGCATCGACTGCACGTCGGGAATCAGCTTCGACTGGTTCACATTGCTCAGCCACAGCGGCAGGAACGTCGTGCCGACACCGCCACCCGGCGCGACGACATCACGCATCAGATCGCTACCCGCCTCCACTGGGAAGATGGCTTTCAGTGCGGCAGGGGCGTTTTCGGCCGCGCGCAGTTGATTGATGCCCGCATAGGAGCCGCCGCTCATCGCGACACTGCCGTTGGAAAACGGCTGGTTGGCCGCCCAGTCGATCACCTCGCGGGTGTCCAACTGTTCACGCGCACCGAGGGTGTTCCACTTGCCCTGGGAGAAGCCTGTGCCCCGGACGTCCGCGACCACCAGCGCGTACCCGCTACGGATGAGATTGCGGTCGATGCCGAGCACGGTCTGGATCATGCCGCCGTCGAGTGCGTGCATCAGTTCACCGAATCCACTGATCGGCGTACCGGACAGATTGATGCGCCGGACCATATCCATGGTGAACGGCCGCAGTCCGGGCGTCGCGAATGCCGAATCGACGAGATTGCTCATGAGCTTGGTGTACGGCGTGAGGTTCACGATCGTCGGCAACGGCTTGTCGACCACCCGCTGTGCAGCATCGACGGGCCGATACACATTGGCCTTGAGTATGACGCCGTCGCTCATACGAATAGGAACATCCCAGTCGATATGGATATCGGCGTATTCCTGCGGGCCGTCGTGCATGGCGGTCCACTGCTCACCGAGGGTGCTACCGGCGCTTTGCTCGGCGGTCGCGGAGCCACCGCCACTCGAAGCCAGTGTCACCACGGCGGCGACAACGGTCGCCAGTCGAACCGCACGCAAAAGCCCAGTTGCCACTCCATGCCCCGACAACACATGATCCCTTCTCGACTGGTACGCAGCATGTAGACACGATCGCCTGATCGACGCGCGACGACCATAGCAACCCGTTGGCGAATATCCCGCTAGCCGCGGTCCGTTCGGTTCGTCGGATGCGCTCGCGGACTCGCCGAACCAACAATGCGGCGATATCGAACCGTGACCGAGCCGCATGTCGAACTATGTCGAAACACCGATCCGCGCTCGGATCAACGGGTACACGCCAGCGGGGCTTGCTGAACCGAAAAGATCGGAAACACGCAAGCTCATCGTGGTCGATGGACGGCTATTTCTTTGTCGAGCTCGATCCGACGTTCTCGTCCACCAATCGCGAATTCTCCAAGCGCTACAACGCCATCGATAAGGTCGAGGTCTCCGACAACATCCTCGTGCGCTACGTTCCGCTCGACACCGCGAACTGAGCCGCGGCTACTTCGACAGCCCGAGACGATCCGTGATGCCGTCCAGCAGACTGGTCAGTGTCCACTCGACGGGGTCGACGTTGGTCGTGGTGGTGCGCGCGGCGATCCAGCGGGCGAAGGCCGGATAGCGACCGTCGGCGAGGATCGGGTCCAGCATCGGTTGCGCGGCGGCGGCCAACTCATCGTCGGTGTGCAGCCCGGAGCGGGCCCGCGTGCGGTTCTCTTCGGCCAGTTGCAGTGCGGCGCCGATGAGATGGCCGTCGACGGCGGCGGTGATCAGCGTCATATCGTCGGCGGCGATCCCGAGCGGTTCCAAGAGCGCGAAGCGGAAGTCGAAGTAGCGCAACGCATTCGGACCGAGCGGCGGCCTCGTATGCACGAGTTCACCGAACCAGAGGTGGCGCTGGATCACCGACCAGGTGGCCAGCGAAAGCTCTTCGAGTGCGGTGCGCCAATGGCCGGAAGCGCTCGCGGACAGTGGAATCTCGCCGTAGACGGCGTCAATCATCAAGTCGACCAGACCGTCCTTGCTCCCGACATAGCGGTACAGCGACATCGGCGTGGACGCACCGACCGCCGTCGCGATCCGCCGCATGGTCAGTGCCCGCACACCCTCGGCATCGGCCACGGTCAAAGCCGCACGCAGGATGTTCGCCCGGCTCAGCGTCGTGGTCGGTCGGCCCGGTGGTTCCGGTAGCGACCAGATCAACGGTCCGGGCGGCGACGAATCCTCGCGCATTGCCACCTCCTTGCCAGGCATTCAACCATTCGTGTACGTAGTACACATGATGTACAACGTACACGAACGACGTGTTCTCATTGTGGGCGGCGGATTGGTCGGACTATCGGCCGCGCTGTTCCTGCGTCGGCAGGGCGTGGCCACGGTGCTGGTCGAACGCAGGCCGACCACCTCACCGCAGCCCAAGGCCCGGCGCATCAATATCCGGACGATGGAACTGTTCGGCCAGCTCGGCATCGCCGACCAGGTGTTGGACGCGGCCCGCGACCTCGCGGAATACCAGCACTTCGCGGCTGGTCCGACACTCGCCCAGGCCGAACGGATCCCCTTCACGCTGCCCGGCGGTGTGCCGGACTGGTCGACCATCACCCCGGCCACCGCCTGTCTCTGCGCCCAGGATCTGCTGGAACCGGTGCTGCGGCATATCGCTGTGGCTCGCGGCTGCGATGTCCGATTCGGTGTCGAACTCACCGGCTGCGCCGACGAGCCCGAGGGCATCATTGCCACGATGCGCGCCGCCGACGGTACCGTCGAGCGGTTGCGCGCGGATTACCTGATCGCCGCCGACGGTGCCTCGAGTCCGATCCGCGAGCGGCTCGGAATTCCGCGCGATGGTCGTGGCACGCTCGGCCGAGCCGTCAATGTGTACTTCCGCGCCGATCTCGTGGAATTGGTGCGCGGCCGCGAATTCAACCTCTGCCAAATCGAGAATGCCGATACGCCAGGAGCTTTCACCTCGATCGACGGATCACAGCGCTGGATATTCACCACCACCGCGGGAATCGACCGTCCCCTGGACGAATGGCCGAACGTATTGCGAACGGCCATCGGCGTCCCGGATATCCCGATCGAGCTACTCAGCGTATTACCTTGGGAGCCGGGAATGTTCGTCGCCGAGCGATACCGTACGGGCCGCATCTTCCTAGCCGGTGACGCCGCTCATGTCATGCCGCCCTTCGCCGCCGCTGGCGCTAATAGCGGTATCGAGGACGTGCACAACCTCGCCTGGAAGTTGGCAGCCGTACTGCGCGACGGGGCCGACCCGGCACTGCTGGACACCTACCACACCGAACGCCGCCCGGTCGGCTGGTACATCGCCGACCAGTCGAGCATCCGTACCGCCGACCTGCGCACCATGAATCGCGAATCCACCGACGCCACACCACTCGCCGATCCGATCGCACTGATCCTCGGCAATCGCTATCGCGCGGGCGCGCTCATCGACGACGGCAGCCCGCACACCATGGCGCATCTCGACCTCACCGGCCAACCCGGCACCCGACTCCCCCATCACCACCTGCCCGACGGTCGCTCGACACTCGACCTCATCGGAACGTCCTGCGTCCTCTTGGTCGGCCCGCCTGGCGCGGCATGGAAGGCGGCGCGCGAGCAGTTGCCGCTGGAAATCCATGAACTGGAGCAGGATTGGCCCGAAACCGTCGGCCTCTCCCCTACCGGCGCACTCCTCGTGCGACCCGATCAGATCATTGCCTGGCGCATGCCGAGCCTGCCGAGCGATCCGGCCGCAGAGCTGCGCGCAGCCCTGGATCGCATCATGCGATCGGGTGCCTGAGGTTATTTCGGTGGTGTTCCGATCGTCTGGACTTGCTTTCCATCCCAATGGAATTGGACCGGCGTCAGGGTGCCTTCCGAACAGGCGTTGCAACTGCCGGGCGTCTTGTAGGTCACGCCGACGGTGTGAGCCGCATCCCCATCCGGGCTCCCACATGTGGGGTAGTCGTGCGGACGGTGAGTCGATAACGTCGATATCCGTCCGAGTCCTGATGAGGAGATCTGAATGGGTTCAATGTTTTTCGCCGTATTCCTACCGCTGGCCCTTGCGCTGGTGATGTTCGGACTCGGGTTGACCTTGACCGTCGACGATTTCGCCAGGGTACTGCGATATCCCAAGGCCGCGGTGGTCGCGCTGGTATGTCAGATGATCGTGCTACCCGCGATCTGCCTGGGTCTGGTCTACCTGTTCCGGCTCGAGGGTGCGCTGGCCGTCGGGGTGATGTTGCTCGTCGCCTCGCCGGGCGGGCCGTCGGCGAATCTGTTCAGCCATATCGCCGGTGGCGATGTGGCCCTGAATATCACGCTGACCGCGATCAATTCGATTCTCGCCGTATTCACCCTACCGCTGGTGGTCACCTTGTCGTTCACGCTGTTCATGGACGATAACGCGGCGATCGGGCTGCGCCCGGATAAGTTCGCCCAGGTGTTCGCGATCGTCTTGATCCCGGTCGCGGTGGGCATGCTGGTGCATCGCCGGTTCACCGAATGGGCCGAGCGGATGCGCAAGAACGTCAAGATCGTCTCGGCGGTGGTGCTGTTGCTGGTCGTGGTGACAGCGGTGGGGCGCGAGTTCGACACGCTTACCGAGAACATCGGCAAGCTCGCCACGCTCAGTCTGCTGCTGTCGACACTGAGCTTCGTCATCGGGTACACCGTGCCGCGCTTGTTCCGGGTGGAGACCGATCAGGCGATCGCCTCGGCCATGGAGATCGGCATCCATAACGGCGCGTTGGCGATCGCGGTGGCCGCCAGCGTGCTGCACGATTCGCAGATGGCGGTGCCGCCCGCGGTCTACGGGGTGCTGATGAACATTCCGGCCGCTGTCGCCGCATACTTGTTGGCGCGGCAGCTGCGCCGCACAGCTGCCACACCGGTTCCGGCCGCTACCGGCTAGGGCAGCCGAGCGCGGACATAGGTAGCCTTTGCGTGTTCAACGTCAGGTGAGAGGACCTCAGTTCGCGATGCGACCGCTCGGCACAGACG
Organism: Nocardia sp. NPDC049707; assembly: GCF_040674855.1. NCBI lineage: Bacteria > Bacillati > Actinomycetota > Actinomycetes > Mycobacteriales > Nocardiaceae > Nocardia > Nocardia sp. NPDC049707. Next base: position 239,001 of record NZ_JBFANN010000001.1, on the reverse strand, counting down.
ATCCCACGCGGATCGGGGATTACCGGCTACTCGGCCTGCTCGGTGCGGGCGGTATGGGCCGGGTGTACCTCGGACGCAGCGCGGGCGGGCGCACCGTCGCGGTGAAGGTGATCCGACCGGATCTGATCGGCAACGAGTTCCGGGAGCGGTTCCGGCGCGAGGTCACCGCGGCGCGGCGAGTCGGCGGGAAGTTCACCGCGCCGGTGCTCGATGCGGATGTGGATTCGACCCCGCCATGGCTGGCGACCGGCTATGTCGCCGGATTCTCGCTGACCGATGCGGTCGAACAGTTCGGCACGTTCGACGAGAACACACTGCTGGTGCTCGCGCACGGTCTGGCCGAGGCATTGATCGCCGTGCACGCCGCCGGAATCGTGCACCGCGATCTGAAACCGTCGAATGTGCTGCTCGCCGTGGACGGTCCGAAGGTGATCGACTTCGGCATCGCGCGGGCCGCCGAGGACAGCGGGCTGACCACCACCGGAAGTGTCATCGGCTCACCGGGATTCATGTGTCCGGAGCAGGTGGTCGGGCCGACCATGGGACCCGAGGGCGATGTCTTCGCACTCGGCGGTGTGCTCGCCTACGCGGCGACCGGGCAGGGGCCGTTCGGCAGCGGCGAGACCGTACAGATGCTGTATCGGGTGGTGTACGAGGAGCCGCGGCTCGCGGCGGTGCCGGACCGGCTGCGGCCGCTCATCGCGGCATGTCTGAACAAGGATGTGGCGGCGCGCCCGACTCCGCAGCAGCTACTCGATCACCTGGCCGGACTCGGGGTTCCGGAACGCGTCGGCTGGCTGCCCGCGCCGGTGCTCGAAGAGGTGAGTCGGCGGGCGGTCGCGCTGCTCGATCTGGAATCCGGGCCGGTCGAGGCGATCAGGCCGGATCCGGCGCCGACGATTTCCCGGCCGGTGCCACAATCGAATTCGGGGCCGCATACACCGCCCCACCCGTTGTCCCGGCCCGCACCGGATACCGTGACCTGGCAGTCCAGGAATACCGCATGGCAATCCGGACCCCCTGGGCCGCAAGCCAATCCGAACCATCAGCACGCGCCATATCCGCCCGCGCAGCACCGGCCGGGACCGCAACCCGCCTACCACCGGCCGCCCCAGTCAGCGCCGAAGAAACGTTCCCGTCGGACCGCATTGATCGTCGCGACCGTCGCGGTCGGCGCATTCATCATCGGTGCGCAGCTCACCGACAAGTCCACCGATACCGCGGCGCCGGTGCGCGATTCGGCGGTGGCCACCCCCGACGCACCCATGACGACCTCGGTGGAGCAAACCTACGCGACGAGCACCACAGCGGCGGCCACGGAGTCCGTGATACCCGAAGAATTCGTCGGCACATGGACCGGCATCGCCCGTGACGGACTGGGAGGTTATGAGATCGTGCTGCGGCTCAACTCCGGCGAAGTCGGCCAGCAGATCGGCACCTCATCGAATACGGGCAAGATAATCGGCTTGAAATGCGGGCGAGCAGAGACACTGACAGCTACATCTGCGAACGTGATCATGCTGACCGCCAAGCTGATCGAGGACAGCGTTGGCTGCAACGACGACGGATCCACGTCGCGAGTGGAACTCCGATCCGATGGCACGCTGTCGTACCGCACGAGCGGTGTCGCAGGCGATATGACCGGAACTCTGACCCGAACATCCTGAATCTGCCGATATCACCTTGTCCCATGACGCGGCGAAGGGATAGATAGTTTATGCGCGTAGTAGCCGAGGTGCTGGTCGGCCTGGTGGCGTTGCTGCACATCTACATCCTGGTCATGGAGATGTTCCTGTGGACCACACCGCGGGTGCGCGCGTCCTTCGGCAGCACCGCCGAATTCGCCGAGCAGACCAAGGTTTTGGCCGCCAACCAGGGCCTCTACAACGGCTTCCTGGCGGCAGGTCTGATCTGGGGCATCATCGCCTCGGATCCGGTCGGATTCGCCGCGATGATCTTCTTCACCGCATGCGTTGTCGTCGCCGGAATCTACGGTGCGGCCACCGCGAACCGTCGGATCCTGTTCGTCCAAGCGCTGCCCGGTGCGATCGCCCTGGTCGCCGTGCTGACCGCGGGCAGCGACTAACGATTGCCGAGTTGTCAACGGGCGCGAGCTTGCTCGATGGCCGTCGACCAGGACAGCTTCGCGGTGGCGCTCGCCTCCCGCACCACGGTAGGCGGATCGGCGATGAGTTGCTCGGCGCCCTCGCGACCGACCAGCTCGGCCACCTTGCGCCGCGTCGCCGGACTCGCCTTGCGCATGTGGCCGCTGTCGAACGGCGGCTGCGGATCGTATTCGATCATCAGCTGGATCGCCTCGGCCTGGTCCTTGCCCGCGATCTCACCGGCCAGCCACAGCCCGAGATCGATTCCCGCCGAGACGCCCGCGGCGGTCACGATCTTGCCGTCGCGCACGACCCGTTCCTCGGGGCGCGGTTCGGCGCCGAACCCTTTCAGCGCCGACAAACCGCCCCAGTGCGATGTCGCGGGCTTGCCCCGCAGAATTCCGGCGGCGGCGAGGATCACCGATCCGGTGCACACCGAGGTCGTCCAGGTCGAGGTCTCGTGCACCTGACGCAGCCAGGCGAGCAGCTTTTCGTCGGCGACCATGGCCGCGGTCGCGGGACCCGAGCCGCCGATGAGCACGATATCGGGCGATGGTGTCTCGTCGAGCGAATGCGTCGCGCCGAGCAGCAGCACACCGCTGTCGGTGGTGATCGGTCCCGGCTCGTGCCAGACGAAACGCAGCCGCGCGTCGGGCAGCAGCCGCAGCACCTCGTAGGGCCCGATCACATCGAGCGCGGTCATACCCGGATAGACGACGATGGCGATCTGCATGATCTGTTCCTCCCACGGTGGATACCACCATCCACAGTAGCCACCGATGGCGTGGTGGCTGGCGGGCCCGGGCAAGAGCGCACCCGATGCGGCCGTCGACGTGTGTGCCCACACCGCAATGACACTCGTGGACGCCGCGATACGTTCCCTGGAAGACCCGTAGGTCGGATCATCCTGTGGCACCAGGCCATTCGGCCATCGTTATGGTTTTGTCCAAACGGGCCGGTATCAGCGGGACGCCCGGACGGTAGGCGAGATGGGTGACCGAGGGGGCATCGACGACGAACCAGTCCCGCAATTCCTGTTCGGCACGATCGCAGACATGCCGGAAGTATCCGCCGCGCCGCGCATCCCGGCCCAGCTCGGCGTTTCGGCGAGCAGACTATTCGCTGTCACGTGTTCTCCTGCATGGGGATTCGCACGCCACGCTCCGCGGCGATCGCGCCGGCGCGCTCGTATCCGGCATCCACATGCCGAATGACGCCCATACCGGGGTCATTGGTGAGCACACGCTCGATCTTCTGTCCGGCCATCGCGGTCCCGTCGGCGACACAGACCTGTCCGGCGTGGATGGACCGGCCCATGCCGACGCCACCGCCGTGGTGGATGGACACCCAACTCGCGCCGGAAGCCGTGTTGACCAGCGCATTGAGCAGCGGCCAGTCGGCAATGGCATCGGATCCATCGGCCATTGCCTCGGTTTCGCGATACGGCGAGGCGACACTGCCGGAATCGAGGTGGTCGCGGCCGATCACCACCGGAGCCCGCAACTCACCGTGTGCGACCATCTCGTTGAATCGGAGCCCGGCCAGGTGCCGCTCACCGTAGCCGAGCCAGCAGATGCGAGCCGGAAGTCCTTGGAAGGCAACGCGTTCCCTGGCCATGGTGATCCAGCGGCGCAGGGATTGGTTTTCCGGGAACAGTTCCAGTACGGCCCGGTCGGTCGCGGCGATATCCGCCGGATCACCGGACAGCGCGGCCCAGCGGAACGGCCCCTTGCCCTCGCAGAACAATGGCCGGATGTAGGCGGGCACGAAGCCGGGAAAGTCGAAGGCGCGTTCGCAGCCGCCCAGCTTCGCCTCGCCACGCAGCGAATTGCCGTAATCGAAGACCTCGGCGCCGCGGTCGAGGAACCCGAGCATCGCGTCGACGTGTTCGGCCATGGATTCGCGCGAGCGGTCGGTGAATTCGTCGGGCTTCTTCGCGGCGTAGTCGGCCCAGTCCGCGAGTGCGACACCCCGCGGCAGATAGGCGAGGGGGTCGTGCGCCGAAGTCTGGTCGGTGACGATATCGATCTCGACACCCGCCGCCAGCAATCTCGGCAGTACCTCGGACGCATTGCCGATCAGACCGACCGACAAGGCTTTTCGCTCCTTGCGCGCCGTGCAGACCCGGCGCACCGCATCATCGAAATCGGTGGCGATCTCGTCGAGATAGCGATCGTGCACGCGCCGCTCGGCACGCGCCGGATCGCATTCGACCACCAGGGCGACCCCGCCGTTCATGGTGATGGCCAGCGGCTGCGCACCACCCATGCCACCCAATCCCGCGGTGAGCGTGAGGGTTCCGGCTAGAGTGCCGCCGAAACGCTTGTCCGCCACGGCAGCGAATGTCTCGTAGGTGCCCTGCAGGATGCCCTGGGTGCCGATATAGATCCACGAACCCGCGGTCATCTGTCCGTACATGGTGAGGCCCAGCGATTCCAGCCTGCGGAATTCGGGCCAGCTCGCCCAATCGCCCACCAGATTCGAATTGGCGATCAGCACCCGCGGCGCCCACTCGTGTGTCCGGAATACGCCGACCGGCTTACCGGACTGCACCAGCAGGGTTTCATCGGCCTCGAGTGTGGTGAGGGTGCGGGTGAGCGCCTCGAAGCTGGACCAGTTCCGCGCCGCCTTACCGGTGCCGCCGTAGACCACCAGGTCCTGCGGGCGCTCCGCCACCTCGGGATCGAGATTGTTCTGCAGCATCCGAAGTGCACCCTCGGTCTGCCAGTTCTTGGCCGTCAGTTGCGTGCCACGCGCCGCGCGCACCGTCCGTGTCATCGAATTGCCTCCATATCAACGGTCCGCCCGCAGGTCGGTGCCGCATAGCTTTGGTGACTCGCACGAGGTAGACCCTGTGCGCGAGCCTGATTCGCTATGCGGGAACCGGACCGCTTCGGGTTCGACAAGGGAGCTCACTGTCCTAGGTGCCGAGGTAAGGGGTGACGGCGGCGAGCAGTTCGCCGGAGCGGACCAATTCGGCCGCGGCGGCGATTTCCGGGGCGAGGTGTCGGTCTGGTCCCGGGCCGCCGACCTCGGTGCGGAGCAAGGCGAGTGCCGCTGCGGTGGCAGGGGCGGGCCGTAGCGGTGCGCGTAGATCCAATGCCCTTGCGGCCGTGAGGTATTCGATGGCGAGAACGGTGGCGAGACCGTCGACAGCCCTGCGCAATTTACGTGCGGCCGACCAGCCCATCGAGACATGGTCTTCCTGCATCGCACTGCTCGGAATCGAATCCACCGATGCGGGCATCGCGAGGCGCTTGAGTTCGCTGACGATTCCCGCCTGGGTGTACTGGGCGATCATGTGGCCGGAGTCGACGCCCGGATCGTCGGCGAGGAACGCAGGAAGACCGTGTGAGCGTGCGATATCCAGCATTCGATCGGTGCGCCGCTCGGCCATACTCGCGACATCGGCGACCGGAATGGCGAGGAAGTCGAGCACATACGCCACCGGAGCACCGTGGAAGTTGCCGTTGGATTCCAACCTGCCATCGGCGAGCACGACGGGATTGTCGATCGCCGAGGCCATTTCCCGTTCGGCCACCAATTCGGCGTGCGCGAGGGTGTCGCGGGCGGCGCCGTGCACCTGCGGTGCGCAGCGCAACGAATACGCGTCCTGCACCCGGTTGCAGTCCGGACCCCGGTGGCTGGCAACGATTTCCGATCCGGCGAGCGCGGCCGCCATGCGCCGTGCGGACCGCGCTTGTCCCGGATGCGGGCGCAGCGCCTGCAGATCATCGGCGAAGACCCGGTCGGTGCCGAGTAGTGCCTCCACGCTCATGGCGGCGGTGATATCGGCGACATCGAGCAGTTGACGCAGGTCATCGATGGCAAGCGCCAGCATGCCCAGCATGCCGTCGGTGCCGTTGGTGAGCGCGAGCCCTTCCTTCTCGGCGAGGGTCACGGGCTTGATTCCCTTGGCGCGCAAGGCTTCCGCTGCTGTCATCACGTTGCCGGAAGAATCCGTGACCTCGCCCTCCCCCATCAGCGCCAACGCGACCGCGGCCAAGGGCGCGAGATCGCCGGAGCAGCCGAGTGATCCGAACTCGTGCACCACCGGCGTAATGCCCGCATTGATCAACTCGGCCAAGGTGAGCGCAGTCTCCAGCCGCGCCCCGGTGTGTCCGGTGGCCAGGGTCCGCAGCCGCAGCAACATCATGGCGCGCACCACCTCGGTCTCGACCGCGGCGCCCGCGCCCGCGGCATGCGAGCGGATCAGCGACCGCTGCAGCGCGGCCCGGCTCTCCGGCGGAATGTGCCGGGTGGCCAGTGCGCCGAAGCCGGTGGAGACGCCGTAGGTCGGGACCGTGCCCGCGGCCAGCGCGTCGACATACTGACGCGCGTTGGTCAGCCGCTTCTCGGCGGCCTCGCTGAATCGAACCTGGGCGCCGTCGCGGGCAACGGCAACGATGCGTTCGACGGTCAGCGGCCCGTCCAGCTCCACGGGCGGTGAATGCGTGGTATCCGGCATATGCCCATTCCACCGCCACGGGGCGGGTGAAGAAAGAGGCTGAGCCAGGTTCTGTCTGGTATACGAGACAATCCGAGAAACTGGCATGGGAACGAGCAGCAATATCCCGCCGCTGCGGCGCGGCCTTGCCGTGCCGCAACTGATGGTGCCCGGGCCGGACCGGTCGCCGCGTCCGCGATCGGGCGCGAGCTGGGCATTCCCCCTACCACCTATCACCTGATCACGGAGTTGGAGCAGGCCCGCTGACCTCACACGCGACACACCGACCGGCTGCCCATATTTCAGCAATCCGACAGCTACGCTGACAGATCACCGGATGCGGCCGATCCCACCTGGTGGCGCCCGACCGACAGTGCCGAACGGGAACAGGAGTTCGATGCGAACACCGCGGCGTCGACGCACCCTGGTCGGGCTCGCGATCAACGCGACCGCGCTACTACTGTCCGGCCTCGCGATGCCGCCCGCACAGGCGACCATCACACCGTTCGGCCGAGAATTCCTGTGGGGCGTCGCATCATCGGGCTTCCAATCCGAAGGCCATGCGCCGGGCAGCAATTGGACCCGCTATATCGAAACCGGCCAGGCCGGGGACGACTACGAGAATTCCGTCGACTTCTACAAGCGCTACATCTCCGACATCAACCTGGCCGCACATCTCGGGGCCCGGGTGTATCGGATCGGCATCGAATGGGCGCGAATACAGCCGCAACCCGATACCTGGGACGAGGCGGCATTCGGCTTCTACGACAATGTGATAGCGCGCATCCTCGCGACCGGTATGCGACCGATGCTCACCCTGGATCACTGGGTATATCCCGGCTGGGCCGCGGATCGCGGCGGCTGGCGCAATCCGGGCATGGTCGAGGATTGGCTGGCCAATATGCGAAAGGTGGTGAACCGCTATGCTTCTCGCAATCCATTGTGGGTCACCTTCAACGAACCTGCCGCCTATATCGGTACCGAACTGCGCATCGGTGCCATTACACCGGACGAGGCGCCGGCCATGCTGGACCGAATCGCCGATGCGCACAACGCGATCTACGACACCATCCATCACGACCTGCCCGATGCGCAGGTCACCAGCAATCTCGGCTATGTTGCGGGCGCCGAGACCGAGGTGAATCAGCCGATCGTGGACCGGATCGCCGATAAGCTCGATTTCGTCGGCGTCGACTACTATTTCGCGCCGCTACCGGAAGCGAATAGAGCGGTACAGGGTGGTTCGAACGAGGGTCCGGCAATGTGGGAACTCCCGATTCACACCGAGGGCATCTACTATGCACTGCGCCATTACGCGCGGTTGTTTCCCGACCGCCCACTATATGTCGTGGAGAACGGCATGCCCACCGAGGACGGAAAATCACGCGCCGATGGCTACACCCGAAGCGATCACCTTCGCGACACCGTCTACTGGATCCAGCGCGCCAAGGCCGACGGCATGAATATCATCGGCTACAACTACTGGAGCCTCACCGACAACTACGAATGGGGCAGCTACACACCACGATTCGGCCTGTACACGGTCGACGTCCGCTCCGATCCCACCCTTGCCCGCAAACCTACCGACGCGGTCGACGCCTACCGCGGCATCATCCAATCCGGCGGCGTCCCCACCGGCTACCGTCCGACCCGCGCACCGGTCGATTGCGGGTTGGTCGATCCACCCGACAGTTGCGACCCAACCGTCAGCGTTCCTTAGTGCGCTGACCACGAACGTTCGCCGGGGTTCGGTGACACGCCGCCGGATGCGGCGGCGTGGGCTGGGATTCTCGACGGCGACATCAACCAGGTTCGGAGACTGTGCCCAAGGATTCAGTTGCATGGTTCCGCGATTGCGCGGACGGCGACTGGTCGAGCACCTCAAGCTTTCGGCCTATTGTCAACGACCCTGCGGGATTTGAAGGTCTGCTGTTCATGAGTTCCCGGAGCGACTACGCTCACCGGCACCCTGATCTGAATTGACAGTTTGATCGCGGCCTCGAGCGACAGACGCAACTGCTCGAGGCCCTTGGTGTCCATGTCGGGTTCATGCTCGACCTCGACGCGAAGTTCGTCGAGTGCGTTCTCGCGCTCGACGAAGATGCGGAACTCGGCGCCAGCGCCGTCGACGCTGCGGACCGCGGCCTCGATGGCGCTGGGATAGACGTTGGCTCCTCGGATGATGAGCATGTCGTCGACCCGGCCGAACACGCCGCGCGGGAGACGGGGATAGGTGCGTCCGCACGGGCATGGAGTGTCGTCGATGACGCCTTCGTCGCCCATCCAGAATCGAATCATCGGCTGGGACTCTCGCCACAGATGGGTTGCCACCGTGGCTCCCGACGTTCCTGCGGGTACCAGGATGTTCGGGTCATTTCGATCGACGATCTCGGTGTAGTTCTCGTCCTGGAACAGGTGTACTCCGCCGTTCGATTCGGTGCATCCGATGTTGGACAGGAACGGGTACATCTCGGATGTCGAGCCGGCGGAAGCGTCAACGATCAGGGGGTTTGCCCACAATTGCATCAGCAGTTCTCGCACCGACGCGATGCTGGCACCGGGTTCGCCTCCGGCAACGAGTAGGGAGACCTTACTGTCGCGGACATCGAGGCCGAGTTCGCGAGAGCGCTGAGCCAGGTGTACGAGGTATGACGGCGTTCCCACGACAACATCGCAATCCAGCGTGTGCATGAGTTCGATCTGCTTGTCGGTCGGGACAACCGAGCCGGTGGGGAAGGTCGTCGCGCCGATCTCCTCAGTGGCCTGCAATATCCCCCATCCGCCGAAGAAGAGGGCGAAGGGGAAGGTGATCTGGACGATGTCGTCGGGCCTGACGCCAGCGCTCCACAATGCCATGGCAGACGCCTCGCGGGCCCGGCCCCAGTCACGGCGGGAGACGCCATACATCGTCGGCTTTCCCATCGTTCCCGAAGAGCCGTGGATGCGGGCCAGCTGATTGCGCGGGACACCGAGGTAGTCGCCGAACGGCGGGTGCTGCTGCTGATTCTCGACCAACATCTTCTTGGTGATCACCGGCACCTTCGCGGTGAAGTCCGCCAAGGACTTGACGTCGGAGGGCTTGAATCCGTGGTCGTCGTAATGCCGTCTATAGAACGGCAATTTCTCGTACACGTAGTGCAGCTGGTGCTGAATCCGTTCGAGGATCAGCTGGTCGCGTTCGTGACGCGGCATCGTCTCGCGCGCTTCGTCCCAGAACCGTGTCGAGCGGGCGCGTCGCTGAGCTTCGTCTCGCCTGTCGGTCATGCCGTACTCTCCCGATGAATTATTTCTACCAAACCGTAGGTAGAAATATGGCGGCATACGAAGTGTGATGTCAAGCACCGTGTTATTCTATCTACCAAACGGAAGGTGGATTAACCTTGAAATCAGAGGAGGAACCATGCGAGTCAACGTCGACATGAGCTCATGCCAGCACTACGGGCAATGCGTCTTCGCCGCGCCGGAGGTATTCGATCTCGACAGCGACGGCAAGCTGCAGTACCGAGTCGAAGCAGCCGATGATCAGCGTGCAGTGGTGGAGGCGGCCGCGGATGCATGCCCCATGCAAGCAATCACGATTGTCGATTGAGGCTGCATATGCGCACCGTGGCAGTTGCAGGTGGATCACTCGGAGGCCTTCGCACTGCCGAGGCGCTTCGCAGCGCAGGGTGGAACGAGTCCGTCATCGTGATCGGATCCGAGGCGAGTATGCCGTATACGCGGCCACCGTTGTCGAAGAAGATCTTGTGGGATGGTGGCACCTTCGACAAGGTACGACTACGCCCTCGATTAGCAGACGACGACGTCGATTGGCGACTCGGCATTTCAGTCACCAAGGCGGATCTGGCCGAGAGGCGGCTGCACCTGTCGGACGGGCAGGTCGTCGAGTTCGATGCACTCGTCGCGGCGACCGGTGTGACTCCCCGGACGTTGCCGATCTCGGGACCGCGCGCCGGACGGCACACGTTGCGGACACTCGACGACGCACGAGCAGTGCACCGAGAATTGGGGCCCGGTCGGCGGGTGGTCGTCATCGGTGCCGGATTCATCGGGTGTGAGGTTGCCGCCGCCGCGCGCGCGAAGGGGTGCGAGGTCGACGTTGTCTGTACCGACGAGGTCGCCATGCTCCGACCACTCGGCCGCGAGGTGGGTCAGGCAATTCAATGCAGACACACCGCGGCCGGGATACGTTTCCACCCTGGCAGAACGGTCCAGTGCTACGAGGGCATCGGCCGAGTATCGGGGGTCGTCCTCGACGACGGGTTCCACTTGACGGCGGACGTGGTCGTCGAAGCAGTAGGTTCGGCTCCGAACGTGACGTGGCTCGAGGGAAACGGGCTCGATACCACCGACGGGGTGATGTGTGATTCATGGCTTCGGCTGGGGGGCGTTGCGGCGACCGCAGCGGTAGGAGATGTCGCACGCTTCCCCAACACATTGTTCGACACCGTGCCGCGTCGATTCGAGCACTGGCAGATGGCGGTAGACACCGCTCGCCAGGCGGCCCGCACGATCATCCACGATCTGTCAGAGGCGCCGATAGCGGCACTGCCCGCCTTTGAACCACTTCCCTCCTTCTGGTCGGACCAAGGGACGGTTCGAGTGGACTCGTTCGGGTCACCCGGCATCGCCGATTGCTGCGAAGTGCTCGAGGGACAGCTGAGCGGAGAGTGTGCGGTCGGTTACTACCGTGCGGGACGGCCGGTCGGGGTCGTGTTGATCTGTATGCCCCGCCGCAGCGGACACTACCGCACGTGGATCGGCGAGCAGCTCTACGCGTTGTCCGCGGCGTCGGTCGCGGGCTGACTCTCGAGCCGCTTGCGTGGGCTCCGGCGCAGCGCTTCGGGGCCACCCGTGGCCAGCACCGCCGCGTCGGAGCCCAGCGAGGTCAAGACCATGCCGGCCAGCTGGCAGGCGAGTTCTTGTGGTGAGTACTTGCCACCGGCGGAGTACCACTCGGTCATGCTGTTCAGCATCCCGATGATGGCCACCGAAGACAGCCGCACATCGATATCCGGATCGATGTCACCGGAGTCGACGCCGTCACGCATGATCCCCATGAGTACGGCGTAATACTCGTCCTCGCTCCTGCTCAGTTGCTTTTGACGCAGCGGCGACAGCTGGCTGAACTCACGTAGCCGGATCCGGAATGTCCGCAGGTTGGCGGCCACGAACAAAACATGTGAGTGGACGAAATCCGTCAGACGGTCGAGCGATGCGCGGGGATCGTCGGACAGCGGTGCCACTGCGTCCAGAGCGGTAATGTACGCAGGCTCGATGATCTGGAAGAGAAAGTCCTCCTTGGATGCGACGTAGTAGTACAGGCTGCCTTTCATGATGCCGACCGCATCGGCAATGTCCTGCATACTGGTGGCGTCGTATCCGTTCGCCAGAAAAGCATCGGCCGCAGCGTCGAGAACTTCCTGAACTCGTTCGACATCCGGTCCGCGGCGCGGACGGCCCCGCTTTGCCGCTTTCTGGACCATCGCGTCCCCTCTCATCGACGGCCGTAGCCGCGAACTATAACGGAGTGCGTAGTCTCCACTCCGGGTTACCCAACGCAAGATCCTCGTATATGCCGAGCGATCCGCGTGCGTTGACCAACTCTAATTGCAGCGATGCGGGCATCGCTGTGACGGCACCATGACGAAACGGTGGGGGTATCGAATCTCGACACCCCCCACCTGGACGGGCTGGACGGGCTGGGCGCGACTGCCGGCCCTTCAGCGATTGGTGACCGGGAACGACGTCATGCCACGGCTGATCAGGGTCGGATGCCACTGCTGCGCCGAGTCTGCGATCTCGATGTCAGGGCACCCGGTTGCCAGAGCCTCGAAGGCGAGGTGGCCTTCGAGTCGGGCCAAGAAGTTACCCAGGCAATGATGTAGACCGAAACCGAATCCGACGTGCCGGTTCGAGGTGCGAGTGATGTCGAACGTGTCGGGATTGTCGAACACCGCGGAGTCGCGGTTCGCGGACGCTTGTACCAGGTAGACCGTGTCGCCGGCGCGCATCCGGCTGCCGCGCAACTCGACATCCTTCGCAACTCTGCGCATGGCCATCTTGGCCGGACCGTCGAAACGGAGAACTTCCTCGACCGCCGATCTCGCCATGGCCGGATCCTCTTTCAGCAACTCCCACTGGCTCGGGTTTTGCAGGAAGGCGCGCGTCCCGTTGGCAATCATGTTGGTCGTCGTCTCGTGCCCGCCGAATATGAGCAACGCACAGGTGGAAACCACTTCGTCGTCGGTCAGCGGCGGATCCTGCTCGCGGGATTCGAGAATGCGGCTGATCAAATTGTCGTCGGGTTGCTTTCGCAGCCGCGAGATATGCGAACGGAGGTACTCGGTCAGCTCCGTAAGGGCACGCTGGGCACGTTCGTGCCGATCCGGGGTCGACTTCGCGCCGAAGACGAGCACGACGATCTCGTCCGACCATTGCTTGAACAGCTCCCGATCCTGGGCCGGCACCCCCATCAGCTCGGCGATCACGACAGCGGGAATCGGATAAGCGAGATCACGCACCAGATCGAAATCGCCCCGATCGGTGATCGCGCGCACGGCCTCCTCGACCACCTTTTCAACCTGCGGGCGCATCGAGGCAACTGCTTTCGGTGTGAAGGCAGGCATCACCAACTTCCGGATGCGCGTGTGATCAGGTTGATCAAGGAAGACCATCCAATGCTGGAGAACGTCGTAGGTGGCCTTCCTCGCCTGCCGCTGCTCGCCGGACAGGCGCTCGTTGTACACGGGCCGCACACGATCCGACGAGAAGGCAGGGTCGCGCAATGCCGCCACCACGTCGTCGTACCGGTACACGAACCAAGCCCGGTATTGCTCGTTCCAGTGCACCGGGCACGTTGCTCGCATCTCGGCGAAGTACGGGTAGGGGTCCGCAAGCCTGTCCTGGCTCAGGATATCGTGATCCATAAGTTCCTCATCCTCCCAAAATGGTTACAACGCAACCATTTCCATCGATTCCCGCGGCGCCGCCGCCCATCGTCTCCACTGCAGCGGTTCGGGCATCGTCGACCTGACGTGCTCCGGCCTCCCCCCGGAGCTGCCACACTGCTTCTGCGATCTGCGCAAGCCCTGTCGCACCAAGGGCGTGCCCTCTGCTCAAAAGCCCGCCGGACGGGTTCACCGGTTGGCGACCTCCAAGTCTTGTGTGACCGGCCTTGACCAGCTCGAGGCCCCGTCCGGCCGGAGCGAGTCCGAGCGCTTCGGTGGCTGTCACCTCGCCGATCGTGAAAGCATCATGGACTTCGAACAGGCTCATATCCGCGGGACCGAGTCCGGCCGTCTCCCAAGCCTGTCGTGCGACAGACTGCATGAGTTCGAACCCCCACGGGTGGACCGACCGGTGATCCCACAGTTGTCCAGACTGCAGTGCGCTGGCGAGTATCGTGATGTCCCGCTTGCCTTTTCGCTTAGCTCCGACCACCGCGGCTGCCGCGGCATCCGAGATGTCGCAGCATTGCAGCAGTGTCAACGGATCTGCCACCATCCGGCTGTTGAGCACCTCTTCGACCGTTGTCGACTTCCCATGCTGGGCGCGCGGGTTCAACGAACCGTGTGCGCGGTTCTTGACCGCGATCAGGGCGAGATCGTCGAGCTCGACATCGTACAAATGGCCGTACCTACTGGCGGCGAGACCGTAGATTCCTGGCATCGCCAGGCCGGCGGCACCCTCGGCATCGTTGTAGGCAGGTGTGATCGGACCCCTGAAGTGCGCAGTCATGGTCTCGACACCGAGGCATAAAACGCTCTCGTATCTCCCCGACTCGACTGCATGGACGGCTTCGAACAGGGCGGTAGATCCGGTTGCACACGCATTCTCAACAGTGACGATCGGGACTCCGACGATGCCGAGGGTCTGCAGGCAGCGTTGGATTGTCCCCGTCACTCCGAAGACCGTTCCCGCAAAGACTGCATCGACCCTATCGACTTCGGCGTCATCGAGAGCCTCCACGACGGCCTGCTGAACCAGGCTGACATCGCTCATGTGGGGCTGACGCCCGAACATCGACGTGCCGACCCCGTGTATCGCCGCGTTCATTCGCCAACTCCTGCATGTATCGCGTGCGCCAACGGATTACCGGCTTCGGTGACACCGATCAACCTGGCCCGAGAGCCCACAGGAAGCGGGCTCTCCGACGATGTGTGGACCAGCACCCGAGGGCCGTCGTCCAGAACGAGATAGGCCACGGAGAAAGGTGGGCTGTATCCCGGTACAGCTACATGTAGACGCGTCGACGCGAAGATCTCCCCCTCGGGGGCGAACTCGGCCACCTCCAATGGGCTTCTGCAGATGGGACACCTGGGCGCAGTCGATGTCATGGGATACCGACATGCTGTACATCGATTGCCTACGACGAATACGTCTCCACCTCGCGTGACTACGCGAGGTCGCGGATCAGTCTCCTCCATGGTTCAACCCTCTCGGCTGCAAGACGAGCGGACCGACTCGAGCGCCGGCCTTCATTAATTCTACCTTCCGTTTGGTGGAATATACCATTCGCGATTGATGCCTCCAGAGCTGTTGCCTCCAAAGGGCTTCAAGTCAGCGCTCGCGACTGCTACATACCGAGGCAAAGTCGCATTTCAGCTGGCCAGAAGTAGTTTGATGGAGCATTGAAGGTCGCGTCCGGAGTACCGGAGGCTGCGTGATGGTGTCGTATCCGGCCAGTGGGAGCATGCCTATGACCATGTTTCGCAGGAGCGCCATAACCTGAGGACGGCCACAGCTCGGGCCTGAGATGTCGGCGGCCGACAGCGAGGTGACGACGTAGACGGTCTCGGCGTGGGTCTTGACTTTGCCTTCCGATGCGGGAGGTGGTGTCGCGCGTCGAATCCGAGCCCTGAGAGGCGCCAACCCCACGGAACCAGCAGGGCGAACTAACGTTCGGACCTGTCCTGGCGCCATCGACGACGTTGACAGACACCATCGTCACTGATACTCATATGCTATGACTGGGCCGGATGATTTCGAGTTCGAAGCCGTCTACCAAGGCACGGGTGGCCCGTTCGGGCCGGGCGTCAAACCACCGTGGAGTATCGGGGAACCCCAGCCGGAACTCACCGCGCTGATCGAGCAGGGCAAATTCCATGGCGATGTCCTCGATGTCGGATGCGGGGAGGCGGCGATCTCGCTGTATCTGGCCGAGCGCGGCTACACCACCGTGGGACTGGACCTGTCGCCGACCGCGATCGAGCTGGCCCGCGCCGAGGCGACCAGGCGCGGCCTGACCAACGCCTCCTTCGAGGTCGCCGATATCACCTCCATCACCGGCAACGACGGCCGCTTCGGCACCATCGTCGACAGCACGCTGTTCCATTCGATCCCGGTCGAGTCGCGGGCGGGCTACCAGCAGTCGATCGCGCGCGCCGCCGCACCGGGCGCGTCGTATTTCGCGCTGGTTTTCGACCGGACTGCCCTGCCTGAAGTTCCCGTACCCGGGCCAGCGCCGGTCACCGCCGACGAGCTTCGCGCAGCGGTGGAGAAGTACTGGGTGGTCGATGAAATCAGGCCGGCGCGAATCCATGGCAACCTGCCCGAGGGCGACATCGAATTGACTCCCGACGGCCCGAGATTCCGGTTCGAGGGCATCCGCGACGAACCCGGTGGCCGCAAGTCGGTTCCCGCCTGGCTGCTGTGCGCCCGGCGGGGCTGACCCGCCACAAAGCCAGTTCGCGCGCTGCGCCGCCCGACGGGAGGCACCGTCGACCATCGAGTACACCGGCTCGCGCCTCGCCGTCTCGGCGCGCGACGTCCGGTGTCGAAAGCGGACTTCAACCCGGCATACCGGAGTAGGGAGCGCCATGCACTGGCGCCTCACATCTGGGCCACCGATGCATTGCGTGCTGGCACATGGCAGTGCTCAGGTGATCAATCCGCGGGTCGTCGCCCGGATTGTTTTGGTCAGGTGAGGCAGGAGGTCGACCGCGGCGTGGGCGAGCTGCGGTTCTTGTTCGTACAGCCGGGCCAGCGTCTCGGGTGGGTGCGCGATTTGCCATAGGGCTCCTGCGAGGACGCTGACCGCACTGATGAGTTCCCATGCCGCTTCCTTACTGAGTGCAGGGAGGGCGCGGGCACTTGTCTCGGCCAGCTCCGCCACTGCCGCAAGGGCGGAAATCTTGTAGGCCCGAACCGATTCCATGGAGACGTGGCGTTCCAGGTTGAGGGGGGCGTGGGCGAGGAGGTCGCAGAACAGTGGCTGCTCGACCACCGTGCGGCAGAGGGTTTCAGCCAGTGTCTCGGCGGTGGCGTTGGTGAGGCCGTCGAGTTATGGGGTCAGCGGGGAAGGAGGGTGATTCGTGCGTTGTGGGCGGGGCTGAGGCCGGTGTGGTAGCGGCGTGGGGGTTCGATCGGGCCGGGGGCTGTGTCGATGCGGCGGTGTTCGAGGACTGTGCGGAAGAGGATGCGTGCTTCCGCCAGGGCGAATTGGGCACCGAGGCAGCGATGCGGACCAGCGCCGAAGGTCAGCCAGGTGTGGCCGTTGGGTCGCTCGTCGAGGAAGCGTTCGGGGCGGAAGACCATCGGGTCCTGGTAGTGCCGCGGTGATTCGTGGATGAGCAGGATCGGGACGATGACGATGGCGCCCTTGGGGATGTGGACACCGTTGATCACGGTGTCGCGCAGCGCTCGCCGTCCGGTGAACGGGGACACCGGCCGCAGTCGCATCGTCTCGGCGACCACGGCGTCGAGGTATGCGTCGAGCCGGGCGCGGTCGTCCGAGTCGGCTGCCGCATCCAGTTCGGCCATCGCTTCCGGATGGCGGGCCAGCATGGCGGCGATCCAGCCGAGCGTGATCGCGGTGGTCTCGTAGGCGCCGAGCAGGATGCCGCGCATATTGCGGGCCAGGGCGGCGTCGTCGTGTTGATCCAGTTCGGTGCCGACATACCGGGACAGCACATCATTTCGGTCGGTCATACCGCCAGGTGTGGCTCGGCGTGCGGTGATCTCCTCGATGATGACGGCGTCGACCTCGGATTGGCGGCGGCTGAGCGGCGGGTAGGGCAGCGTGTAGCCACCGACCAGCGGGGTGAGCAGGGTGACGGCGAGAAAACCGCGGCTTTCGATCTCTCCGAACCACTGACTCACCGCTTGCTTCAGCCGGTCCCTGCGGGCCGGAGCCACGTCGCCGAAAACGACGCCGAGCAGCACGCCGATGGCCAGGTCGTAGCCGGCCTGCAAGAACTCGAATGGTTCACCGACCGGCCAGGTAGGCAGTTCGCGCTCGACCACCTCCACCATGAGATCTTCATAGGACTTCAATGCCTTGCTCTGGAACGGCGGCGCGAACAGTCGGCGTTCGCGGCGGTGCTCCTCGCCATCGAGGAAGATCAGTGTCTGCTTGCCGAACATCAGGTCGTGGCTGGAGAACCGACTCAGCACCTGCCCGATCGAGAAGTCATCGTGATTGGCGAACAGATCTCGCACATCGTCCATGTCGTGGGTGACCAGCATGGTCGGAAATCCCGGCGGCGAGACGACGAAACGTTCCCCGAGGTCCAGCAGGGGGGAACGGTGGGTTCCGGGGCGCATCAGTTCACCGATCCGCGCGAGGTGACGGGTGCGTAGCCGGGGGAGTTCACGCAGCGATATCGGAGTGTGTGACACGTGCTCATCCTCACCGCTGGCCAGACGATTCGCAAACGTGAAATCGCCACAGCGGCAAAGAATGTCGAGCGACTTCTGCCCCAATTATTCGGGGCGGTTGTGGCGGCATCGATCGTGGCAGGAGGTGCGGCGATGGCTATATTGTGGCGCTATCAGTCACGATGCACCGCCTTTCACGACCCGTGGGACAGGGGACCGGGACCGGCTGAATCTCGAGTTCCACCAGCAGAGGAAGTAGAAGTTCGTGCGCAACACGTTCGTGGAGAGACTGTTTCGACAGGTCGAGAATCGGCCAACCGAGTTGGTGTATCGGTTCCTGGACAATGGTGACGTCGACGGTGTCGTCCGCGAAATGTTGTACGCCGACCTGGGTTTGCGAGCTCGGGCGATCGGCGCCGCCCTGCAGGATTCGATGCCGCGGCGGGCGCTGTTGCTGTATCCGGCGGGCCCGGAGTTCATCGAGGCGTTCTTCGGATGTCTGGTGACCGGCGTGGTCGCCGTTCCTGCCCCGCTGCCCGAATGGGAGAACCGCTCGCTGCGCCGGCTGCGGCGGATGGTGGCCCATGCCGAGGTCGATGTGGTACTGGCGCCGCGGCGAGTCGTCGCGGATTCAGCAGCGCTGTGTGCGGAGATTCCCGAGTTGGCGGGTGTGCGGTGGCTGGCCACCGACGAGATCGCAGGCGATCAGCAATCCCGGTGGCGAGAGCCGGATCTCGGGCCCGATTCTGTCGCGTTCATCCAATACACCTCCGGCTCGACCAGCACGCCACGCGGTGTGATCCTCACCCATGAAAACCTGCTGCACAACCAGAAGGCGCTCGCCGCGGGGCTCGGGCACGACCGCGCGTTGGCCGAGTCATGGGACGGTGCCCTCTTCGCCAGCTGGCTGCCGATGTACCACGATATGGGACTCATCGCTCCCCTGCTGCACACGATCTATCTCGGCACCAATTCCGTGCTGATGTCGCCGCTGCATTTCCTGCAGCGTCCCGAGCGGTGGCTACAGGCGATCTCTACCTACCGCGCTCACACCAGCGGTGGACCTAATTTCGCCTACGAACTGTGTGTGCGCCGGATTTCCCCGGAGCAGATCGATCAACTCGACCTGAGCCGGTGGCAGGTGGCATTCAACGGCGCCGAACCGGTGCGGGCGTCGACGATGCGGCGGTTTACCGACACCTTCGGCCGGGCCGGATTCCGCGCCGAATCTCACCAGCCGGTCTACGGTCTGGCCGAAGCGACCCTGATCGTGACCGCGCCGTCCACCGACGCGGCGCCGACGCTCCGGGTTGTGGGAGGAGATGCCCCTGGAAATCGCGGCCGCGCCGAATTGGTCGGTGTCGGAAAGCCGGCCGAGGGCATGATGATCGCGATTGTCGACCCGGAGAACGGCACCGAGCGCGCCGACGGGGACGAAGGCGAAATCTGGGTGACTGGGAACAGCATCGCCGCCGGATATTTCCGTGACGAGCAGGCCACCGACGAGGTGTTCGGGGCGACGCTGCCCGGTGACGACCGTCGCTTCCTCCGCACGGGGGATCTCGGATTCCTCTTCGGCGGTGAGTTGTTCGTCACCGGCAGACGCAAGGATCTGTTGATCGTCGACGGCCGCAATCACTATCCGCAGGACATCGAATCGACCGTCGAGGCCGCGCACGACAACATCCGGGCCGGCTGTGTCGCGGCCTTCTCCGCCGACGTCGGACTCGACGGGGAGCAGCCGATTGTGGTGGCCGAGGTGCGCAGCGAGGATCCCGGCGAACTGGCCGAGATCGAGGGCAGCGTACGCGGCGCGGTGGCAACCGACCACGGGCTCACGCTCGCGGCGGTGCTACTGATCCGGCCGGGCGCCATCTTCAAGACCAGCAGTGGAAAGATTCAGCGTTCGGCATGCCGGGCGGCGTATCTGTCCGGCGAGTTGCTTACCCTGCTGACCGTTCCGATGCGGTCGCCAGAGGATGAACTCGACGACCACGAACCGATTACGGCAACCGGGGATGCCATAGAGCGGCCCGTGTCGGAGCCGTCCACGGAGGCGCTCCGATCCTGGCTGGTGACGGCGGTCGCGCGGCATGCGGCGCTGGATCCGGAACGGGTCGATGTGCATCGGCCGATGGTCGAATTCGGTTTGGGCTCGGCCGATCTGGTCGAGCTGATGGTCGACCTGTCGGATTTCGTCGGACGTTTCCTCGACACCAATCTGCTGTTCGACCACCCCACGATCGACGGTGTGGCTACCGCACTGGCATCTGCCGCGCCGACCCTGTCGACCCCCGCGGTTGCGGCCGATGCCGAGTCGGCCGGGGGCGCCGACACCGACGACGACGACGCGATCGCGATTCTGTCGATGTCCTGCCGGTTCCCTGGCACCGCGGATTCACCCGAGGCACTGTGGCGGCTGCTGGACAGCAACGGTGACGCGCTCACCGACGTACCCGCGGGCCGCTGGGACATCGACGGGCTGCACGACCCCGACACCGCCGCGACCGGTAAGGCATACACCTTCCGTGGCGGATATGTGGACGGCATCGATCGCTTCGACGCCACCTTCTTCGGTATCGGCCCGCGCGAGGCCGCGGTGATGGATCCGCAGCAGCGCATGATGTTGCAGCTGAGCTGGGAGGCGATCGAACGATCGGGGCGCGATCCGCGCACCCTGCACGGCAGCGCGACCGGCGTGTACCTCGGTGTGTACAACACCGGCTATCTGGCCGACCCCGCGCCAGAACAGCTGAACGGCCAGGTCGGAACCGGTCTGTCACCGAGTGTGGCATCCGGTCGGATCTCCTACACGTTGGGGCTGCACGGTCCGGCGGTCACCCTGGACACGGCCTGCTCCTCGTCGATCGTCGCGATGCACCTGGCGATGCAGGCGCTGCGCGCGGGCGAGTGCGATCTCGCCTTGGCAGGCGGCGCCACGCTACTGATGTCACCGACCGCCCATATCGAACTGTGCCGGTTGGGTGTGCTGTCGCCGACGGGCCGGTGTGCGCCGTTCTCCGCCGACGCGGACGGGACGGTGTGGGCCGAGGGCGCCGGTCTGCTGCTGTTGAAGCGACTCGCCGATGCTCGCCGCGACGGAGACCGGGTGCTGGCGGTCATTCGAGGTTCCGCCGTCAATCAGGACGGCCGCAGCCAGGGCCTGAGCGCCCCCAATGGCGCGGCCCAGGAGCAGGTGCTGCGCTCGGCGCTGCGTGCCGCACGTCTGGCATCGCACGATATCGACTACGTCGAAGCGCACGGCACCGGCACGGCGCTCGGGGACCCGATCGAGGCGCGCGCACTGGCACGGGTGTTCGGGCCAGATCGTGACCCGGATCGGCCGCTCGGTATCGGGTCGCTGAAATCCAATGTGGGGCACACCCAGGCCGCCGCCGGCGTGGGCAGCGTCATCAAACTGGTGCTCGCACTGCAACACGAGCGGATCCCCGCCACCTTGAACGCGAGCGTACCGTCACCACAGGTCGACTGGGCGCGAAGCGGTGTGGCGGTGCAGGCCGAGCCGATGTCGTGGCAACGGGACAGTCGGCCGCGGCGTGCCGGTGTGAGTGCCTTCGGACTCAGCGGCACGAACGCGCACCTGATCCTCGAGGAGGCTCCGCTCGAGCTCGCGACCGGCCGCACAGCCATGCCGGATTCGTCGACCGACAACAGGACGGTGGCACTGCTGCCGATTTCGGCACGCAGCCAGGCGTCGCTGCACGGCCAGGTCGAGCGGCTGCTCGACCTGGTTGTCGCCGATCCGCGACTGGCACCGAGGCCGCTCTCGCGCGCATTGGCGTTGCAGCGCACCCAGTTCGAGCGGCGCGCGGTCGTGGTGGCCGCCGATCGGGACGAGATGGTCGGTGCGCTCCATGTTCTGGTGGACGGCCGGTCGTCGCCGAATGTCGTTCTCGGCGCCGGACCGGTGCTCACCAACGCCAAGACCGCCTTCGTCTTCCCTGGGCAAGGGACGCAGTGGGTCGGCATGGCCCGCGATATGCTCGCCGGCTCCGCGGAGTTCCGTGCCGAATTCGACCAGTGCGACAAGGCTTTCGGCGCACAGCTCGGCTGGTCGCTGGCGGACAGGTTGACCACCATGACCGTTGCGGACCTCGCTGACTTCCCTGTCGTGCAGCCGCTTCTGTTCGCGACCATGGCCGCGCTCGCGGCCACGTGGCGCGCGGTGGGCGTCACCCCGGACGCGGTGATCGGCCACAGTCAGGGCGAGATCACCGCCGCCTACTGCGCCGGTGTCATCGAATTGAGCGATGCCGCACGGATTGTCATCGCGCGTAGCCGTCTGATGCAGGCCATCACCGAACCGGGCGCGATGGCGATGGTCGGCCTGCCCGAGGACGAGGTCGGCAGGCGGCTGGCACAGTTCGATGGCCGGGTGTCGATCGCGGCGGTCAATGTGCGACGTTCGACGATCGTGGCGGGTGAGCAGGCCGCGGTGGAGGAACTGCTGGCAGAGCTGTCCGGCGCGGGAATTTACACGCGTCTCGGCGCGGCAGGGCCCGGATTCGCCGGGCACTGCCGGTTGATCGAATCGATCCGCGATCCATTGACGGCCGAACTGGCCGGGATAATCGCGAATTCGCCTGCAACGCCGTGGTATTCGACAGTGTCGAGTGAACCGATGACAAGCGCACCGATCGGACCCGATTACTGGTATCGGAACGCGTGCGAGACCGTGCGGTTCGCGGCCACGATCGAGCGCATGATCGCGGATGGATTCCGATATTTCGTCGAAATGGGCGTGCACCCGTCGCTGACCGCCGCGGTGCAGACGGTGTCGGAGGAACTCGCGCGCGAGGTGGTGGCAGTGGGTTCGCTGGTGCGGGATCAGGACGGGCCCACCTGCCTGGCCAGGGCGCAGGCCGAGCTGTACGTCGCGGGCCACGAACTCGACTGGACCAGGCTGGTTCCCGAATACGGACACGTCGACCTGCCCACCTACGCCTTCGACGAGCGGCGGTTCTGGACCGACGGAGCCAACCGCGACACCACCTCACTCGGACTCCAAGACGTCGCCCACCCTGTTCTGGGTGCCGTTGTGCCGCAGCCGGATTCGGGTGGCGTGATCCTGACCGGCCGGGTGTCGTGCCGGCAGCAGCCGTGGGTGGCCGATCACGCTGGCCGGAACACGGTGCTGATGCCCGGCGCCGCATTGGTCGAACTGGCCGTCCGCGCCGGTGACGAGGTGGACAGTCCGATGGTGCGTGAATTGGTGTTGCGCACCCCGATGCTCGTCCCCGACCGCACAGCATTGCAGATCCAGACGGTGGTCGGCGCGGCCGACGCCGACGACCGCCGTACGGTGCGAATCTACGCCCGCGACGAACACGATCCGGATGCCCGGTGGACGCTCCACGCCGACGGCATGCTGGTCGAGGAGTCCGACCCCGTTCCCCCACAGGTCGATTCGTCGGTGTGGCCGCCCGCGGAAGCGGTACGCGTCGATGTCGATGACCTCTACGCCCAGCTGTTCGCACGCGGGCACCACTACGGTCCGCAGTTCCGGGCGGTGCGCGCGGCATGGCGATGCGATGACGAGATCTTCGTTGAGGTCGAACTCGCCGAATCCGCGCACGGCGATGCCGCGAAGTTCGGTATCCATCCGGCATTGCTCGATGCCGCGCTGCACGCCACCGCCCTGTTCGCCGCCGACGGCGAGCACGCCCTGCTGCCGTTCGTGTGGACGGATGTGGCGCTGTGGGCCTCCGGCGCCACCGCGCTGCGCGTTCGGCTCACCCGGTCGGGCACCGACACCGTCACCATGTCGGCGACCGACCGGACCGGACGGCCCGTGGTGTCGGTGGGTTCGTTGCTGCTGCGACCGGTCGCCGCCGCGCAGTGGGACGCCGCATCGGTCGCGACCTCGAACCGTCACCTGTTCCGCATGGAGTGGTCGGAGCTCGCGCTTGCCGCGCCGAACCGGACGCGCACGATAGGCGAGTGGAATTCCGCCCGGCCGGGGCTCGTCGACGCGATTATTCTGCCGGTGCCCGAAGGGGATTCGCCGGGGCAGGTGCACGACAGCGCCCAGCACATCCTGGCCGCGCTGCAAACGTTCATCGGCGACAGTCGATTCGACAAGACGACGCTGGTCGTCCGCACTCGCGGTGCGGTGGCCCTGCCCGGCGCG
The DNA here is from genome assembly GCF_040674855.1 of Nocardia sp. NPDC049707. Lineage (NCBI taxonomy): Bacteria > Bacillati > Actinomycetota > Actinomycetes > Mycobacteriales > Nocardiaceae > Nocardia > Nocardia sp. NPDC049707. The sequence continues at coordinate 214,697 of NZ_JBFANN010000001.1, read as the reverse complement.
GACAGTCCGAATCCGGCGGGTGCGGTCGTGTGGGGACTGGTGCGCTCGGCCCAGTCGGAGAATCCCGGCCGAATCGTGCTGATCGACACGGCCGACTCCGAATTGGATATCGCCGCCCTTCTCGCCGCAGACGAACAGCAGTTGGCTGTGCGCGACGGTGTGGCGTTCGTGCCACGTCTGGCTCGGCTGGCGGGGAGTGCGGGGCGAGCGCAGGAGGGCCGGGTATCGCTGGGGGACGGCGCCGTTCTGGTCACGGGTGCGCCTGGTCGGCTCGGTTCGGCATTGGCCCGCCATCTCGCCGACGCGTACGGTGCCCGAGACTTGGTGCTGGTCAGCCGCCGCGGTATCGACGGCCCGGGTGGCCGCGAGTTGCGGGACGATCTGGAGAGCCGCGGTGCCCGCGTGCGATTCCGACGTTGCGATATCGCCGACCGGTCGGCGCTGGCGCGGCTCCTCGACGGTATGCCGCTTGCCGGTGTGGTCCACGCGGCGTGCGTGCTCGACGACAGCACAGTCGGCTCGTTGACACCCGAGCAGCTCGACTCGGTGCTGCGCCCGAAAGTTGATGCGGCACACCATCTGCACGAGCTGACCGCCGACCGGGAGCTGTCGATCTTCGTACTGTTCTCCGCGGCGGGCGGACTGTTCGGCACACCCGGGCAGGCCAACTACGCGGCCGCCAACTCCTATCTCGACGCGCTGGCGCTACGCCGCCGCGCGCGCGGGCTGCCCGCCCAGTCACTGGCCTGGGGCGCGTGGGAGGTCGATATGCACGACCACATGACGCAGGCCGATATTCGGCGCATCACGCGCGCGGGTATCCGCGCGTTCTCGGTGCCGGAGGGAATGGCCTGTTTCGATGCCGCGTTGCGGCTCGGTGATCCGGTGCTGGTCCCGCTGCTGCTCGACACCGACGTGCTGCGGCGCGCGTCCGACGTCCCGCCGCTGCTGCGCGGACTCGTGCGCCGCGCGCCACGCCGGGCCGTGGCCGACCGCGCGACAGTCGATGTGACGGCGGGAACGCGATTCGCCGAACAACTGCGGACCGTACCGCGTGCGGAGGCGATCGCCCTGACGAAGGTCGCTGTCGCCGAGTGGACCAGGGAGGTGCTCGGTCATGCGGGCACCGAGACCGTCGCGGCCGAGGAGACTTTCCAGAGTCTGGGTCTGGACTCGTTGATGGCGGTCGAACTACGCAACAAGGTGCGCGACCACACCGGAATCTCGGTGCCGCTCGGCACCATCCTCGCCGAGCAGAATCTCACAGACCTCGCCGATCATCTCGTCGGCGAGGTGCTGCGGCAGGCCGACACCGACGGTTCCGATGTCGTGGCCACCGCGGTGCCCGAGGTCGAAGTGCTACCGGTGACCCGCGACATGATGCGGCTGCTGCGGACCGAGCAACTCGGTATCCCGAGCGCCGCGCAGACCGGTGGTGTCGCCGTACGACTATCCGTGCCGGTCTCCCGACCGTTGCTGGATCAGGCGCTGGCGCGACTGGCCCGCCGACATGCCGCGCTGCGCACCACTATTCGGCCCAGCGAGGAGCACGGACGACAGCTCGAGATTCGTCGCGACCCCGGCGCGCTTGCCGGTTGGCGCGACCTCGACCACCTCGATGACGCCGTTGTCCAGGAATGCTTCCGAGAGCTGATGGCGCGGCCGTTCGACCTGGAAACGGGTCCGCTGTGGCGCTTCGAACTGCTGAACGCCGAATCCGCCCACCCGGTAGTGCTTTTCGGCGCGCATCACAGCATGAGCGATGTACAGTCGATGCTTCTCGTCGCGGGCGAACTCGCCGCGGAACTGTCCGGTGCGCAGCTCGGCGACGCCGTGACCAACCGTGACATGCATCAGCTGCTCGCGGCGCAGCCGAGCAGGGGCGACCGCGACGACGACGGGGGCACGCGATGGCGCGAGGCGTTCTCCGGAACTCGTCGGCTCGAATTGACCCTGGCGCATCCGCGTCCGGCCCAGCGCAGCTACGGTGCCGGATCGGTCGTGCTGGACATGCCTGCCGGATTGCACGACCGGGTCGCGGACCGGGCACGTGATCTCGGTATCACACCCGCCGCGGTCTTCCTCGGCGCCTTGACCGTTGCGCTCGCACGTCGTCAACAGGTCGACCGGTTCGCCCTCGCGGTTCCGGTCGATACCCGCATGCACGCCGATGCCACCGACTCGGTCGGCTATTTCGGTGTGCCTGTGCCCTTCCCGGCGGCTGCTCTGACCGGTGACCTCGTCGCCGACGTGCTGCGGCGCACCGGTGAACGGCTGCGGAATCTGCTCGCGCCGGGCGCGGGCTTCGCCGATGTGCTGGCGGCGCTGGCTGCGGCGGGCCTGTACCGCGACAATGCGCCGATGATCGAGGTGTATTTCAACTACCTGCGCGCCAACTCCGCCGTCGCGCAGGCCGAGGTCGTTCCGGTGAGCACCGGTTACTCCGATCTCGATCTCATGGTGGCGGTCCTGCCGGATACCGGCCAGGTGTGGTTCACCTACAACAGCGACATCATCGACAAGCGGACCTGCACCGAATTCGGCGCGCAATACCTGGCGACGGTCGCGGCCGCGGTCGCCGACCCCGGAGCGCCCGCCCGCACCGAAACCGCCGGGCAACAACCTGTTTCCGGTGTTCGTGCCGCCCTGGGCGCGACGTTCGCGCTGGGTAGGCTACCCGAATTGACGGTGGCGGCATCCTCGGATGCCACGGCGATTACCATCGCGGAGGCGCCCTACCACCATGTGCTGTCCTGCCTGCGCGACCCCTCGGGCGTCTTCGCGCAGCCCTCGACGACCCTGGGCATCGTGCTACTGCGTGCGGCGGATCTGGAACGGTTCGGCGCGATCTCCGACGAACTGCTCACCGAACTCGCCGCCGACTATCCAGCAGCAGTTGGCGAACTGGTCGAACGCACGCGCAGGCCGGTCGTCGTCGGGATCCTGCCTTCGGCCCGGCCCGAGGAACGTTTGGTCGCGTGGGAGCGGCTGGTCGCCGAACGCCTGCGCGAGATTCCCGGCGTTGCGGTGCTGGAACCGAACGAATGGACGCGCGACCATTCGGTGGACAATCCCTTCGACGACCGAACCGAGATCCTGGCGCATCTGCCGTTCACTCCCGAATTCCAGGCGGCGGTGGCGCTCACCCTCGTCGCGACCGTGGGCGCGGTGACCGAACCCGCACCGAAAGTGATCGCCGTGGACGGAGATAACACCTTGTGGAGCGGTACGGCGGGCGAAATCGGTTTCGCCGCTGTGACTTTCGACGAGCCACGTCGAGTGCTTGCCCGGCGGCTTTCGCAGTGGCGCACCGCGGGAACATTGCTGGTACTGGTGACCAACAACGACGACGATATCGTCCGAGACATCCTGGACCGGCCCGACAGCCCACTGCGTCGCGACGATTTCGCCGCAGTCTCCGCGGGCTGGGGCGATAAGCCCGAGCGGCTGGAGCAGGTCGCGCGCACACTGAGGCTGGGACTCGACAGCTTCTGCTATCTCGACGACAACCCGGTCGAGGTGGCGCGCATGCGTGCGCTACTGCCCGAGGTGCTGTCGGTGACATGTCCCCCCGCCGACGAACTGGCACCGTTCATCACGCGACTGTGGCCGATGGTGCCGGTCGCGGCGACGGCAGAGGACCGTGCGCGAGCCGACTTCTACCATCAGGAGCGAGAGCGCGACAGTGCTCGCGCCGTCGCGGAGTTCGCGGAATTTCTCGAACAGTTGAACCTCGAGGTCGATGTCGAGCTGCTGACCGAGGCCACCATCGAGCGCGCACGACAACTGGTACGACGGACCACCCAGTTCACCCTCGCCACCGTCACGGTCGACGATCTCGACCGGTGGCGTGACGAGGGTGAGGTATGGACCGCGACAGCACGCGACCGCTTCGGCGACTACGGCCTGATCTCGGTGCTCGCACTGCGCGCGGATGCTGACTGCCTGTGGATTCGCGGCTGGCAGCTCAGCTGCCGTGCCCTCGGCCGCGGTGTCGAGGAACGGCTGCTGAGCTGGTCGGCCGACCGGGCCGACGCCCTGGGCTGTACGACGGTACGGATATCGGTCCAGCAGACCGCCCGCAACGAACCGGCCCGGCGATTGGCCGCACACCTGTTCGGCAGCAACTCCGAGGATCGACCGCTGGAAGTGTCGGTGACACCGGATCGCTTGCGGGAGTTCCGGTCCTGGGAGCCGCGGGCGAATGGCGCGGAGGTGGCCCGGTGACCGGTGCTGACGAGTCGACGTCGGTCCGCAATACAGCCGTCGACCGTCGTGCGCGCGGCGAAGCCCTCGAACGCGGCACTGCCGGAATGGATGTCGCCGCCCTACTGGCGCGCACCGGCACCGCATCGCTGGTCGAGACCGGGCGTGGCGCGCGACGGTGGGACGTCGACGGTTTGACCGCGGCGGTCACCGCGGTGGCGAATCGGTTCACCGAGACGCCCATCGACGCCGATACCGACTTCTTCGACGCGGGCGGCACCTCGCTCGCCGCGGTGGAATTGGTCGCGGCACTGTCGCGTGAACTCGACATCCATCCGGATCTCGATACTGTGTTCTTCGACGCGCGCCCGCGCAGGCTGGCGCACCGCTGGCTGGCCGATCACCCCGAAGCCGCACGGCCCGGGCCGGACACGGAACCCGAGGCCGATACCGACGACCTCGCCCAACTCTTCGCCGACCTCGCAGGCGCCGACCGGCTGCCGCTCGTGGCGGCGCCGCAGCGGGTCGCGCCGGGCCGCATCCTGCTGACCGGAGCCACCGGCTTCCTGGGCAGCCACCTGCTGCTCGACCTGTTGCGGCACAGCCAGGCCCACGTGGTGTGCCTGATCCGCGCCGACGACGACCACGCCGCCGCGCAACGGCTCGAGCACGCCGTCCGGCGCTTCGCGCTGCCCTGGTCGAGCGAGGTGCGGCGGCGGGTGACGCCGCTGGCGGGCGACCTTCGCCGACCCCGACTCGGCCTGTCCGATGAGCGGTGGAAAACCCTTGCCGCGGAAGTAGATTCGATCGTCAACGCGGGCGCCGCGGTGGATTTCCTGCGCGGCTATCCGTCGCTGCGCCGCACCAACGTACTCGGCCCGCTGACCCTGGCGGAGCTGGCCTGCACCGACCGTCCCAAACCGGTGCACCATATCTCCTCGCTGGCGGTATTCAATGGATCGGATGCCGCCACGTTGGGCGAGGACGATCCGACCACCAACGTTGCCGCGCTGCCCATCGGATACGACCGATCCAAGTGGGCCGCCGAGTCCGTGCTGCGCCGGGCGGGCGAGCACGGACTCGTGGTGACCATCCTTCGTCCCGGCGGAATCAGCAGCCACCCGGAGACCGGCGCGCACAACCCGCGTGACCTGAACGCGGGCATCACCGCGGCACTGATGCGATTTCGCACCGCGCCGGGATTCCGGTACCTCAATGCCGCCCCGGTGGATTGGGTCAGCCGGGTGGCCGCGCAGATCGTCGGCACCCCGAGCGCCTGGGGCCACATCTATCACCTCACCGGCCAGCCCACCTCACTCGAACAGGTGGTCGCCGAAACCACGCTGGGCGGTATGGGTATTCGCGTTCAGCACTGGCGGCAGTGGTGCGATGACGTGGTGCGTGCGATCAGGGAGGAACCGGTGCCGGAATTGGAATCGCTGGCGCAAGTCCTGCAGAGTCCCGTTGCGCGGCGTCAGTTGGCGGCGATGGTGACCGCGCCGCCCGCATCGGCGACGCGTACCGAAGCCTTCGTATCCACCACCGGCCTGCCCGCGCCCGCCACCGGTCCGGCGGCACGCGGCCGGATGCTCGCGGCCATGGCGGGGATCGGACCGCAGCCGGGCGACCAACCTTATCTGCGGTTCAACGAAACACTCACCGGAACGGTCGGCCCGATCGACGACACCGCCGACAGCCCCTGCGATCTGCGACTGACCCTGTCCATCGCGAGCAGCGCGCAGGTCTTCACCGCGCGAACGCTCCAGGTCGGCGGCGAGCTCACCTGCGCTCGATTGCACGACGCGCCGCTCATCGTTGCGGGCACGGCGACGATCCGACCGCACGACGGGATACCGCTACGCCACGAAGTACGGCATCCGATCATGCATTATCAACTGACGCTGCGTGATTCGTCCGGTGACGCCTGGTGGCTGGTGGGATACAAATTCGCCGCGCCGCGGCGACGTCTGGTGCGTCAGCTCGGAACCCAGGTGATCGAAATCGGACGCGTCGGGGAGCCCGCAACCTATCGCGGTGAGGTCGCCGTGCCGATGCATACCTATCTGCCCGACCAGATCGACGGCATCGAGATCGATCCACGACTGTCCGAACGCCAGCAGCGGCTGGCGAAACTGTTGTGGCTCAGCTGGTTCGGCGGTCAACTCGGCAAGAGCCTGCTGGAACCGGTCCTGCGAGTGGGTGTCGATCTACTGGATTTGCGCCGAGCGATGCGTAAGGAGCACCGCCGTTGACGGAAATACGATCGACCAGCCCGGAACTCGGTGCCGGAGAGGTGATTTCGTTCCGCACCGCCGACGGCGTCGACCTCGAAGTGCGTCGGGTCGGGCCCGCCGACGCACCCGCGGTGCTACTGGTGCACGGACACGGGGTGTCGTCGGAGATGTTCGCGCTGCCCGAAATTCGTAATGTGACCGATGTACTGGCCGATTCGGGTTACCAGTCGTGGCTGCTCGACTGGCGCGGCAGCTGCCGCCTGCCGTACAACGAATCCGGCCCGTCCTACACCTTCGACGATGTCGCGCTCTACGACATACCCGCGGCGGTCGCGCAGATCAGGGAGCGGATCGGGGACCGCCCACTGTTCGTCGTTGCGCACTGCATCGGCGCGCTGGCCTTATCGCTGAGCATGACGGCCGGACTGCTTCCCGGACTGGCCGGGGTGGTCGCGCAGGGCGTCTTCCTGACCCCGAAGGTCAGCACATCCGCGCGGGTGCGAGTGCTGCTCGGCAGCGAATTGATCAGCTCACGCCTGAGTCACATCGAATCCGACTTCCGCAAGGTTGGGCTGTGGTCTTGGCGCACCCCGATCTATGCCGCGTTGTCACGCAAAGGCGACTGCCCCGACCCGACCTGCCGCATGGTCCACCACGGCTGGGGCATGGGCGCCGAGCTGTTCGAACACGACCACCTCGATGCGCGCACCCACGACCGGCTGGCCCAACTCTTCGGCGCGATACCACTGTCGGTGCTGCCACATCTACGGCAGATGGAGTTGGCGCACAGCGTGGTCCGATGGAACGTCGACGACGACCGCTACCAGGCGCTCCCCGAGAACGCGCTCGACCAGGCCGATCGCATCGACTGTCCAGTGCTGCTGCTGTCGGGCAGCCGCAACAAGGCCTGGCTCGATTCCAACAAGCTGTGCTACGAGGTACTTTCGGCGCGCAATCCGACAGTCGATGTCCGCTATACCGAAATTCCCTCCTACGGCCACCTCGACACCTTCATCGGCCGCGGCGCGGCGCTGGACGTGTTCGGACATATCGTCGATTTCTTCGACGAGACGTCAGCTCGGCACGCGTAGCGGCAGGCCGGCGGTGTGGTAGATGGCATCGATGACAGTCATGGTGTCGACGGAATCGCTCGGTGCGGTGGGCACCGGCTCGCCGCGCAACACCGCTGCGGCGAAGGCGTCGAGTTGGTAGTCATAGGAGGCGCGATGGGTGAATCGCCGCAGCCGCCTGCCGTCCTCCGAATGCACCGACAGCACATGTCCCAGCTGCGGCAGCACCGGATTGACCAGCCGCATCCGGCCGCGCTCGCCGACGACGGTGGCGCCGACGCGCAGCACATCCGACGACCACATCGAGCACCGGATGCGGCCGGTATGCCCGGACGGGAAGCGCAGCTCGGCGGTCATGGCGCGGTCGATCCGCGATCCGCGCAGCTTGGCGTGCGCCGCGACCACTTCCGGGTTCTCGCCGCCGAGCACGCGGACCATGTGCACGGCGTAGCAGCCCGCATCCATCAGCGCGCCACCCGCGAGGGCGTAGTCGTAGCGGATATCGGAGAATTTCGGCAGGGGAAAGCACATCGCGGCTTCCACCCGCAGCAGCGGCCCCAGTTCGCCGGACGCGATGACCTGTTCAGCGGCCGATATCAGCGGATGGTAGCGGTAGTGGAACGCCTCCATCACCACGCGATCGGAATCGCGTGCCAGCGCAGCGATCTCACGAGCCTCCGCGGCGTTGGCGGTGAACGGCTTCTCGCACAGCACATGCTTACCGGCCTGCATCGCGGCGCGCGTCCAGCGACCGTGCAGACCGTTGGGCAGCGGGATATAGACCGCGTCGAGGTCGGGCGCGTCGATCAGGACCTGATAGCTGTCGTAGACCTGCGAGATGCGGTGCTTGCGGGCGAACCGTTCCGCATCCGACCGGTCCCGGGCGGCCACCGCTGCGACGACGACCTCCGGATTCCGCTCGGCCGGTTTGATCAGGGAAGCCGGCGCGATACGGGCGGCACCGAGGACCCCGATACGGAGCCCGGAGCGCATGTCTTCGGTCACCGGCAGACACTAACATCGACACCGCACCTCGGCTGGGCTGCTCCGACAGTCCGACGATCCCGAATGTGGATGAATCACAGCAGATCACGAACGGAAGTCGAAGGTATATGCGTATTGCGTTGTTGACGGCGGGAACCCGGGGCGATCATCAGCCGTATCTCGCCCTGGCCGATGAATTCCGGTCGCGCGGACACGATGTCGCGATCACCGCCACCGAGAACTACGCCGATGTGGTGCGGCGCTCGGGCTTCGAGCCGCACGTCATCCCGTTCAACTCTGCGGAACTGCTGGAGTCGCCCGCGGCCAAACGCGCCCTGTCCTCCGGTAAGACGCTGCCGTTCGTCCGGATCATGCTGGACACCGTCAAGATCATGGCCGGCGAGCGTGGTGAGCGAATGCACCAAGTGCTCAGCGGCGCATGCGAATCGGCCGAGGTGATCGTGTCGTGCGCCTCGACATTGCCGTGGGCGATGGAGCGGAGGGAGAAGACCGGGCAGACCGTGGTCGGGGGTTTGCCCTATCCGCTCGAGCGCACCGGTGAGTTCCCGTCGTCGTTCATGGTCAAGCAAATGTTCTCGTCGCGGCGACTACGGCTGGCGAGCTACTCGGCGTTCGAAATCGCCTACGGCGTGGCATATCGCCGGGTGGATCGGCGGGTGCGCGAACTGATGGAGTTGCCCGGTGCGCCCCGGAATCCGTTCCGCCGCATGCGCGAAGACGGTATTCCGCTGGTGCACATGGTGAGTCCGGTGCTGTTGCCGAAGCCGGGTGACTGGCCGGAGCGCTCAACCGTCGTCGGTGCGCCGATTATGCCTGCTCGGCTGCGTGACGCGTGGGGCGAGGCGGTGGTCGATCCGGCGCTGACCGAATGGCTCGACGAAGGCGAGCCGCCGATCTACTTCTGCATGACCGGTATGCCGATCCTCGATCCGGTCGGTTGCTGCGATCTGATCGCCGCCGTTTGCCGTAGGCTGGGGGCTCGCGCCCTGGTGACCGTGAAGGGAGAGGGCTACCCCCGTGGTATCGGGTACGACCGGCGAATGTTTGTCCTGGATTCCTTCGACTACGACCGAATCCTCCCGCGGTGTCGCGCAGTCGTCCATCACGGCGGCAGCGGAAATACTCACGATGTGCTGCGGACGGGCCTGCCCGCGGTGGTGATCGGGGTGCACAGCGACCAGTTCTTCTACGGCTGGCGGATATCGTCGCTCGGGATCGGGGCCGACTTCCCGTATCCGTCGTTGACCGAAAATCGACTGCACGATGCGCTGGTTCGGACGCTGACACCCGACGCGCGTAGCAGGGCCGAGGAACTCGGCCGCATAGTCTCCGCCGAGAACGGCGTCCGCGCCGCGGCAGACGCGGTGCAACGACTCGCCGCCTCGACATCGGCCTGAGCCGTGGCCGATTCCGTGCACGTCGCGATCTTCACCGACTTTCACCCGGCAACACTGGGCGGCGTCCAAACCGCTATGCGGTCACTGTGCGACGGCCTGCGGCGCTTCGGTCATCGTGTGACCGTATTCTGCGCTCCCGCATCGGGATCCACGGCGTCCGATGACGATACGGTCGTGCTCGGAGCGGCGCCGATGTCGATGTCGAACGGGCTGCCGGTGGTCCTTCCGACTCGAGCCAACCAACGCGTGATCGATGCCGCGTTCAGCGCGCGCGGCCCGATCGATATCGTGCACGCGCTGACGACCTACGGCTGCGGGATCTCGGGCGCACGCGCCGCGCGCAGGCACGGCATCCCGATCGTCCAGACCATGCAGAGCCGCGATGACACGGTCATCGAAAAGTATTCGCCGTCACCATTTCTGGCCGCCTTGACGATGCGGTGGGTGCACGGCTGGTTCGTGCGGCTGGGCCGGCAACCGGCATACGACGACGACAGCCGAATCGCCCGGCTCGCGTGGCGTCCGCTGATCGCGCAGGCCCAGGCAGCCGACCGGGTGATCGTGCCGACCCATCACTTCGCCCGTCGTTTGGCCGCCCGTGGCGTGGACCGGCCGATTCACGTGGTGTCCAACGGGATCGATGACGCCCTGCTCGACCGTATCCGTGGCGCGGGCGGCACGGTGACAGACACTGAAGCACCGCTGCGTGCCCTATGGTGTGGTCGCTTGTCTGCCGAGAAACGTCCGCTCGAAGCTATCGCGGTCGCGCGTCTGGTCGAGGAATGCACGCTGGACATCTACGGCAGCGGCCCGCTCGCCGACCGCGCCCGCTCGGCGGTAGCCAAGGCGGATCTGGGCCATCGCATCCACCTGCACGGCGAAGTCGCGCAGGCCGATTGCCTGCGCGCCATGGGCAACCACGACCTCCTACTGCTCACCTCCGACTGCGATACCCAGGGCATGGTGCTGCTCGAAGCCGTGGCGATGGGTCTGCCGGTCGTGTATTGCGACCCCGAACTCTCCGAAACCGTGCCCGACGACGGCGGCGTCCGCGCCCCCGATCCATCGGTGGAATCGCTCGCTACCGTGCTGCACGCCCTCGCACGGGACCGAACCCGCCTGCACGTGATGCGCGAGGCACTCGCGGCGCACGCCGATGAACCGCGCCAATCGAGGCACATCACCCGAATTCTGTCGGTCTACGCCGAAGCGCTCTCCGTACCGAATAAGCCCTCCGGCGACCGGACTCGACAAGCGAGATGGACCCGAAAACGACAGCCGGGCATCGTCGCTTCGTAGGCTGGCCCGATCACTTGTTCGTGGCGAGATCTCGATAGGGTGCGGAATCGTCCCGATCGGCGCGCTGCCGAGAAGTTCGTCTATCCGATCCAGTGTCTGCGCATACGCCGATCGGTCTGCCGAATTGCGGATCCCAGCGAATGTCGGCGTCGACTGGCACGCAGGCCCCTATCGCCGCGACCAGCGAGTGGCGGCGCGTTGCTGTGCCCAACGATAGGGATCGGACTCGAGTGCGCCCCGATCCCAGTCGCCGAGCGTCGACGCGGCCTCGTAGGTCCGGCGCAGGAATTCGGCAACCACGGCGTCCGGATCGTTCGATTTCCGGACCACTTCGTTGGGAAGAACGAATTCACCCAGGTCACGGTCGTAGTACCCCTCCCCTGCCGGATGGTCGGCGTAGCCTGTGGGTTCGGGGTAGGCATATGCGTAGAACGCGCCTTCCGCTCCACCGCCCGGCCAGAATCCGCAACTGCTGAGCTCGTGCGAATACCCCTCCTCCATGACCCAGTCGGCGCAGTGGGGCGCACCGCCGGCATGTATGGGCGCGGGCCGGCCGGAGAACCTGGTGCATGCCAGATCCATTGCGCCCCAATAGAAATGGACCGGACTGACCTTACCTACATAGCCGGCACGGAATTCGTTCAGCAGTTTGTTCGCCCGCACCAGCTGGCGCCAGAACAACCACACCGCATCCGGGTCATAGGACCGGTGCCGGGTGTCTTCGGCGAACGGGATGGACTCCTCGACTTCGTTGGGTCGCCCTTGAATACGGGTGCCGAGTCCGAGTTCGTCGAGCGCCCGCATCGTCTCGACATAGAACTGCGCCACCGACTTCGGCGCCAGCGCCACGGACCGCGTACTTCCGTCATCGGCGCGGATCACCAGCCGATGGTCGACGAAGTCGAATTCGATGTCGAAGACCGCATTGTCGTAGGGGATCGCCGAGGTCGTCAGCCCCCGCGCGCTCACATACAGCGTCACCTGCCACCAGTGATTCAGCAGCGGCGCATGCGCCATCCGGATCTTCCCGACCACCTGCAACCACATGTGCAACGTCTCGCGGGTGTCCTGCCAATCCGAGACCCGCAGCGACGGCCACACCATGGAATTCGATTCGGACATCACTGTCTTCCCTTCGCCGGTTGGTGACAGTTCAGAATGCTAGCGCCTTGTCCAGGAAGGTCGATGCGGTAATCGCCGGGGTGGCGGGTTGCACCGGCACTGGTGACCGGCGATGCTGCCGGTGGTGGTGATGCCGGTGGCTCATGAGCCGGATGTGTTCGTTGGAATTGAACGATGTCGATTGCTCCTCGGTAGATCGATGCAACGCAACCACGGCCAGCGCTATCGGGCAGATGCGTGATTTGTCCCCAAGCGCCACACCAACTGAGTCGTCGCATGCTGACCGCTCCGCAGTCTTCGGTTGCCGGGTCAGGGAATTCGCTGCCGCAGGACCAGCGACGCGGTGTAGGCGGCCGCGATCAGCACCGCCGCCAGGATCATCCAGGGACGGCTCGCGTCCCCGCGTACGGTTTCGTAACCGATCTGATCGCTGAGGGTGCTGTAGGCCGAGCGCAGATCGGCCAGGCTGGCGGCGGTGAAGAAGTTCCCGCCCGAGAGGTTCGCGATCTGCTGCAACGCGGCGTCGTCGACGGGCACCGGCACCTCGTCGACACCGTCGCCCTGTTCGCGGGGGATTTCCACCTTGCCCCAGGTCGTGCCGAACGAGATCGTCGATACGGGCACCTTCTTGCTTTTGGCCTGTCGTGCGGCGGTGTAACCACCACGGGGGTCGTTCTGGTTGGCTGGGACAGTCTGTTTGCCGTCGGATTCGAGCACGATCCGCGCCGGTGGTGGCTCGGTCCCGCCGCCGAGGAGGTTGCCGAAGGTTTCGATCGCCTGTAGCGCGGTGAAAATCCCTTCGCCCGTTGCGGTCCGCTCGGCCAGACGCAGGTGGTCGATCGCTGTGATGACCTGATCATGGTTGGTTGTCGGGGACACCATCAGCGACGCGGTCCCCGCGAAGGTGACCAATCCGAGGTTGATGCCCGGCGTCAGGTCGTCGACGAATCCCTTGGCCGCCTTCTGCGCGGCCGCCAACCGGCTCGGTGTGACGTCGGTGGCCTGCATCGACAATGACACATCGATGACCAGGATTACTGTGGCGCGGTTGCGTGGCACGCGTTTGTCGGCCATCGGCCCGGCCAGCCCGACCGTCAATGCCAGCAGCCCGATCAGCCCCAAAGCCACTGGAATATGGCGTGCCGGTCCCGATCGTTTCGGGGCGACGGTCTCGAGCAGTTCCATGTTGGCGAACCGCAGCGTCTGCCTGGTCCGGTGCCGTTGCACGAGCAGGTAGCCAACGGTGAGGGCGAGAACGACAAGTGCGAATGCGAACCACAGCGGCGCGGCGAAATCGGAGAAACTCATCGGCTCAGACCTCCGCCCGCATTACCTCCCGGGCCCGCGCCCGGCACGCATCGATCTGTCTCGGATCATACGTGTGCAATCCGAATATGGTCGGCTTCGATGTCGGCGCGACCTCCAGGTTCCGTCCGGCCGGTGGTCGCCATCGCTTGCCTGTTCATCACCTTCCGCCACAACACACGACTCTGAGCCCAGTCGCGACGCCGATCTTGCCGCAACGCATACCCTGGATCACAGGGCGGAGTATCGATGACACCGCCATCGTCTCCGCACCGATTCCGACACTGCGGGGAAGGCCCGAGACAATGCGCCTGCACACGAATATCGCGCTGAATGCGGTGATATTCAGCGGCCGTCCCGACACGGTTCCCACCTACACCCCGGCCGGGGTATGGATCGGTACCGGCCTGTTCTTGGTGATCCTGATCGCCCTGACGCTCTGGGTTGTGCTCGGCGGCCGTCGCGGTGGCTCTGGGTTGGGCCGACCTCATCGCTGGTTGCGTCGCCGACGACGCTGACACACCCAGCGAAGTCCAATGCCGCATGGCGGACTCGCGAGCGAGGTAGCGGCCGGCCCATCGCTTCACAATTGGCCACGAGACTTGCGACCTCGCTGATCGGCCGGCCGTCATCGACGACGGGCTGGCGACGAGCAACCGGTGCCTCAGGGTGGGAGCGGCGTCGGGGTGAGGCATACGGTCCCGCAACAGCGCGCGGGCGCCGACGATGCGATCGGCGGGGCCTGCGGTTATGTGCCGATTCAGTGCTGACGATCAGCGCGAGCGGCTAGGCCGCTGATGAATGCGGCGATCTCATCCGGGTTCTCCTCAGCCATGAAATGGCCGGCGGTGGTGGCCTCGTAGGTCATATCCGGGGCCCATGCCTTCCAGAGGGCTGCGGCGTCGAAGCCGAGCTGTGAGCCCCAGTCTTGTGAGATGACGGCAACGGGCATGGTGAGCTGAGCACCGCGGGCACGGTCGGCTCGATCCATCTCGAGGTCGACGCTGGCGGTAGCCCGGTAGTCGGCCACGATCGAATCGACGGCCGCGGCCGAACTCTCGACGTAATAGTCGCGCTCCTGCGCCGTGAAGGTCGACCCGTCGGTGTCCCAGGCTTCCAGAAAGGATGCGAAGAATTCGGGGGCGACGGCCGAGATCATCTTCTCGGGGAGGCCGACGGGTTGGGCCATCAGGTACAGGTGCCAGGCCACCTTGGCGTCCACGCCCTGGAGAACCGCCCATGTGTCGAGGGTGGGCAGAACGTCGAGAATGCCGAGGTACTCGACCGCCTCTGGGTGGTCCAAGCCGGCCCGGACAGTGACGAGAGCACCGCGGTCGTGTCCGACGAGGCCGAACCGGGTGAATCCGAGGGAACCGGTGATCTTCACGATGTCATTGGCCATGGTGCGCTTGGAGTACGTCGCCGGGTCGATGCCGGATGGCTTGTCACTGCTGCCGTATCCGCGCAGGTCCGGCACGATCACGGTGTGAGTGTCGGCAAGCTTCCGAGCGACATGGCGCCACATGTAATGGGTTTGCGGGAAACCGTGCAATAGAACGACAGCCGGGCCATCGCCGCCGACGGCGACGTTGATCCCGACATGGTCAGCGCCTGGAATCAATCGGTACTCGAAGCCCTCGATGACAGGGGTGTTCACTGGTTCTCCTTCACTCGGGGAGTGGGTGCTGCGGCGGCAGGGGTGTCGGACGGCCTGAGAAGATGCCGGCAGGCAGTGGCCGTCCATGTCCTGAGGTCGTTCGCAGGGACGGCACCAGGACGGTGTCGACCAGGGCGTCAAGGTACTCATCGTCGACCAGCAGCCCGTTGACTCTGCGAATCAGCAGGGCGGCGCCCACGACTTCTTCAAACGGGAAGGGGTCGACGCCATGCGGAAGCTCACCTCGAAGCACCGCGGCGTCGATCACCTCCTGTGGCAGGCGGGCTCCGGTCGGTCCGACAGACGTCTCGATGGCCTCGCATAGCTCAGGGTCCTCGAGCCCTGCTTGCAGAAGCAGCATGGCGGTCTGGCTGTCGGCTGCTCGCATGGTGCGGTCGAGCCGACGACACAGCATCAGCAAGTCGCCGCGCAGGCTGCCCGTGTCGACAGGGTCGGCTCCGTCGCGACGAGCGGGCCCAGCCTTCAGCGTGGCGATCACCATGTCCCGCTTGGACTTCCACCGCCGGTACAAGCTCGCCTTGGAGGCGCCGGACCGACGGGCCACCTCCTCGAACGTGACGCCGTCGTAGCCACACTCCGACAGGAGCGACTCGACAGCGGCAAGTATGCGCTGCTCCAAGTGCTCGTCACGCGGGCGGCCGCGAGAAGGCTGACCACCATTGAGCGAGCTTTTTAGATACGACACGTCCCGTATCGTATATCACTCGAAACATGGCCGCACTCGATCAACGTCTCCGGTCAGTACAGCTGGATCAGTGGCCGATGGTTTGGCAGATCTTGACAGCCAGGCCCGGCATAACTTCCTGCCCCTGCATCCTGCTCGAGATCGGCGATGTCTCCGCGTTCGCTTCACCCGGGCACCTGGCCGCCTACGCCGGCATCGCACCGGTCACCCGCCGCTCCGGCACCTCCATCACCGGCAAGCACCTGTCCCGCTCCGGGAACCGCAAACTCGAACGGGCACTGTTCCTTTCGACGTTCGCTTCGCTCAGCGCCCCTGCCAGCCGCGCCGAGTGCACCCACAAACGCAGCGAGGGCAATAAACACAACGCCGCCCTCATCTGCCTGTCTCGCCGCCGCTGCGACGTTCTCTACGCAACGCTCGAGAACAAAACAACCCTGTCAACGGGCGGGCAGCCTGACCGTCCGCCGCCCATGCCCGGACCGCGACCACCGTGATGGTGTGCCTCCCGCTACTGGGAACCGCGCCGTCACCGGTTATTCTCCCAAGGGCGAGAGCGGAGAACGAGATGCGTAAAGCCTTGCGAATCGCGGTGGCACAGCCGCGGTGCGTAGCCCACGACGTCGCAGGTAACGCGAACGCGCACGCCGAGCTGATCAGAGCGGCGAACGCGCGTGTCGTGGTATTCCCTGAGATGTCTCTGACCGGGTACGAACTGGACGCCGAGGTCATCGAGCCACAGGACGAACGGCTGGCTCCCATCGTCGCCGCCTGCGCCCAGACCAATACGGTTGCGCTGGTCGGCGCGCCAGTGCCTGGACCTTCTATCGGCATCCTCGCCGTCGATCACCGAGGCGCCTCGGTGGCCTACCGGAAGGTATACCTGCACGGCAGTGAGGATGCTCGATTCCACCCGGGCGAGCCCGCGGTATTGGAAATCGACGGTTGGCGGTTGGGATTGGCCATCTGCCGAGACACCGGCATATCCGAGCATGCTGATCGGACCGCCGCGTACGGCATCGACGGCTACGTTGCCGGTGTGCTCCACAGTCGCGATGAGGCCGAACTGCACTCCGAACGCGCTCGCAGGGTGGCAGCCGACCACGGCGTATGGGCGGCCACAGCTGCGTTCGCCGGCCCGACCGGCGGGGGTTACGACAAGACTTCCGGCCGTTCCGGTATCTGGTCCGCAACCGGAATGCCACTGGCCGAGGCCGGAACCGAGCCCGGCGACTTCGCCTGCCACACCTTCGAACAGTAGATCGCGCACCGGACCGGCTCGCTTCCAGCCGACAGTCCACCCATTCGAGCGGTTGCGGCCCAACCCGGGCAATACCGGCGGCAGGGCGGGCGCGGCGAGAAACATCCCCGCCGACTGATGCTGGACGCGATGTTCTATCTGGTGCGCGGTGGGATCGACTGGCGGGCGCTGCCGCGGGATTTCCCGCCCCCGACGACGGTGTACGACAGCTTCCGTCGATGGACGAAAGCTGATGTGTGGCAACGAATCAACCACCTCCTGCGAGACCGGCCGGGTTCACGAGAGCCGCAAACCGACACCGGCGACGGCGATCATCGACTCCCAATCGGCGCGCGGCGCCGACACTGTTCCCACATGTTCACGCGGGTGGGACAACGGTAAGCAGGTCGGAGGCCGTAAACGCCATATCCTGTGGACACCCTGGGCCTGCTGCTGGCCGTCCTGCCCCAGGCGCGGCTGACAGGGAGCCGCGGCATGAGTCAGGCTCGTAGACGGCGGTTTGTCCGCCGCGGCGGCGCTGTTCGCCTTGCCCGCCGCCGTCACGCCACCTTCCGACGGTCACCAAGTCGCCCTGATCACTCGATTGCTGTTGCCGCGAGTGTAGCGAGTGTAGCGACCACAGCCAGGACAGCGGCAGCGGTGAAACCGAGGGTCGACGTCGCTCAGATCCACTACCCCCCAATGTAAAACGGGGAAGCATCGTCCGGAAATGCGCGATCTGCGCTGAAGCCGTGATGGTGGCATTACCAACGGATGCCGGTATTGCGGTGCGCCGCTATGGTGGGTTGGTGCGATTCGTGTTTCCCGAAGACCTGCGTGCGGCGAAGTTGGTGATGCTGTGATGGCCGGGGAGGGCCTGCGGATCGGTTTCGCGGTTCCGCAGCTGGGGCCGCAGGCGCATCAGGGCCGACGGATCGCGTGGTTCGCGGGTGAGTTGGAGGCAGCCGGTGCGGATAGTCTCTGGGTGGGCGATCGCGTGCTGGCCGCAACGAATCCCACTGTCGGATACGGCGGAACGGATCGCATTCCGGCCGAATTCCATTCGGTACTGGATCCGTTCGTGACGCTCGGGGTGGTCGCGGCTGCGACCGGGCGGGTGCGGCTGGGGACCAATGTGCTGATCGCGCCGCTGTATCGACCGGCCCTGCTCGCACGGTCGCTGACCAGTATCGATGTGATCAGCGGCGGCCGGTTGATCGCCGGATTCGGTATCGGGTGGTCGCCGGAGGAGTATGCGGCGGCTGAGGTGCCCTTCGCCCGGCGTGGGGCGCGCCTGGACGAGACACTCGATGCGCTGCAAGCCATCTGGAGTTCGGATCCGGCCTCCTACCAGGGGCACTATGTCTCGGTGCCGGAGCATCGACGAGAGCTGGGCCCGGTGCAGAAACCACACCCGCCGATCCACCTCGCAGCGTTCACACCAGCGGCGTTGGCGCGGGTCGGCCGCCGCGCGGACGGCTGGCTGCCGGTATGGCGGGTGCCGGGACCTGCCGGGCAGGGTGAGGCGCTGAGACGCGGGCGCGCCGCGGTCGACACGGCCGCACGAGCCGCCGGGCGCGATCCCGCTGCTGTCGAGACGATCGTACGGATCAATGCGGCGCCCGGAACCGGGCCCGGCGATCTCGTCGTAGCGATAGAGGCAGCGGCCGCCGAGACCGGGTTTCGAGAGTTCTTCGTCGATCTGATGTACGTTGCCGGCACCGTCGAACAGGCTGCCGATACGGCGTTGCGCATTCTCGGCGAGGTGCGCTGAACGGCGAGCCAGGACAAGTATCGCCGTCGTACAGCACCACATCGGACCAGGTGACCGGGGTCACGGCGCGTCCAGTGGCCCCTACCTGATCGACAGGGGTGCCGCGGACGGTCATACGATGTCCGGGTGCGACCAACGACGGATTCGACGACACGACTGCGTGGCGCATCCGTCGGTGCGGCAGCGGGTGCGGTGAGTATCGCCGCGCACGCCGCTGGTGGCGGCGCGGTGGCGCCGGGTTCGGCCGCAGTCATGTTGCTCGTGGCCGCGTGCACGGTGATCGGGATCGTCACCGCCCATGCCCGCACCGGTCTGGTCCGGCTGATGATATTGCTGGCCGCTGGGCAGATCCTCGGACATGCGGCGTTATCGCTGTCACCGCACTGCCACAATGCGGTACTCACCGGGCCGATGCTGTTGGCACATGCGGTCGCCGTCGTGGTCGGCGCCTTCCTCATCCGCGGCGCGGAAACAACTCTGCGACGGGCGATTTCGCGGGTGTGGCGCGCGGTCACCGCGGTCGGCGGGCAGCTCGGCGCTACCGGTCCGCTGATCGGCACGGGCCGGAACCACGCAGTGGCAGCGCCACGGCGACTCGTCCTGGCATCGGGCACCGGCCGACGCGGGCCACCGGCGCGCACGAATATCCTCATTTTCCCCCACCCCGTCCAGGTGTAACGACCCGGCGTGGATTCGCGTGCGGCAGTAACCGACTCGATTCGGTGACCCATCGCGATGTGCGCATGGTCGGTGCCGCGTCGCCAGATCGACGGACTCCGGATCGCCGCACACACCAGTCACGGTGTCAGGCCCGGACCAGGGTGGATCCACTTCGATTGCCATGGAGTTCACTCATGTTCACTCACTCTCGTCGCGCCGACGCCGATCGCCATCGCCCGGTCAGCGTGCCGGATCCCCGACGTCATCGATCGTCGCGCGTGATCGCTCTGGCTGCCGCTGCCGCGATCTCGATGACTGCTGCCGCATGCTCGTCCAGCACTGATTCCGCTGCCGCCGACGCCGATTCGGTGACGGTCGGCAATCAGTGGATCAAGGCCGCCGATGCCGGGATGTCGGCTGCGTTCGCCGATGTGACCAATCGCAGCGATCACGAGATCCGCATTGTCGAAGCCACCAGTCCAGCCTCGGCACGCATGGAGATCCACGAGGTCGTCGTGGCGGACGGCGGCAAGGTGATGCGTCCCAAAGCGGGCGGCCTCGTGATCCCGGCGCACGGTAGCGCCACGCTCAAACCCGGCGCCGATCACCTGATGTTCATCGACCTGAAGGCGCCGCTGCGCACGGGAACGCAGATCCCGGTCACTGTGAAGTTCGCCGACGGTACCAGCACCACGTTCACCGGGCAGGTCCGCGATTTCGCCGGCAACCAGGAGAACTACGCACCGACGGGGGACGGTTCTGCCCCCGCACACGGTGGCTGAGCGGCGCCTGTCACGGCGGCGGTTGCTGGGCGGCAGCGCTGCGGCCGCCGGGGTGGCCGGCGTGGCCGGACTCACGCTGGGAGCCGAGCACTGGGCAAGCGGGGGCGGTACCGCCGATCCGGGGACAGTCTGCGAACCGTTCTACGGACCACATCAGGCTGGAATCGCCACGACACCGCAACTACACGCGGCGTTCATCGGTCTCGACCTGAAGCCGGGCACCGGACGCGAGGACATCGCCGGGCTGCTGCGAATCTGGTCCGAGGACGCGGCCCGGCTAACGCAGGGCGAGCCGCCGCTGGCCGATACCGAACCCGAGCTCGCCACTCGCGCGGCCCGGCTGACGGTGACGATCGGATTCGGGCCGCGGCTGTTCGCCGTGGCCGGGCTGGAGCGTGCGCGGCCACCATGGCTGGCTCAACTGCCTGCTTTCACCATCGATCGCCTCGATTCCGCGTTCTGTGAGGGAGATCTGCTACTGCAGGTGTGCGCGGACGAGGCGACGACGGTGGCGCATGCAGTGCGGGCGCTCACCAGAAGTGTGGGCTCGCTGGTGACGGTGCGCTGGACCCAGCGTGGATTCCGCAATGCCGCTGCCGGGCAAACAATGCGCAATCTGATGGGACAGCTCGACGGCTCGGTGAACATCGATCCCGCTACGCCCGATTTCGATCGGCTGGTATGGGATGACGGTGCGGTGCTGCCGTGGCTGGCCGGAGGGACGTCGATAGTGCTGCGACGGATCGCGATGAATCTCGACACCTGGGACGAACTCGATCCCGAGGGCCGGGAACTCAGCATCGGACGCCGCATCGCGACCGGGGCGCCCCTGACGGGGACCCGCGAATCCGACGATCCGGACTTCATGGCGGTCGATGCCCATGGCATCACCGTCATTCCGCCGTCGGCACATATCGCGCGGGCCCACCACGCCTCCGATTCCGAGCGGTTTCTGCGGCGTGGTTACAACTACGACGACACGCCCGCCCTGGGTGCCACCTCGAATTCGGGCCTGCTGTTCGCGGCCTATCAGCGCAATATCGCGACGCAATATCTGCCGGTGCAGCGCCGCCTGGCGGAATTCGATGCCCTCAATGCCTGGACCACACCCGTCGGATCAGCGGTGTTCGTGATTCCTCCTGGCGTGCCGGCGCCCGGGGGATACCTCGGGCAGAGTCTGTTCGAGAGCTGAGGCCGACCATGCCGCAGTGGCGATCACCTCCACATGGTCGGTAGTGCCGCATTCCGGCAGTGGCCGGAATGCGGCGCTACCGGCGATCGAACCTTGCAGTGCATTTGGTGCACACCTCGTCTACTGCAGCCGTGCACCATTTGCGCTGCGGCATGAAATACCACGCTCGCCAAGACCGCGGTGCCGCGAAAACCGAAATGTAGCGGTACTTCTCGGACAAGACCGATCCCTACAACGCGGTCGTGGACCGCGTCGGCGACATGCTGTGGGTTCGGGTCACCCAGCACGCCGACGAATCCGAGCCAGCCCTGCAGTCGGTGCCCATCGGTGACCACGGCAACCGATGCCGGCCGCGAATTCGTCGACTATCCGAACGCGATCATTTCGGCGGTGCCCTCAGCCGGTGTCAACGGAATAGGCGTCGACCCGGATGCGGCTTTATACCTTGCCTTCTCGGCACACTGATATCGAAAGTCAGTGCCAGAGTACGGCGACGAAGACATTGGCGATCGCCAATATTCCGGCAGCATCGGCCATCCACGCAATCGTCTTGCCGCGCTTGGCATCGGCGTGCGCAACCTCGGCCAGACCGGCGACTGCCACCGCGATCACCAGTTTGACCACGATCTTGGCCATATCGAGATTCTTGTCCAGCGAGCCGATGCCGTCGGCCATGCCGACCAGGATCAATCCGGTGACGATCTGCGTACGTGCACCCCAGAGCATCACTTCCGACACCTTCGGCCGACCGGCCGCGTAACCGCCGATCACCGCGGCCAGACCGAGCAGGTGGGTGACGACCACCAGGTTGTAGACGACTGTCATGCCCCACAGCGTAGTTGATCCACGAAGCATCAACGACAATCTGTAGTAGAAGCCCGGTCCAGCCTGAGTGAGCGTTCGGGAACTTCGGTCATACTTCGAGGACAGCCATGGCGGCATTGTGCCCGGGGATGCCACTGACTCCGCCGCCCCGAATCGCACCCGCACCGCACAGGAAGACATTCGGCACGTCCGTGGCCACGCCCCAGCGAGCCGCGGGCGTATCGGCGTCGTCGCGACGATATGGAAAGGCCAGGTCTCGGTGGAAGATATGACCGCCGGGAAGAGCCACCTCACGTTCCAGATCCACCGGCGACTTGGCTTCGATACAGGGGGCACCGTTCGCGTCGACGGCGAGGCAATCGACCAGTGGTTCGGCGAGTACCGCATCCAGTTGGGCGAGTGCGGCTTTCACGGCCGCCGTCTTCGCCCCTTCCGGATCTGACTCGAAAAGTCTTGCCGGAGTGTGTAATCCGAACAATGTAAGGGTGTGCAAGTCGGACTCTGGTGCGAGGATCGAGGGATCGGTCAGGGTATGGCAGTAGATCTCCGATGGTGGCGCCGATGGTATCCGTCCGCGCGATGCCTCGCGGTAGGCCTGCTCCAACTGCGAATACGATTCGGCGATATGAAATGTCCCGGCGAATGCCTCATGCGGATCTGTCGCAGCGTCGCGCAGCCGGGGTAACCGCCGCAGCACCATATTCACTTTCAGTTGGGAGCCTTCGGGTTTCGGCTCCCCCGGTATGCCGAGCAACTTGCTGAGCTCGTACGGCGCCGCATTGACGAGCACATGTCGCGCGCCGACCACACCATCCCGATAGCGCACTTGCGCTGTGACATTGTCGGATTCGACCTCGGTTACCGCACAATCGGTGATCAGCTCCGCACCGGCGGCGCGGGCCGCGGCGGCGAGTGCGTCGGTGAGCGCGCCCATACCGCCGATCGGCACATCCCAGTCGCCGGTGCCGCCACCGATCACGTGGTAGAGAAAACACCGGTTCTGCCGCAGTTCCGGATCGTGCGCATGGGTGAAGGTCCCGATGAGTGCATCGGTGAGCACGACTCCGCGCACGGTGTCGTCGGCAAAGGTCGACTCGATCGTCTCCCCCAGCGGACGCTCGAACAGCGCCGCCCACATGGCTCGATCATCGACAACCCGCTCGAGCGCGGACCGCGTCGGCAATGGTTGTGTCAGCGTTGGAAACACCCGCTGTGCGAGCCGCCCGGTCGCGCCGTAGAACTCTTGCCAGGCCCGGAAGTCCCGATCCGATCCGGTGAGCCGCACGAAGCTCTCCCTGGTCCGGGCCTCGGAACCGGTATCGACCAGCAGTCCGCCGTCCCCGACCGGCGTATACGACGAGATCCGCCGACGCCGCGTCGCGAACCGCAACCCGAGCTCGTCGACGATCTGCCGCGGCAGCAGACTCACCAGATACGAATACCGCGACAATCGCGCATCGACGCCCGGAAAAACCCGCGCCGAAACAGCGGCCCCACCGGTATGGTCCTGCCGCTCCAACACGAGCACCGAACGTCCGGCTCGCGCCAGGTATGCGGCGGCCACCAGCCCATTGTGACCACCACCGACCACCACCACGTCGTAGGAGGAGCGCATCGGTCGCATCCGTCCTACCTACCACGGATTTCGCGGTTCGCGCCCGGAATGCGCAATTGCCGAGAGATTACGGCCCGGTTTCCATATTTCGCTGCGATTGACCAGCGCTCACTTCACACTGAGCTTCTGGCAAACGCAGTATGAGGGCGGCGTTTTCACCCGGGAGCGATCATGACCGAAGCGACCACACCATCCGACGACGAACGGCGCCTCGCCGAACTCGGCTACAAACAGGAATTGGCCAGATCCTGGTCCGGATTCTCCAACTTCGCCATCAGCTTCACCATCGTCTCCATCCTGACCGGCGGATTGGCCAGTTACGGCATCGGTCTGGCCAACGGCGGCCCGATCACCATGGCGTGGGGCTGGCCGCTGGTCTCGGTCATGGTGTTGTTCGTCGGCCTGGCCATGGCCGAATTGGCCTCGGCCTACCCGACTTCCGGCGGACTGTACTGGTGGGCGTCCGAATTGGGCGGGCCGGTCTGGGGCTGGTTCACCGGGTGGTTCAACCTGATCGGGCAGATCGCGGTGACCGCCGCCATCGACTACGGTGCGGCCATCTTCACCACCGCGGTGCTCAATGTGATCGGCATCGATATCGGAACCGACCGCACCGCAATCTTTTTGGTCTTCACCGTGATCCTGGTCCTGCACGCCGTCCTCAATGCGATCGGCCCGCATCTGTCCGCGGTCATCAACAATATCTCGGCCTGGTGGCATGTCGGCGGGGTGGCGATCTTCGTCGTCGTACTCGGTTTCGGCGCGAGCCACCACCAGAGCGTCGGCTTCGTCTTCACCGAAACCGTCGACAACAGCGCGGTGGGCTTCGGCGGGGTGGCATTCAGCTTCCTGCTCGGATTGCTGCACGCGCAGTACACGTTCACCGGCTATGACGCGTCGGCGCATATGTCGGAGGAGACCCACGATGCCGCGCGCACGGCGGCCAAGGGCATCATCAATACCATCATCGTCTCGGCCGTTGCCGGATATCTGCTCATCATGGCGGTGACCTTCGCCATTCCGAATCTCGACGATGCGCTGGATCCGAACAAGAACAGTGGCTATCCGGTGATCTACATCCTGCAGAATTCGCTGAATTCGTTCTGGTCCGGTCTGCTGCTGGTCATCGCCGCGATCGCGCAGCTGTTCTGCGGCTACGCCTCGGTCACCTCGGCCTCGCGCATGCTGTTCGCCTTCGCCCGTGACGGTGCGGTGCCGGGATCGGCCTACTGGTCCCGACTTTCGGCCCGCAAGGTGCCGGTGCACGCGGTGCTGTTCATCTCGTTCTTCTCGTTCGTCCTGCTGATCCCGTCGATGCTGGTGCCTGCGGAGAACGCGCCGACCGCCTATGCGGCCGCCACATCCGTCGCCACCATCGGCCTCTACATCGCCTATGGCATCCCGATCCTGTTGCGCCAGTTGCACGGCAGCCGATTCGACACCGGCCCATGGCAACTCGGCTCCTGGTATCGTCCGGTGGGCATTATCGCGTTGATCTGGATCGTGTTGATCAGCCTGCTGTTCATCCTGCCGACCGATGACCGCGGCTATCCGTGGAACAACGAATTCACCTGGAACACGGTCAATTACGCACCGATCACCCTGATCGGCGTGGTGGGCGCGATCGGCATCTGGTGGCTGGTCTCGGCCAAGAGCTGGTTCACCGGCCCCAAGCGCACCGTCGAGGATGCTTCGCCCGCCGACGAACCCGAGGCCCCGGCCAACGCTTAACCCAAGAGTGCCAACAGTTCCCGGCGAATAGCCGCAAACGCCTCTGGAGCGGCGTGAGAATTACGACCGTGCGCGCAAGGTACTCGACGCAGAATGATCGCCAGGTGGCACATGGTCACGGAAACGTGTGCCACCCAAGGCATCAATCCTCTTGGGGCAGGAACTGTTTCGCGTAGTCGTACCCTTCGGTGCCTTCGGCCGCCGCCTTGGCGTAGACCAGATGCACGACACCGGTTTTGAAGGTATCGGACGAAAGTAATTGCAGCGCAAGCGCGGAGTCGGTTTCCTCGAACAGTCGCAGGCCCTTGCGCACCGCGATCGGGTGCACAAGCAGGTGCAGTTCGTCCAGGAGCCCCACCTCGAGCAACTGGCGGACAACGGATACCGATCCGCTCATGCCGATGGGCGCCTCGCCGGGCTCGTTCTTCAGCGCCGTGACGGCGTCCACCAGATCACCCTTCAGCACTTCGGAATTGCGCCAGGTGAAGGTGAGATCCTGATGCGAGACCACGATCTTGCGCGCGACGCCGAGCTTCTTGGCCATCTCGGCGTCTACATCGCCCGCGAGCTCGCGTTCCGGCCAGGCCCCGGCGAAACTCTCGTAGGTCTTGCGGCCCAGCAGCAGCGTATCGGCCGCGCCGAGCTGACGGTCCACGGCAGTGCCCATCTCCTCGTTGAAGTACGGGAAGTGCCAATCCTGAGGATTCTCGACGACGCCGTCGAGTGCGATGAACAGTCCCGCGGTGATTTTCCGCATCAGTATCTCCTTGGTAGGTGGTTGATGCCACGTCACCAGATCAGACGGACGGGAGCCGGAACAATCATCGCTCGCGTGTTCGCCTATTCGGACGATCGGCGATGCAGCGCGAGTTGGAGTTCGAGCAGCAGGCGATCGGCGGGATCGGTGAGGTCCATCCCGAGAATGTCCTCGACCCGCCGGATCCGGTAGCGAAGGGTATTCGGATGCACCTGCAGCGCCGTCGCGGCATTGCGCACATCGCCGTGTTCACGCAGATAGGTCTGCACGCTCTCGCACAGATTCGCGGAGTGCTTGCGGTCGTAGTCCAGCAGCTTGCGCAGGCGCGGATCATGCAATTGCGGCCGTGTACCAACGAGATCGAGGATTTCACCGAGCAGTACCGCGGTACGCGATTCGGCCAGCGTGGTCACTCGGCCGCGCGGATAGGTTGCGGCTGTACTGTCGAGAACCCGGTCGACCTCGGCGCGCGCGCCCGCGACATGGGCCAGATCCGGAATGGGACAGGCGATGGCGGCACGCAGTGCGAGTTCGGCTTCGAGTTGTTCGACCAGCTGATGGGTCCACGCGGTCACCGCATGTGCGGATCGGTACTGCGGCAGCAGCACATACACCCGGTCGCCGAGGATGGTGGTCACCGAATCACTGCGAAATGAACTGGCGCGCAAGCGAAGCATATTGCCCAGGGCGGCACGCGACTTCGCACCGGGAGCGACCGCGAAACCGATCACCGCGGCCGGACCGGTCAGCGGCAGATTCAACGCGCTCGCCACCGCGGGCACATCGGCGGTGCCGCCACCGGTTCCGAACAGCCGTTGAATCAGGAGCGCCTCGGTGGACGGCGCGTCCAGACTGCGCGAGATCAGCCGGGCGGCGATGGCCGACGCACCGCGCAGGATCTCCGCGGCTTCCGGTTTGAACGGCCGGTCGCCCTGCTGCAGCCAGATCGTGCCGAGCATCCGCGGCGGACTTCCCTCGGCATGGTCCCGAATGCTCACCACCAGGCGACGCTTGATATCCAGCTCTTCGTGGGCCGGTATGTCGATGACGTCGTCGGTGCCACGCAGCCGATCGAAGACGCCCCACTCGCGCAGCACTCGCAGATAGTCGCGCGGCCCCTCCCGGCCGAGGATCGACAGCACCCGCAGCTGGTCGGCTGCCTGATCGGACGCCGAATACGCGAGCACATGCGATTGCGGGTCCTCGATGGACACCATTCCGCCCGCGTTCTGGGCGACCATCTGCGCCAATCCGAATAGGTCC
Organism: Nocardia sp. NPDC049707; assembly: GCF_040674855.1. Taxonomy (NCBI): domain Bacteria; kingdom Bacillati; phylum Actinomycetota; class Actinomycetes; order Mycobacteriales; family Nocardiaceae; genus Nocardia; species Nocardia sp. NPDC049707. The sequence goes on along the minus strand of NZ_JBFANN010000001.1, from coordinate 186,860 downwards.
AGGTCAACGGCCACCAACTCACGCTCGCTAGCCACGACCACTGCCCACTTTCATACGACTCGCCAATCCGGTCATCCCATCTTTGTCCGCCTGTCCGATTCTGCGGGCTGTTTTGCGGTGTTGACTTCGGCTCACCGTCATATACCAGTAAGGAGGACGTATGGACGCCATCGTGTCCACGCCACGCCCGGCCAACGAGCCGGTCGGCACCTTCGCACCGGGCAGCGCCGAACGCGCGCGCCTGCGGGCGAAACTGACCGAACTGGCCGCTACGCCGACCGAGGTCCACCATGTCATCGGCGGTGCCCACCGGCGCACCTCGGGTAAGAGCATCGACGTCGTGCAGCCGCACAATCATGCCGCCGTACTCGGCACCCTCACCACCGCCGAGGCCGGCGATGTCGAGGACGCGATCGCCGCCGCCTCCACCGCCGCACCCGGCTGGCGGGCGCTGTCCTTCGAGGATCGCGCGGCGATCTTCCTGCGGGCCGCGGATCTGCTGTCCGGTCCATGGCGTGAAACCATTGCCGCCGCGACCATGTTGGGGCAGTCCAAGACCGCGTATCAGGCCGAGATCGATGCACCGTGCGAACTGGTCGATTTCTGGCGCTTCAATGTGCATTTCGCCCGGCAGATCCTGGCCGACCAGCCGATCTCGACCCCGGGTGTCTGGAACAAGGTCGAGTACCGCCCGCTCGAGGGCTTCGTCTATGCGATCACCCCGTTCAACTTCACCGCGATCGCGGCCAATCTGCCGACCGCGCCCGCCCTGATGGGCAATACCGTCCTGTGGAAGCCGTCGCCGACCCAGGCGGTGGCCGCGTATTGGACGATGAAACTGCTGGAGGCCGCCGGACTGCCGCCCGGTGTCATCAATATGGTGCACGGCGCGGGCCCGAAGATCTCCGATGTCGCGCTGACCGATCGGCGGCTGGCCGGCATCCACTTCACCGGTTCGACCGCGACCTTCCAGCATTTATGGCGTTCGGTCGCGATGAATATCGCGGACTACAACACCTATCCGCGCCTGGTCGGCGAGACCGGCGGCAAGGATTTCGTGCTTGCGCACAGCTCCGCGGATCCGGACGTGCTGACTACCGCGCTGATCCGCGGCGCCTTCGACTATCAGGGGCAGAAGTGCTCGGCCGCCTCGCGTGCCTTCATCCCGAAGTCGGTGTGGGCCAAGATGGGTCGTGACCTCATCGATAAGGTCGGCGCGCTGAGCTACGGCGATGTCACCGACTTCACGCATTTCGGTGGCGCGGTCATCGATCAGCGCGCCTTCGATCGCAATGCCGATGCCATCGCCCGCGCCAAGGCCACCCCGGGACTGACCATCGCGGTCGGCGGACGTGCCGACGACACCGTCGGATATTTCGTGGACCCGACCATCCTGCTCGGCGACGACCCCACCGACGAGGCGTTCAGCACCGAATACTTCGGCCCGATTCTCGCGGTCCACGTCTACGACGATTCGGTGGCCGGATCCTTCGAGGCGGCCCTCGAACTGGTCGACGGCGGTTCGGCCTACGGCCTGACCGGTGCGATCATCGCCGACGACCGCATTGCCGTGGCCCAGGCGACCGAAGGCCTGCGCTTCGCCGCGGGCAACTTCTATATCAACGACAAACCCACCGGTGCGGTCGTCGGTCAGCAGCCCTTCGGCGGATCCCGCGCGTCGGGCACCAATGACAAGGCCGGCTCACCACAGAATCTGTTGCGCTGGACCTCCGCCCGCACCATCAAGGAGACCTTCGTCCCGCCGACCGAGCACACCTATCCGCACCAGGCGCCCGAGGAGATCTGATGACCATGTCCGGTCTGCTTCGTCCCGCCATGCTGGCCGCCTCGCGCTCACCGCGCATGGAGCGCACCGTCACCCGCATGTCGGCCACCAAGAAGCTGGTGGACCGATTCGTCGCCGGTGAGTCCGAGCCGAATGCGGTTGCGGCCGTGGCGAATCTGCTGAGTTCGGGTCGGTATGTCACCGTCGACTACCTCGGTGAGGACACCACCGATATCGAGCAGGCGCGCAATACGGTGACGCACTATCTGTCATTGCTGTCGTTGCTCACGGTGTTGCGCCAGACCGCAACCGTTGGGCCGCTGGAGGTTTCGCTCAAACTCTCGGCACTCGGCCAATCCCTGCCCGCGGACGGCCATGCGATCGCTCGCGAGCACGCGCACCAAATCTGCACCGCCGCAGCGGATGCGGGTGTGCTGGTCACCATCGACGCCGAGGATCACACCACCACCGATTCCACGTTGTCGATCGTGCGGGACTTGCGCGCCGACTTCCCATCGCTCGGTACCGTCCTACAGGCCTATCTGCGGCGCACCGAGGCCGACTGCCGGGACTTTTCCGGACCGGGCTCGCGAATTCGCCTGTGCAAGGGCGCGTATCGCGAACCCGCGTCGGTGGCGTATCAGAGCCGGGCCGAGGTCGGCGAGTCCTATCTGGACTGTCTGCGGGTGCTGATGAGCGGTGCCGGCTATCCGATGGTCGCCACCCACGATCCGGCACTCATCGAGGCCGCTGGGGAATTCGCCCGAGCAGCCCGGCGCACCCGCGACGATTTCGAATTCCAGATGCTCTACGGCATCCGCGACGCCGAACAGCGTCGACTCGTCCACGAAGACCGCCACGTTCGGGTCTATGTGCCCTATGGCGACCAGTGGTACGGCTACTTCATGCGCCGACTCGCCGAACGCCCGGCCAATGTCGCGTTCTTCCTGCGCTCGCTGCGACCGGGCAGCCAGCGCTGATCCCCGGCTCGGCGGCCTTGTCTGTGCAGTCGGACAAGGCCGCTGAAGTTTATTTATACAACTGGCCGATCACAGCGCGTTTGTGGTCCGATTAGCTGAGTGCTGCCCTGAATGTGATCTGCGTTGCTGCACTGCCGGGTAACGCAGGGGACGAAAGGAAGACCCATGTCCCTCGCGGAGTTGCGCAGCCAGATGTTGCGCCGCAAACCCCTCGAGCAGATCGAGGAGGAGACCGGGCCCGCAGACGAGCAACTGAAGCGGTCACTCGGACTGTGGCAGCTCACGGCGATCGGCGTCGGCGGCATTATCGGTGCGGGCATTTTCGCCCTGGCCGGTTCGGTCGCGCATTCCGTCACGGGCCCATCGGTGCTCATCTCGTTCCTGATCGCCGGTGTCGCCAGCGCCTGCGCGGCGCTGTGCTACGCGGAATTCGCCGGGATGGTTCCGAAGGCCGGATCCGCGTACACCTACGGCTATGTCTCGCTGGGCGAGATCGCGGGCTGGTTCATCGGCTGGGATCTGTTGCTCGAGTACATCGCGGTGGCGGCGGTGGTCGCGATCGGTGTCTCCGGATACTTCAAATTCCTACTTGGCCAAGTCGATATCACGCTGCCGGATTGGATGATGGGCGCGCACGGCACCGGAGACGGTCGCGTGATCGACGTGTTCGCGGTGCTGTTCTGTTTGGGCACCGCGTGGTTGCTCTCGCGCGGCATCAAGAGCGTCGGCCGCTTCGAGACGGTCGCTGTCGGCATCAAGGTCGCATTGGTGGTGCTGATCATCGTGCTCGGTGTCTTCCATATCGACAGCTCCAACTACACCCCGTACTTCCCGTTCGGTGTCGGCGCGGTGTGGACCGGTGCGGCGACAGTCTTCTTCGCCGTCTTCGGCTATGACGCGATGAGCACCGCCGCCGAGGAATCCATCGACGGCAAGAAGCATCTACCCAAGGCCATCATCTACTCGCTGGTCATCGCCATGGTGCTGTATGTGCTGGCCACGCTGGTGCTGACCGGTATGCAGAAATACACCGAGATCAGCCCGACCAGCGGTTTCTCCACCGCCTTCGAATCGGTCGGCATGCCGGGCGTCGCGAATATCATCGCGATCGGCGCCATCGTCGGCATTGTCACCGTCGTGCTCACCTTCATGCTCGGCGTGACTCGCGTGTGGTTCGCGATGAGCCGCGACGGACTGCTGCCGGAGTGGTTCGCCAAGACCCATCCGGTCCGCAAGGTGCCGACCCGGGTCACCTGGATCGTCGGCATCGGATCCGCCACCATGGCGGGTCTGCTGGATATCACCGTGGTCGCGGAGCTGACGAATATCGGCATCCTGATGGCCTTCATCGTGGTCTCCGTCGCGGTAATGGTGCTGCGCCGGACCCGCCCCGATGAGCCACGCGCATTCAAGTTGCCGCTCATGCCGGTGGTGCCGCTGGTGGGCATCGGCTTCTCGATCTACCTGATCTGGTCGCTGCCATGGGAGACCTGGCTGCGCTTCGCGGTATGGCTGGTGATCGGCCTCGCCGTGTACTTCGGATACTCGCGGATGCATTCCAAGTTGGAGCGCGGCGGGAACGTCTCACTGGCGCAGTAGGCGATCGACCGATTCCCCCGCGGCATCGGTCGATACCGAGACGGTCTCGGACAGCTCGCGGACGGTCGAGGTGGTTGTCCCCGATTGTGCGCGACTGTTCGAGGCCGGCCCGGCCGCAGCGCGAGCCCTTATCCACGAGATCGAAACCGACAGCGGCGCTTGCGGTCTCGGCGAAACCAGCCGCCGAGTTCACCGCAATACCGAGTGATCGGTCCAGGCAACAGCGCGTAGCGGAAATGAGCCCATCCCGCGCACCGGCGCCGGCAGTGCCACCAGCCTGGCGCCGGTGTCGGGAACCGCGTCCAGATTCGTCATCTGCTCGATGATCGGGATTCCCGCACCCAGCAGTGTGTGATGGCACGGCCGCGTCGGCAAGGACGTGTCATCGATATCGAGCGAGTCGATGCCGACCAGCGCCACATTGGCGGCGACCAGCGCGTCCGCGACCTCACCGACCAAGTACGGATGCCCGGGGTCCCGATACGCGGACGAACCCCACCGCGCCGACCAGCCGGTGTGCACGAGCACCGCCTTGCCCCATAGCCGCGCCGGGTCGCCGAGCACATCCGGTCCCACGGCGCGGATTCCCTCCGCGCGGATCATGATGATCGGCACATTGAGCAGCCGTTCCAACGGCAGCTCGGCGATATCGGCGCCATCGGCATGGAAGTGCAGGGGCGCGTCGATGAATGTCCCCGTATTGCCGACGGTATCCACGCGCGCGATCTCGTAGGTCATATCGACCAGCGCCGACCGGTCACGCGCAATATGTGTGGTGACTCGCGGTCCGGGCAGCCCGGGATAGGTGAGCATGCCGGCCGAGATCGGATGAGACAGCTCAACTATCGCCTTGCTCATGCTGAAGACCGTACTCGCCGATCCCACAGCACGCGGCGAGCTACCGCACACCCATACCACGCACATCACGCGCGCAGGCCACGGTCCAATAGCACCCATGCCTGCCGAAGGGTGGATTGCCGCGATCCAGGTTCGAACTACGGGCGCGGCCAGGGACGGCCGAGATAACGCTCGATATCGACATTGAATCGCTGCAGGTAGTCGGCGAAGGCGGCCGCGTCCTGCGGTGACCAGTCCGCCAGGATCACCGCCAAGGTTTCGATCGATTCGCCGCGTTCGCGATCGAGTTGCCGTTCGCCTTCGGCGGTAATGCGGAATTTGCGGGCCATGCCGCCATCCGGATCCGGGATGCGTTCCACCACGCCGTCGCGCACCATGGCCGCGGTCCGCCGGTTCAGCGTCGACACATCCTGCCCCACCGCCTGACTCAGCTGCCCGATCGTCATCGGACCTGCCATCCGCAGCCGATTGAGCAACATATACACACTGCGATCGAGTCGACGCCCGCCGATCTGCGGGGATGCGAGGCTGTACCGCCCGAACAGCATGGCCTCGAACTCGATCTTGTCCATGGTTTTGTTCATTTCGGGTCCTTCTGCCGATCCGCGCCAATCTGTGCCTGGATTCCGTAGCACCAGATATCCACGCAATATGCGTCATACACATCAGGTGTGACCGACCCATAATGCGTATCTGCCATATAGTGTGCATGGTCCACATTTGCATACACCCACACGCTTTCTCGATGGTGCGTGCCGTGGCAGCCGAGCCGTACACGGTATCGCTGGTGGTGCGCGACCCGGCGGTCAAGAAGAAGCTCCTCGTCATGGACCGCCATACGAATAAAGCGTGGTGGCAGTACGGCGCTGAGGACGAATCCAAGACCGAGACGAAACTGAAACGGATGAGCCGGACACGGTTCGCGGAATTGACGGACGGGGTGGCTGAACGAGTGGAAGGTGTTCTGAGCCGATAAGGCGGGGTGGCGCTCCATCGAGGCGAGCACTTCCGCTGTCACGGGTCAGTCAGCCGCGACGGACCGTTCGATCCCTCTGATTACCGCCCCGTTGTCTGCACGCGGAATTCAGGTGCGGTCCCGAGTTCCGCCAGCGCCGAGCAAGGCCCCGGACGGATTGTTCATGATTACCAGCCGTAAGTAGAGAACGGATGCCCGTTCGCGATGTGGCCCATCGCCGCGCGGCAGTAGTCGATCATACGCTCAGGCACTTCATTCGCCGAAAACCATTGCAGCTCAGCGCATTTCTCCGGCTCACGATTTTGCGGCTCCCCCCGCCAGCTAATCACAGTGAAGAAGAACGCCATCCGGCCACCGGATGACGAGTTGTGCATGATGTGAGCAAACTCGACATCCTCGTGTTTGATACTTATCCCGATTTCTTCCTCCGCCTCACGAATGAGTGCAGCGACCACCGATTCGTCGGCTTCGAGATGACCCGATGGCAGATGCCAGGCGCCATCCTCGAATCCGGTGTTCTGCCGCCGACCGAAGAGCACTTCATTGCCGCGCCGCAGCACGAGGTGAACATCGCCGGTGACTGTGTGCCGCCGAGTATCTGAGCCGTGAGCCTTTGTGGTGACCGTTTCGGTCATGAAGTGCATCTCCCCTCTTTCCAAGTAGTTGAACTGGGGTTTTACGATAAGGAACGGCCGAGCGAGGTCAGCCTAACGCCCTGGAGGGCACCGGAATATACATCAGGAGTATGCCGGCCAACGGGCTGCTGCATGGCCCCTCACGTCGCAATGCATCCAGCCTTCAGAATTCGTCGGGACAGCCGCACGAACCTCTGGTGTGCAGTACCGCTTCGAGATTCACCACTCCGGGACGGGGCGTGTGGTCGTCGAGTTGTTGTAGCAGCAGATCGACCGCGGTTTGGCCCATGCGGCGGGTGGGCTGGACCATGGTGGTCAGCCCGGGGCGGGTGTAGCGGGAGTATTCGATGCCGTCGAAGGCGACCACCGCGAGATCGTCGGGTACTCGCAGCCCAGCATCGTAGGCGGCGCGCAGCATACCCATCGCCTGCAGGTCGCTGGTCACGAAAACCGCTGTGGGGCGGGAAGAGTCGGCCATGAGATCGGCGAGTGCGCGGTAGCCCGCGGCGCCGCCGAAGTCCGTTCGCACGATGTGTCCTTCGGCAAGTCCGGCGGCCGCCAACGCATTGCGGTAGCCCTGCACGCGGTCCTCGGCGGTGGACACGTGCGGGCCGCTGAGGCAGGCGATTTCGCGGTGCCCGTGTTCGATGAGATGGGCGACGGCCTGCTCCGCGCCCGCAACCGAATCGCACATGACATGTGCACAACGCGCCGGATCGATGACACGGTCCACCGCCACCAGCACCATGCCCGCCTCCTCGCACGCATCGGCGATGCCGGTCTCCCAGGACGACGAAATCGCAAGCAACCCTTCAACTCTGCGATCAATGAAGCTGCGCACATAGGCGCGTTCACGTTCCTCGTCACCGGCGGCATTACCGACGAACAGCGGATACCCCCGCGTGAAAGCGGCTGCCTCGATAACCGCGGACAGCTCGGCGAAGAACGGATTCGCGCCATCCGGAATCACCAGCCCCAGCGCATGTCCACGGTTCATACGCAGACTGCGCGCCGACATATTGGGCCGGTAACCGAGTTCGGCGATAGCGGCCTCGATCCGCGCCTTGGTCGCGGGCGCGACCTGCCGCGGCCCGCCATTGAGCACATAGCTCACCAGCGCCGGCGACGTGCCGGCCAGCCGCGCCACGTCGGCTCGTGTGACTGCCATCCGAAATCTCTCCTTGCTCCGAGCGTCCATCCAAGCACTCCACACCAGTACTTGACAGCCGGTGACTCCGGTCACACACTACTCATCAACTCGCGTTGATCAACACGAGTTGATATTAGAGATAGGTCGAACTCACGATGAATGCTCGTTTCAGGCGTGCAATGGCGCCGCTTGTCCTCATCGGCGTGCTCGCCGCCGCTGCCTGCGGCCGCGGTGGACAGGACGGGAGCGACGGCGATTTCAAGATCGCGATCGTCACCCGGAACTTCACCAATCCCTACTGGGCGGCATTGCGCGACGGCGCCCTCGCGGAGGGGCAGAAGCTCGGGGTCAAGGTTACGGTGCAGGCCGGGCAGTCCGAGACGGACGCCGACGGCGAGAACGCCCAGATCTCCACCCTGGCCGCGCAGGGCTACGACTGCTTCGGCGTGGTGCCGGTCAATGCCACGAATGTGATCACTCCGCTGACGCCGGTGGCGCGCAAGAACATTCCGATCCTCAACCTCGACACCCAGATCGATGCAAAGGCCTCCGCGCAGGCCGGGGTGTCGTATGCGAGCTTCATCGGTTCGGACAATCTCGATGCGGGCCGGATCGCCGGGCAGAAGATGCTCGAGGCATTGGGCGGCACCGGCAAGGTGGCCATCCTGCAGGGCATCGCTGGCGAGCAGAACGGCATCAACCGCGACCAAGGCTTCACCGATGCCATCGCGGGCAAACTGGAAATCGTCCAGAAGGCGCCCGCCGACTACGAGCAGGACAAGGGCCTACAGGTCACCGAGGCGATCCTGAAGGCGCATCCGGATATCACCGGCATCTTCGCCGCCAATGACACCATGGGCCTCGGCGCCGCACAGGCCATCAAGAACGCCGGCCGGACCGGCCAGATCAAGGTGATCTCCGTCGACGGCATCCAGGCCGCCCTCGACGCCGTCAAGGCGGGCACCCTGACCGGCACGGTGACCCAATACCCGTATGCCGAAGGACAACTCGCGGTGCAGAGCTGCCTGGCCCGCCACCAGGACAAGAAGCTGCCCGAGCGCGTGGTCTCCCCCATTGCCTTTATCGGCAAAGACAATGTCGACCAGCAGATCGCGGCGTTCCCGCGTCCGATCGTCGCCTTCGACAACCCGGTGGAAGGGCTGTTGAACAAGTGACCGAAGTGGCAACCGAGGAACTCCGTGCGCGTGAGGGGCGCACGGAGATCCTCGCCAAGGTCGCCGAATTCGCGGCACCGCTCGCGCTGGTCGTTTTGTGGGTGGCGTTCTTCATCGCTACCCCGAACTTCCTCACGGCCGACAATATCGGCGATCTACTGGTCGCCTCCACGATCCTCACCGTGCTCGCCCTCGGCCAGCAGTTCGCGATCACCGTCGGCGGTATCGATTTGTCGGTCGGTGCCAACTTGCCTTGGGCGGCAGCCGTTCTCGGCTATCTGGCCAGCCACGGCTACCCGATGGCGGTTGCCATCGGGGCGGCGATCCTGAGCGGGCTGGCGGTCGGCGTCGTCAACGGTGTGCTGGTCGGCCGGCTGCATATGACCGATTTCGTTGTCACGCTCGGCATGCTGAGCGTACTCAACGGCATCACACTGCTGCTGACACACGGCAATACCCAGGCGGTGAGTTCCCGCTTCCTGCAACAGCTCGCACTCGACGGCATCGGACCGGTGCGCTGGTTCTGGCTGCTGGCATTGGTGGCGGCGCTGGTGGCGGCGGGCATCATCTTCCGCACCCGGATCGGCACCCATCTGCTCGCCACCGGCGGCCGACTGGAGGCCGCCCGCGACACCGGTATCTCGGTGAACCGGATCCGGCTGTTCGCCTACGCCATGTCCGGATTGCTGTGCGGCATAGCCGGTGTCATGCTGGTCGCCCGTAATGGCGGCGCGGATCCGTCGTTGCAGACCACCTACCTGCTGAGCTCGATCGCCGCGGTGGTGCTCGGCGGTTCGTCGCTGTCCGGCGGCAAGGCGTCGGTGCTCGGCACCGTCTGTGGTGCGGTGCTGTTCACCTCGCTGATCAACGGGTTCACCATTCTCGGCATCTCGCAGTACTACCAGCCGGTCGCCGTCGGCGCGGTGCTGCTGCTGGCCGCCGGCATCGCCCGCTTCCGAAAGTAGGCCGAGGATATGACGATTCCATTGCTGGAGGCGCGCGAGCTCACCAAGTCGTTCGACTCGGTGCGCGCGCTGGCTCGGATCTCGCTGACGATTCCCGAGGGTGAGGTCACCGCGCTGGTCGGCGACAACGGTGCGGGCAAGTCGACATTGGTGCGCTGTCTCACCGGCGTGCAGACACCGGATACCGGGCAGATCCTGTTCAAGGGCGAACCGGTGCGCCTGCGTTCGCCGGAGGACGCCCGCAAATTGGGCATCGAGACCGTATATCAGGATCTGGCCCTCATCGACGATCTGGCCGTGTGGCAGAACCTGTTTCTCAATCGCGAGTTGGTATATCCGCTCGGCATCGTCAACCGCAGGGCGATGATCGCCCGTAGCGGTGAGATCCTGCGCGATCTGGATGTCGATGTGCCCTCGGTGCGCACCACCGTGCGCAGGATGAGCGGCGGTCAACGCCAGAGCATCGCCATCGCCCGCGCGGTGGCCTGGGGCAAATCCATGGTGATCATGGACGAGCCCACCGCCGCGCTGGGTGTGCGGGAGACCGCCGCGGTCGAGAAGTTGGTCCGCGGCCTGCGCGAGCGCGGGATCACCGTCTTGATCATCAGCCACGATCTGGCACAGGTCATGCGGGTCTGTGACAATGTGGTGGTGTTGCGGCGCGGCAGATCCGTTGCGGCACATCGGATCGACGAGGTAAACGGCGACCGGCTGGTCGCACTCATCACCGGTGCGGCACCTGGCAATCTGGAGGTCGGCGCGACCGGAGCCGACGTAAGCGGGCGAACCATCGACGCAGCACCTCCGGTCACGACGGAGCCGAACGCCAGCGGGGTGCAGTCGTGACTGTTGTCGTCCTCGGCTCGGTCAACCAGGACATCGTCTGTGAAGTGGAACAGCTGCCGCGGCCCGGCGAAACGGTGCTGGCACTGCGCTCGCGAACCAATCTGGGCGGCAAGGGTTCCAATCAAGCCGTCGCGGCGGCACGGGCTGGCAGCCGGGTCGAATTCATCGGCAGAATCGGCCGGGACGCCGATCCCGGACTGCGGAAATCGTTGCGCGAGTATGGCGTCGAGCTCACCGCGCTGCGCGAGGTGCCGGACGCCCGGACCGGCACGGCCTACATCACCGTCGCCGACGGTGAGAACCAGATCGTGGTCGATCCCGGCGCCAACTTCCGCTGGGAGCCCGAACCCGAACTCGACACCATGACCGAGGCCGGCTTGCTGCGCTCGGCGGAAGTCGTTGTCGCACAGTTGGAAGTACCGCCGAACGTGGTCGAATGGGCCGCACGGCGGGCGCGCCGGTTCGTCCTCAATGCGGCTCCGGCGACGGCGCTGCCGGATGAGCTGCTGCGCCGCTGCCACCCACTGATCGTCAACGAATCCGAGCTGTCGGCATTGACCGGAACCACCGCGCGGACACCCGAGCAGGCATTCCACCTGGCCCGTTCGCTGTGCCTGCGGGGGGTGGAATCCGTCGTGGCCACCTTGGGCGCCGCCGGGTCGGTCTGGGCGCACCGCTGCGATGTGCCAGCGCCCGTTTCCGGTGGGTATCAGGCTGCGCCACAAGTGAATTCGGTCGATTCCACCGGCGCGGGCGACGCTTTCGTCGGTGCGCTGGCCGCCGCACTCGCCGACGGTATGCCACTCGGCGGCGCCGTGGCCTACGCCACCGCGGCCGGTGCGCTCGCCGTCCAGACACCGGGAACCCACGCCTCCTACCCCACCGGGGACCAGATCGTCTCCGCGCTCGCGGCCATCCCCGCCGCCCGGCCACTCGTCTGACCCCGCTTCGAGAAGGAATCACACTGTGCGCACCAGCGGACTCATTCACGCCGAATTACTCGCGGCGCTCACGGCGCTGCGCCATACCGACCTCTTCGCCGTCAGCGACTCCGGTCTGCCGACACCCGTCGGCGTGCCGGTCATCGACCTGGGCATCAGCTACGGATTCCCCCGGTTCGAGCCGATCCTCGACCTGATCCTCGACGAGGTCACCGTCGAAGCGGCCTGGGGCAGCCGCGCCGTCGCGGAGCATAATCCGGAGGCCGCGGCCCTGCTCAGCCGCCGCCTGCACGCGGAGTTGATCGACCACGACGACTTCAAACAGCGCATCGGGGCCTGCCGGTTCGTGGTGCGCACCGGCGAAGCCCGGCCGTATGCCAATGTGTTGCTGCGGGCCGGGGTGCCTTGGCTGTAGCGTCGGAAATATCGTTACCTGCGATAGTGAACCCAGCGCACGCGCGGCCCGTATCGTTTGCGGAACGGTCAGTTGACTAACCACTGTCCTGGTGCTCGGATAATGACTGATTCCACAGGTCACGCCAGCTCGGCGACTGCTCGCAGCTCGCGCGAACAACACGGCAGGTGGGTCGGGAGGAGCGGTAGAGATGGATCTTCGCGAGGTCGTATCCGCGGGTGTGTGGGAGCAGCGGCAGCTGCTGGACCAAGGGGTGCTGACGGCCCGTGAACTGATCGAGGCCACGCTCGACGGGATCGAACAGGCCGGCGAGCTGAATGCCTTCACACGCGTACTGCACGACCAAGCCATCGCCGAAGCCATCGAACGGGATCGGCAGGACGTCGCGGAGCGCGGACCGCTGCACGGCGTCCCGATCGCGGTGAAGGACGAGATCGACGTGGCGGGCGTCCCGACCACCTTCGGCACCCGCGCCAACCTCACCCCGGCGATCGCCGATGCCGAGGTGGTGCGGCGGCTGCGGGCGGCGGGTGCGGTCATCGTCGGCAAGACCACGATGCCGGAGTTCGGGCAGTGGCCCTACACCGAATCCACAACCTACGGACTGACCCGCAATCCGTGGGATCCGACCCGCTCGACCGGCGGCTCCAGCGGTGGTTCCGCCGCAGCGGTCGCGGCGGGGCTGGTGCCCGCCGCGCTCGGCGGTGACGGCGGCGGCTCGATCCGGATTCCCTCCGCCTGCTGTGGACTCTTCGGCTTGAAGACCCAGCGCGGGCGGGTGCCGAACGCACCCAACGCACACCTGTGGTGGTCGTTGGGCGTCATCGGCCCGCTCACCCGAAGCGTGCTGGATTCGGCGATCGTGTACGACGCCATCCGCGGCGCCACCCCGATCGACCGCTTCCATGCCCCCGATCCGGTGCAGTCGTTCGAGGAGGCCGCGCGGCGCGCGCCGACCGGCCTGCGCATCGGCTACAGCACGAAATCACAGACGATGCTCGCGAGAGCGGTGCCCGAACATGTGCGCGCGGTGCACGACACCGCCGAACTCCTTGCCCAACTGGGCCATACGGTCTTCGAGGTCGATCCACACTATCCCGATTTCACGTTCGCCTTCTATCCGCAGTACTACGGCGGTGTGCGGGCGGAGATCCCGTCCATCGACCATCCGGAACGGCTCGAACGCCGTACTCGCCAAACCCTCATGCTCGGTTCCTGGGCACGTCGGTCGGTCGTCGAATGGGCCATGCGTCGCGGTGCGGCGGTGGCGCGCAAGGCCGAACGCATCTTCGACAACTGCGATCTGCTGCTGACCCCCACCATCGCGCACCGCCCGCCGCAGGTCGGCGTCCTCGACAATGCGAATACCATCCGCGCACAAATCGCCTCGATCCCCATGATCGCCTTTACCCTGTTCTGGAATGTGACCGGACACCCCGCCGCCTCGCTCCCCGCGGGCATGGCCGCCGACGGGCTCCCGCTAGCGGTCCAACTGATCGCACCGACGAATGGCGAGACCACCATCCTGTCCGTCGCCGCCCAACTCGAACAGATCCGCCCGCACCCTCGCCCCGCATAGCCGGAAAGCCCCTGCCTCCTGCGCCATTGTCGATAAAATCAGCCCGGAGGTGATGTGCCGTGACAAGCGTATTGCTGATCACCGGAGACGCGGCCGAAGATCTGGAGGTCATGTACCCGTACCAGCGGCTGCTCGAGGAGGGGTACGAGGTCCAGGTGGCCGCCCCGACCGCCAAAAAGCTGCAGTTCGTCGTGCACGACTTCGTCGACGGTTTCGATACCTATACCGAGAAACCCGGACACACCTGGCCCGCCGATATCGCGCTGGCCGATGTCGACCCGAGTCGGTACGCGGCGTTGGTCCTGCCCGGCGGACGGGCCCCGGAGTATCTGCGCGGCGATGCGCAGTGCCGCAGGGTCGTCAAACATTTCGTCGACGAGGACAAACCGATCGCGGCGCTGTGCCACGGTCCGTTGATTCTCCTTGCCGTCGGCGCGCTGAACGGTCGGTCGTCGAGCGCCTATCCGGCGTTGGCGCCGGACCTGAATGCCGTAGGCGCACAGTGGGAAGACAGTCCGGCATATGTCGACGGCAATATCGTGACAGGTCGCGCCTGGCCGGACCATCCGCAGTGGATGCGGGCCTTCCTGGAGGTATTGCGCGCCAAAGCGCCCGCGCCTACTCGGTAAGCCCTGGCGTCCCATCTCCCGGCTACGACGCACCGCACGAATTCAGCTACCTCGTCGAGCGCAACGTTCCGGCACGCACCACGAGGGCGGCCGACTGATCTTCATCGAGGTCGACGACGGCACGCGGGTCACCTGAACCACCGCAGCCGAAGCGCGCCTGCCCTTCGCCGCCGACCGGTTCACCCGCGTGCTCGCCGAACCGCAATCCTGCACTCCTTCGGCAAGGTGCTCGACGCCGCCGAATTCGCACCGACCCAAGGGGATCGGTAGCCGACGGCGTCGCACACCCAGCGGTCAGCGGTCGCGCGGGCCGAGCGTCAGGAAGGCAAGACCTAGGGCAAGGACGGCCAACCCACACCACGATACGAACGGCAACCGCTCACCGACCACGACCACACCGAGCACCGCGGCCACGGCGGGTTCGGCGAGTGTCAATGTCGTCGCCACCTGCGCAGTCGTATGCCGCAGACCGTAACCGAACAGGCGGTAGGCGACGAAGGTGGTGAACACCGCCAAGTGCAGCGCCACCGCGATGCCACGACCGGTGTGCAGCCAGGATGTGTTGGTGCACAACACAACCGGCAGCACGAGCAGTCCGGCAATGCCGAACATCGTGCCCATCACCGCATTCGACGAACGGCCGTACGCGATGAGCCGGCCGCCGATCAGCGAGTAGACGGCGTAGGTGAGCCCACCGAATGCGGCGAGCACGATGCCGATCAGGTCGACCGGCGCCGTCCCGCCCGTCACCTCCGGCCCGAGGACGAGCACCGCACAGCCGAGTACGGCCGCCGCGGTGGCGCCGACCCACCGCCGGGTCGGCTTACCCTGCCCGGCGACCCAGGCCAATAGCCCCGCGAAAACCGGCGCACTGCCGAGCGCGATCACCGTGGCAACGGCCACCCCCGTCCGCGCCACGGCCGGATAGAAGGTGACCGGATATCCCGCCACCGCCAATGCCCCGACAACAACCAACCCCCACTCACCGGGCGTGCACCGCAACCGCTTACCGGTGGACAAGAACAACAACAGCCCACCGAGCACCAACCCGGCGGATCCGATCGCCGCGGCGGGCGCACCCGCGGGAGCCAAAGAACTGGTGGTTCCGGTGGTCCCCCACAGCACCGCCGCGGTCAGGATGGGAACCGAACCGCTGAACCACTGAACACCCGAATGTTCAACCGCAACAACAGATTTGATCTCAGACAAGGCCATGCACTTCCGTCATCGAATTCAACAGGGATTCGAAACGGGCGCACGACATCACCCCAAGACTGCCTGCAAGAACAGCCCGGACCGCGAATCAGAAATTCAGCAGGTGCGCCCGATCAGGCGCACGGCGGCGGCGTGACAGCATGCCAATAGATATCCACGCGACGATCCTAGCGCAATGACCGGACCTGGATCGAATGAGCTTCGATAGAGTTGAGCCGGTGAGGAAGATTGATTCACCGATCGGACCGGCGGTCGGTGCCGCGCGGACGCCCCCGCGTCCGGCGGTGCAACTGGACGATATCGACCGGATACTGCTCGATCAGCTCGCACGGGACGGGCGCATGACCAATAGCGCGCTCGCCGATGTCGCAGGTATCGCGCCTTCGACCTGTCTGGGGCGGGTGCGGTCGCTGGTGGAGCGCGGTGTGATTCGTGGATTCCATGCCGATATCGATCCGGCGGCCCTCGGCCGGAATCTACAGGCCATGATCGCGGTTCGGGTGCATGCCAACGCACGTCCGCACCTCGCCGAGTTCGGGGAGCAATTGGCCGAACTCGATGAGGTGCTGAATGTGTATTTCATCGCTGGCGCCGATGACTATCTGATCCACGTTGCCACGGCAGACACCGAGGAACTTCGGGTCTTCGTACTGCAACATCTGAGCGCGCACCGGGCGGTCGCCTCCACCGAGACGATCCTCATCTTCGAGCACGTACGCCCCAGAACCAGCCCGATGGCTTAGCTCACCCACCCCGCCGGCGGCCGTCCCGTTAGGCCGCCAGCGTCTCGGCGGCGTAATTGTGTGCGGCCGCAACGGATTCGGACAGCAGATGGCCACGGTGCGTGCTCAGACCGGCGGCCAGGCCCTGGTCCGCGGCGACCGCGTCGCGCCAGCCGCGCTCGGCGAGCGAAATCGCGTACGGCAGTGTGGCATTGGTGAGTGCCACGGTCGAGGTGTACGGTACCGCGCCGGGCATATTGGCGACGCAGTAGAAGACGGAATTGTGTACCCGATAGATCGGCTCGGCGTGGGTGGTCGGCCGCGAATCCGCGAAGCAACCGCCCTGATCGATGGCGATATCGACCAGCACCGAACCCGGCTTCATCTGTGCGACAAGCTCATTGGACACCAGCGTCGGCGCCTTCGCGCCGGGGACCAGCACCGCGCCGATCACCAGATCCGCCTCCCGGACCAGACTCTCCACCTCGAAGCTGTTGGAGATGATGGTCCGTACCTGACCGCGGCACTGTTCGTCCAGCGCGCGCAGGCGCGCGATATTCAGATCCAATACCGTCACGTCGGCGTGCATGCCGACCGCGACGGCGATCGCGTTGCTCCCCGAAACACCGCCGCCCAATACGACCACCTTGGCCGGACGCGTACCCGGCACACCGCCCATCAGCACGCCGCGGCCGCCGCCGCTGCGCATCAGGTGATAAGCACCGGCCTGTGACGCAAGCCGCCCCGCAACCTCGCTCATCGGCGCCAGCAGCGGCAGCGATCCGTCCTTCCCAGTGACGGTCTCGTAGGCGATCGAGGTGATCCCGGAGTTCAGCAGTGCGTCGGTGCACTCCTTGGATGCCGCCAGATGCAGGTAGGTGAACAGCAGTTGCCCGGCCCGCATGCGCGAATACTCCTCGGCCACCGGCTCTTTCACCTTGAGCACCATTTCCGCCGTGCCCCAGACCTCGTCCGCGGTATCCAGCACCCGCGCCCCTACGGCCGCGTACGCCATATCCTCGAACGCCGAGCCCTGACCGGCACCGGCCTCGATATACACCTCGTGTCCGCGCGAAACCAACTCGTGCGCACCCGCGGGGGTACACGCGACCCGGTACTCATGGTTCTTGACCTCGCGGGGAATTCCGATCTTCATCAACACTCCTGTACGTCGATCCGGCGGGATCAGCGACATGCGATCGTTCGATCGCCTTGGTGTTATTATGAAGATAATTCAAGATCAGCTCCAATCAGTGAAGATAATTCTCCAGATTACCGATTGAGCATGTCGAAATTCATATTCGAGCATCTGCTGGACTGCCGATCCGAAACATATTCGACGCCAGTACTAATGCTTCGGGATCTGACCGACGGCCCACTCGGCCCACTCCTGATTCATCGCATAGAAGCGCTTACCCCACTCCATCGCGATGCGGCCGTAGACAGAGAGGTCGTCATCGCCCCAATCGATCGACGCCTCGAGTGTGGCCAGTTCGGCCGCAGCCTTCGCGGACCCGGTTTCGATATCGGACAGGTAGTCACGGGCATACGCGCGAGAAACCGCGCCGAGGAAGAATACGCGCAACAGCATTTCGTTGCGCGCCACGCGTTTCGGCTTGGTCGTGGTGAGCCACTCCCGCAGATCCGCCAGGCCGGCGTCGGTGATCGTGTATTCCTTGCGCCCGCGGGGCCCCTCATCCGATACCGCGATCGAGCCCGCGTCGGCGAGTTTGGTGAGTTCGGTATAGATCTGACTCTGGGTCGCGGGCCAGACATTGGCCAGCGACACCTTGAATCGTTGCAGCAGGTCATAGCCGCTGGCGGGACGATCGGCCAGCAGTCCGAGCAGGGCATACCGCAGACTCATGCCACCACCTTACCTTCCGCTATTGACATGTCGAAAGAGGAGCCTCTAACTTAGACATGTCACAAATGGAATATCGAGGAGTTCTCGGACATGTCGTATCTGCGCACTTTCGCCCCATGGATCGTCTTCGCGGTGATCCCGTCGCAGTACTGGCAATGGGCCGCGCTCGTCGCCTTCGGCGTCTCGGTTCTCGGCATCGCCCAGCAGGTCCGGGCCGGTCGGCGCATGGCGGCGATGGCCATCGATATCGGCTCGGTCGTCTTCTTCGCGGCACTGACCGTGCTCGCCTTCGCCGATCCGAACAGCGCCCTGCACCCCTACGTCCCTGCGCTGTCCTCCGGCGTGCTCGCGGTGGTCGCGGGCATCTCGCTGGCCGTGCGCACGCCGTTCACCTTGCCGATCGCCAAACAGACCACGCCGCAGGAGCTTTGGGATCACCCGGTCTTCATTCGCACGGCATATGTCATCACCTCGGTGTGGACCGCGAGTTTCGTCATCGGCTGCGTCGCGCTGGCCGCGCTCGCACACTCGGTATCGGGTGTGCGCACCATCGTGCAGATGCTCGCCTTCGTCCTTCCGGTGCTCTTCACGATCCGCTACGTCGCCTACATCCAGGCGAAGGCGAACACACTCGACCCGTCCGCATCCTGAACAGATCGGTTCTCATCATGACCACCTCCGTACCGCACCTCACCGGCAACTACGCGCCGGTCACCGAAGAACTCACCGCCTACGAATTGCCGGTCACCGGAGCGATTCCGGCCGAATTGACCGGCTGGTATCTGCGCAACGGCCCGAATCCGCACGCCGCGGCCTCTGCGCACTGGTTCCTCGGCGACGGCATGGTGCACGGCGTCCGGCTGGAACAGGGTCGCGCGGTCTCGTACCGCAACCGGTGGATCCGCACGTCCACCTTCACCGATGGTGCTCAGCTCCGCGATGCCGACGGCAACGTCGATCTCACCGCCGGACTCGCCAATACCCACGTGATCCGGCACGCCGGACGCACCCTGGCACTCGTCGAATCGTCGTATCCGTACGAATTGACCTGCGAGCTGGATACCGTCGGCCCCTACGACTTCGACGGCAAGCTGCGCACCGCCATGACCGCGCACCCCAAGACCTGCCCGACCACCGGCGAACTGCACTTCTTCGGCTACGCCTACACCGCGCCCTATCTGACCTACCATCGCGCGGACGCCGCGGGCAATCTGCTGGTCAGCCGCCCGATCGAGGTACCGGCCGCGACCATGCACCACGACTTCAACCTCACCGCCGCGCATGTCGTATTCATGGATCTGCCCGTGGTTTTCGATCTCGAAACCGCGAAATCCGGTGGCGGCATGCCATTCCGGTGGCGCGACGACTACGCGGCCCGGCTCGGAGTGCTGCGTCGCGACGACCCGCACGGCGCGATCCGATGGTTCTCGATCGATCCATGCTACGTCTTCCACACGCTCAACGCCCACGACGAGCCCGGCCGGATCGTGCTGCACGTAATCCGCTATCCCAGTCTGTGGCGGCAGGATTCGGATATTCCCGAACATGCCGCGCTCTGGCGCTGGACCATCGATCTGGTCACCGGCGTCGTCACCGAGGAACAGCTCGACGATCGCGACGCCGAATTCCCGCGCATCGACGATCGACTCGCTGGTCTGGATTCCCACTTCGGCCATGCCACCGTCACCGGGGACAGCGGCGCATTGCTGCGCTATGACCTGCACACCGGCACCAGCACGGCACACGAATTCGGTCCGGGCCGCATTCCGGCCGAGGCCGCCTTCGCACCCGCGGACGACAGCCCGGGCGGCGACGGTTATCTCATGACCTACGTCTACAACGCCGACAGCGACCGCAGCGATCTCGTCATCGTCGACGCGTCCGAGCTGGCGGCGCCACCACTGGCGACCGTTCACCTACCCGCTCGGGTGCCCTACGGATTCCACGGAAACTGGCTCGCCGACAAATGATTTCAGCCGTTGACGGCGAGCACCGGTTTGCCGGTCGAGGCGCGACCGCCCATCAACCGGTGCGCCTCGGCGGCGACCTCGGACAGTGGGAACTCCGCGGTGATCGCTGAGGCTACCGGCAGTCCACGACGAGTGCCGTCGCATTATCG
This sequence comes from Nocardia sp. NPDC049707, assembly GCF_040674855.1. Taxonomy (NCBI): domain Bacteria; kingdom Bacillati; phylum Actinomycetota; class Actinomycetes; order Mycobacteriales; family Nocardiaceae; genus Nocardia; species Nocardia sp. NPDC049707. Next base: position 166,403 of record NZ_JBFANN010000001.1, on the reverse strand, counting down.
GTGCTACCCGCCTGTAATGCGTTGTCCACCAAGGTTTCCGCAGTATTGGCGGCGGTTCGGCCAGCGACCAGTATCGACTTGATCGCGACCATATCGAGCCGCTTGTGCACGCCATCGGTGCTCAACAGCAGTCGGCCCCGGCTCGATCCGGTGGCGGCGCGACCGATGACCTCCGGACTGGCGGTGCGGGCGGAGGTGGTGACGAGGTGGTCCATGCGGTGCGCCGGGCGAACCCCTTTGGCGCGCATGTACTCCGCGACGGTGTGGTCGGTGGTGATCTGATGCAGCACCCGGCCATTCCAGCGGTAGGCACGACAGTCACCGACCCAGGCGATATCGCACGGCCCATCGGGCTGATCGGCGGCGGGCAGCACCGCGATCACGAGCACGCTATCGGCCTGCTGCTCCGGGAACTGCCGCAGCAACTCCTGTTGGGCCGCAACCACACCGGCCAATGCGCCGTAGCCCGCCCCGATCCGCGCCGCGGTCGAAGCCACAGTCCGCGCCGCCCTGGCCGCGGCCAGGTTGTCGCCGACCCCGTCGGCGACAACAAACGCGGTACGCCCGACGGTGGGGTCGGTGTAGGTGGCGAAGGCGTCGGCATTGAGCGAGCGCCGACCACGGGTGCTCACCACACCGGGTGTTATGCCGCCGAGCCGTACCTGCTCGGGGCGGACGACGGCGATCGAAGCGGTTGTCTGCAAGGTCTGACCTCCTTGGGCTGGACCTGCGCCAACGCTGCCGATCCGCACAACTCTGCAACTCCAGTGAACCTTGATTTTCCGTGTACCGTGCCAAAATTACCCAAGGAAACTCTGTGAATCCTCGGCGCCTCCGCCGTAGGGGCCCGGTTCCCGAAATACGATGGCTCGGCGCGGTGATCAATGCCCTGATCGGCGCCAGGCTGCAGGTACGGATCGGCGGCCACCAAAACGACCTGGCCGCGCCGCATCGGCAACTTTGCTACCCGGTAGCCATCACACCCTTTACACTGCGACGATCCACATCGAGGGAGCGTCGAGTGTCCACTACCGTTCGGGTCTTGTTCGTTGTCGTCGCCGTGCTCGTCGGGATCATCGTCGCGGTGATTTCCGGAATCCTCTCCAAGGTCAGCGGCTCTCCCGCGGGCATCGTGATCCGCGATAGCGGCGTCGCCTTCGCGGGTACCACCGGTCTGACCCTGCTACTACTCAAGGCCATCGCGGTGCTGTGAGCCTCCGGGGCCGAATGCCACCTCACGCACTCGGCGAGCGTCGATCGAAGAGCCGATCGCGCGCCACCCCGAGCGCACGCGATACCGCACCGCTGAGCACGCCGTCATCGCCGAGCGTGCTGGCGACAATCCGCGGACGCAGCGGCCCGAGTTCGGCCATGCGCCGGGCAATGGAGTCGCCGAGCAGGTCGACATTGTGGCCGATACCGCCGCCGAGAACCACGAGTTCCGGATCCAGAATGGCCGCCACCGCGGTGATGAGGGCGCCGATGCGACGGCCCTCGGCCTCGACTACCGAACGCGCCCGCGCATCACCGGCCGCGGCCGCGGCGAAGATCTCCTTCGCCGAGGCCGGGCTCATCCCGGCCCGCCGCGCACTGCGGGTGACTCCGCCCGCCGCGGCAACGGTTTCGGTCATACCGCGCTGGCGCGCGTCATCGGGCGGCGCGTCGACCTCGGTGGCGGGTAGGAAGGAAACCTCACCCGCGGCACCGGTACTGCCGACGTAGAGTTCACCGTTGATCACGATGCCCATGCCGACGCCGGTGCCGATCGAGACCAATACGAAGTTGCGCACACCAACGCCCGCACCGAAGGTGAGTTCCCCAACGGCGGCGAGATTGATGTCGTTCTCGATCGCCGACTCGACTTCCAGCGCGTCACGCAACTGTCCGACCAGTCCCGCCCGGCCCCAACCGGGCAGATTCGGGGCGTAATCGAGCCGACCGGTGGCCGAATTGAGGACACCGGGGCTGCCGATTACCGCGTAATGCACCGCCGTCCAATCCATTTCGGCATCGGCCGCGACCTGGTGCGCCAGTGTGCGGACCCGGCGCACCAGGTCGACGGCCGAGCGGGCCGAATTGCGGATATCGCCACGGGCGATGAATTCACCGCGCAGATCCGCTATGGCGAGCCGGACCCAGTGCCTGCCGATATCGACTCCCGCCACCACACCGGCGCGCACATTGACGTCATAGATCGCCGTTGTCGGTCCCGGCCGCCCGCTCAGCGAACCGACCAGCCGCACCAAGCCGGCTTCCTCCAGGCCCGAAAGCGCCGCCGAGACGGTCGGTTTGGACAGGCCGCTGGCCTTGGCCAGCTCTCCGCGCGAGGACGGCCCGTGCACCCGGAGCCGATCGAGCAGCAGTCGCTCGTTCATCGTCCGCAGCAGTTGGGGATTGCCGATCCTACTCACCGATCCTCCTCCGCGTAACCACTGGACACCCCGCTGTTAGTAAACTACCTTTCTTATCAACGCTCAACCGGGCGCACCTTCTGATCCCTCTCGGCACGGTGATTCTCATGCGTCGAATTCTGCTCATCACGGCGGCGGCAGCCGCATTCGTCCTGGCGGCGGGCTGTAGCTCGGGCTCCAGCGATTCCACATCGGGCGGTGACAACCCAACCATCGCGCTGCTGCTCCCGGAGTCCAAGACCACCCGCTACGAGGCATTCGACCGACCGCTGTTCGAAGCGAAGACCAAGCAGCTGTGCGCCGATTGCCGGGTGCTCTACTTCAATGCCGATCAGGATGCGGCCAAACAGCAGAGTCAGTTCGAATCCGCGCTCACCCAGGGCGCCGATGTCATCGTGCTCGACGCGGTCAATGCCGATGCCGTTGCGCCGCAGGTCAATCAGGCCAAGCAGAAGAAGATCCCGGTAATCGCCTATGACCGGCTGATCTCCGGTATCGGCTACGAGTACTACGTCTCGTTCGACAATGTGAAGGTCGGCAGGGTGCAGGGCGAGGCGCTGCTGGCCGAGCTGAACAAGCGCGGCACCGTCGATAAGGGCCAGGTGGTGATGATCAACGGTGCGCCCACCGATCCGAGTGCCGGCGATTACAAGACCGGCGCGCACCAGGCACTCGACGGAAAGGTCAAGGTCGCCAGGGAATTCGACACTCCCGACTGGTCACCGGATAAGGCACAGCAGGAGATGGAGCAGGCGATCACCGCACTCGGCAAGGATTCGATCGTCGGCGTCTACTCGGCCAACGACGGTATGGCCAGCGGAATCATCGCGGCGCTGAAGCGGGCCGGCTATGCGAACCTGCCGCCGCTGACCGGCCAGGACGGTGAACTCACTGCCGTACAACGGATTCTGACCGGCGAGCAGACCATGACCATCTACCTGAACTATCGGGCGCAGGCCGAACAGGCAGCCGAACTCGCTGTCGCCGTCGGCAAGGGCCAAAAGCCCACTGCCCCTGCGACAACCGATAACGGCTCGGCGAAAATTCCGTCGTTCCTGCTCGATGCGATCCCGGTGCACAAGGACAACCTGAAGGACACGATCGTCAAAGACGGCCTCTACACCGTCACCGAAATCTGCACGCCGGATGTCGTGGCGGCATGTCGGGCCGCGGGACTCGAATGATGACGGCGACAACCGTTCTCGCCGCCCGCGGCATCACCAAGCGTTATGGTGCAGTACAGGCACTTGCCGGTGCCGATCTCGAGGTGCGGGCCGGTGAGGTGGTCGCGCTCGTCGGTGACAACGGCGCGGGCAAATCGACGCTGGTGAAGGTGATCTCCGGGGCGATCGTCGCCGATGAGGGGGAGATCACCTTCGCCGGGGCGCCGGTGCGGATCGGCCGTCCGCAGGATGCGCAAGCACTCGGGATCACCACGGTATTCCAGGATCTCGCACTGTGCGACAACCTCGATGTCGTCGCCAATCTCCATCTCGGCACGGAGACAAGGAAATTGAGCGTGCTCTCCGAGATCGCGATGGAGCGCAGCGCACGGGACCTACTGCGGTCGCTGGATGTGAAGATCAAGGATGTGCGGGCACCGGTGTCCGCGCTGTCAGGCGGACAGCGGCAGTCCGTCGCGATCGCCAGGGCGCTGCTCGGGCAGCCCAAGATGGTGATCCTCGACGAACCGACCGCCGCACTCGGCGTCGAGCAGACCGCCCAGGTGCTCGCGCTGATCGGTCGCCTGCGCGAGCACGGCCTCGCGGTGCTGTTGATTTCGCACAATCTGGTCGATGTCCGGACAGTCAGCGATCGCATCGTGGTCCTACGCCTCGGCCGCAATGCCGGCGAATTCGAGACGGCGCAGGCCAGTCAGGAGGCGATTGTCGCCGCGATCACGGGAGCCGTGTGATGAGTGAGCTCGCCATGAAACAACCCACACTGCAAGGAAATCCGCCGCGCGGGCTGACCGATGCGCTCGCGGATCGACTGCGTCGCGGCGACGTCGGCGCCATGCCGGTGGCGGTCGGGCTGGTCATCATCGCGGTGGTCTTCGATCGACTCAACGCGCATTTCCTGTCCGCGGAGAATCTCACCAATCTGGCCTTGCAGATGGCCGCGACCGGGACCATCGCGCTCGGCATCGTGCTGGTGCTGCTGCTCGGTGAGATCGACCTGTCGGCCGGATCGGTGAGCGGGCTGACGGCCGTGGTGATGACACAACTGTATGTGCACCACGGCTGGAATCCGGTCTTCGCGATATTCGCCGCGCTCGCCGTCGGCGCGACCATCGGGCTGCTGCACGGGGTGATGCGAACGAAGCTGAACATGCCGTCGTTCGTGGTGACGCTGGCCGGGTTGATCGGCTGGCAGGGCTTGATGCTGTATCTGCTCGGCAAGGAAGGCACGGTCAATCTGCCGTTCGATCGCGGGATCGCGAAGATCAGCGATACCTGGTTGCTGCCGTGGCTGGCCTGGCTACTGGTGGCGGTGCTGGCGGGTGGGCATCTGATCGCGAGTCTGCTGACCCGGCGGCAGCGAGTTCGCGCCGAACTGACGGTTTCGGCTCCGGCGTGGATCGCGGTGCGCTCCGGCGGGCTGGCACTGCTGCTGGCCGCCACGGTGCTGGTACTGAACTCCGATCGCGGGGTTCCGCTGACCCTGGTGATCTTCGGTGGGCTCATCCTCGCCGTCGATCTGGTGTTGCGGCGCACCGTCTTCGGTCGGCGCATCTATGCCGTTGGCGGCAATGCCGAGGCCGCGCGGCGGGCCGGGATCAATGTCACGTGGGTGCGCATCGCCGCGTTCATCGGATGTTCCGCGCTCGCAACGGTCGGCGGGATACTCGCGGCATCTCGACTGGTCGCGGTGAACCAGAGTTCCGGCGGCAGCGATATTCTGCTCAATGCCATCGCGGCGGCGGTCATCGGCGGCACCAGTCTCTTCGGCGGACGTGGACGCGCCTATGCGGCGCTGCTGGGAATCCTTGTCATCCAATCGATTACGAATGGCATGCTGCTGTTGAATGTCGATTCGTCGGTACGGTTCATGGTCACCGGCACGGTGCTCGCCGTTGCGGTTGCCATCGATTCGGTGGCCCGGCGCGGAGTCGAAGCGGCCCGCTGAGTTCAGCTGCCGAAGACGAGGCAGGCGAAGCCGACGGGCACACCGGTGCCGACCCGGACGTCCACCGTTCCAATCGGCGTGACGTCCGGGGCCTGCACGGCGCTGATCGTATGCGGGCCCGTGGTCTTCGGGATCCACGTCAGCTGGGCGATGCCGCCCAGCGGGCGGACCACTCCGAACGGGACTCCGTTGTCGTAGAAGGCGACCGGTTCGGCTGCATTGCTGACATATGCCTTGGCGGTGGCCGGACAATCGGTGCCGTAATTGGTCGCCAGGCCGTAATTCGAATCCGGCAGCACACCCACCCGCGTCACCACGGCGTTTGCCGTCGGCGCGATACACGCCAGGGCGGCGATCGCCGTGCCCAGCACAGTCGCGGTCGTGATCGTTCGGTAGCTCATGATTCGGTCCTCGTCGTGCGGTGCCGAGTTGCCAGCGGAGATCATAGATAGTGGCCCACCGGGGCCGCTATATCCGAAATCGCTCGAGCGTTTCGCAATTGTGTACCCGGCGGTTGGTTTTGCGCGCCGATATCAGCGGTCATTCGCGATCCGAGCTAGAACGTGTTCTAACGTGTTGGGTATGGACGTGACATACGAAGGCACGAAACGCGAGCTGACCACCGATCAGGGCGTACTGCGCTATCACGAGGCGGGCGACGGGCCACCGCTGTTACTGCTGCACGGCTCTGGGATCGGCGTGAACGGGTGGCGGAACTATCGCGGAAATCTCGCGGTCTTCGCCGAGCACTTCCACTGCTACATCCTGGAATTTCCCGGCTTCGGCGTGAGCGACCCGGTCGACGGTCATCCCGTGCTGACCGCGGGCGCGGCGGTGCTGCGATTCATGGATGGGCTCGGCATCGAATCCGCGGCCATGGTCGGCAATTCGATGGGTGGTGTCGTCGCGGCGAATCTCGCGATTCAGCATCCGCACCGGGTGCGCAAGCTGGTCACCATCGGCGGGATCGGTCCGAATATCTTCAGCTCCAGTCCGAGCGAAGGGATCCGGCTGCTGCAGGAATTCGCCGACAAACCCGATCGGGACAAACTGCTGCGCTGGTTGCGGGCCATGGTCTACGACCCCGCGGTGATCACCGATGAAATCATCGAGGAGCGCTGGGCGGCCGCGCAGCATCCGGACACCCAGAAGACCGCCGCGATGATGTACGGCTCCGCCGCCTGGGATATGCAGCAGAAATTCCTGGCGAATTCGAATACGCCACCGTACTGGTCGATGCTGCACAAGGTGCAGTGCCCAACCCTGCTCACCTGGGGCTTGGACGACCGAGTCAGCCCACCGGATATGGCATTGGTACCGATGCGCCAGATCCCCAACGCGGAACTACACGTATTCCCGAAAAGCGGCCACTGGGTCATGATCGAAGCCAAGGCCGCCTTCGAACGAGCCACCCTCGAATTCCTCCACCGCTGACCGCACGCCAGCGGCTGCTGCTGCCGCCAGCGCGTCGAGCGCCTCGCCCACGGCCGAGGCCCTCGGTGCGGGTGGGTCCGGAGCTGACGGCGTTGACCGGCACCCCGCGGGCCTGCCGGCCGGCGTCAAGCGATCTGCAGTACCTCATCGAGAAAAGACCGGCGCACCTGCGGCCATGCGGAGGAGTCGCGCTCCTTGTCGTCGATGAACATGCTGACGAGTGCGGTGAGCTGCGGTCCGCCGTCCAGCAGAAATCGCGGCAGGCCCGTCCCCACCGGCGTTGCCGAACCAAGCAGCGCGTTCAAGCGCTGATCACTCAACAGAGTCAGCGCAGTGGAGATCAGGCCATGGCCGGAACCGCCGCGCCGATTCGGACATGTCGGCAAGCTCTGCGCGCCGAACCACATTGTCCAAATGGATTCCCCGCAGTCCGGGCTGCCAGGCAATATAGTGGCACGGTCATAGGTCAGACATCGTGGGCGTTTATCGACGAGCCGGCTCGCTGCCGGATTCGATGGAAGGCGCGGCATGACATCGACGTATCTGGGCAAGCCCTACTACCCGTTGTGGCTGGACAACCTGGCCGACGACGTAACCGGGGAAGGCGCGGCGTGGGACGGCGCCATACAAGGCGCGGAGGCCGTCCATGAAGTCGTGGTCGCCGCCCGCGAGATATACGAGTTCCAAGACTTCCACTACGCCGGCCCCTGCGGCGAGAACAGTTTCCTCGAGGATTACACCTCATCAGTCCGCGGCGTGCCGATTCATGTCATCGTCCTGGTTACCTTCAACGCCGCCGGAAAGGCCCAGCGCCTCGTGGTGAACCACCGGCCACGCAGCTCCGTGCTGCTGTTGTCCCGCTTGATGCTCGAGAGGTTCGCCGGCACACCCCTTGCCAAGCATTGGGAAAACACACCTCGAGGAGGAGCATGAGCGCGCCGCTGTACCTGATCACCGGGGCGGGTGGTGGCACCGGTGGCGTTAGCAGGCAGGTGATCGAGCGATTGCGGGAACGTGGGGATCGCGTTCGCGCGTTGGTGCACCGCGACGACGCCCGAGCCGAGCCGTTACGTGCACTCGGCGCTGAAGTCGTAGTCGGGGACTTGACCGACCCACGAGATGTGGTCGATGCGATGACCGGTACCGATCGCATGTTCTTTTCGATGAGTGTCTCGCCGGACTACCTGCAGGCAACGGTGGTCGTCTGCGAAGCCGCATTGGAATACGGCCACCTCGAGGTGGTCGTGAACATGTCCCAGATGACCGTTTCTCAAATGACGCTGACCAGTGTGGGAGAGTCTCGTCAACATCGGCTGCACTACCTCGCCGAGCACGTCTTGAACTGGTCGGGTGTGCCGGTCGTGCACATCAGGCCGACGGTGTTTCTGGACAATCCGATCTTCACCGGATTCGCGGCACCGTCGCTGCGCGAGCGAAACGTATTGGCCCTGCCCTTCGGAACGGGTCGCACGTCACCGATAGCTACCAGCGACGTGGCCCGCACGGTTGCGGCAGTGCTGGTAGACCCCGCCCAACGCATCGGCGACGTCTACGAATTGACCGGTCCGGTGAGTTTGGATATCGATGGCCTGGCCGCCGAGTACACCCTGGGACTTCACCGACGGATTCGCGGCACCGACATTCCCCATGAAACCTGGGTCGAGGAGGTCCTCAGGCCCCAAGGTCTACCCGCGCATCTCGAGCAGCACCTGACCACACTGGCACTGCTACACCGTGCTGGACGCTACGACCGAGCCACCGACGACGTCGAGAAGATCACGGGACAGCCGCCATCCACGGTTGGGCAGTACCTGGCCGAACACTCGGAACTGTTCTCATAATGGTCGTGCGGTACGGCGTCGTGAACCACCTTGCCGCTACCGCCGACAGGTCGTCGGTCTCGAATGCCGCCAGCACACCGGCTGGATCGACATCGACGGCAGCGACGCGACCTAACGCACCCCACACCCGGTCGGGCTTCATCGCACCCCCGAACACGACACTGCTGTTGCTGGCCAACGGATTAATGGCCCGGCGCGGGCTGGCCCAAGCCCGGAAACAGGGCCGCACCGACGTATTGAGCTGACTGGCCCCGGAAAGGCACGAACCCCCTCCCGATCGAAATCGGAAGGGGGCCCGGCTTTTCAGGTGGACTACTCCCCCGCCGCCAGCGTCACCGGCAGCTTGCCATGAGCATCGCATAGCCCTCGTCGTGCGACGGATCGTTACTTCCGAGACTCCTGACGATGGAACAGGAACTCGACGAGCGTGATCAGCGACATCAGACACGTGCTGCGCTGCCGGGCGTCGAGCGATGTCAGCGGAGTGTCCGGTGCGAGATCCAGTGCGTCACGGATCTCTTCGAGCGGATAGCGCGTGGCGCCTTCGAACTGGTTGACCGCGACCGAATACGCCACCCCGCGCTCCTCGAGCACGGAGAGCACCTCGTCCGCCTTCTCGATGCGCCGGGTGTCCACCAGGACCAGGGCGCCGAGCGCGCCGCGCGCCAATTCCTCCCACAGCGGGACGAAGCGCCGCTGCCCCGGCGTCCCGAAAAGATACAGCGCGAGTGTGGGATTCAGCGTGATGCGGCCGAAATCCATCGCCACGGTCGTCTGCGATTTGCCGGGTAGCCCGGCCATATCGTCGATGCCGACACTGGCCTCGGTGATCGTCTCCTCCGTGCGCAGCGGCCGGATCTCCGAAACGCTGTTCACGAATGTCGTTTTGCCGACACCGAAATTGCCTGCCACCAAGAGCTTTACCGACCGGGTCACAGTCTCCGGCACATAGTCGACAGTGCGGTCAGGCCGGGAGAGCGCGGAGCCCATTGAGTACCTCCTCGAGCAGAGTGATCTCCGGCATGACTTCGGCCGGGGTCGGAGTGGCCAGATGTTCGCTGTCCAGCAGATCGGCGACGACGATCTTCACCACGGACGGCGGCAAGTCGAGATAGGCGGCAATCTCGGCGATGGACAACGCGCTGCGACGGCTGCACAGGTTCAGCACCTGACGCGCATCGGGTGTCGCACCAGGTGCCGGATCCTTGGCGGCGACGACTAAGGTGACCAGGTCCAAGTCACGACTGGGACGAATCCGCCCCCCGGTGCGCACATAGGCCCGGACCAAGTCGGGGTCTCGCCGGGACCTCGTCATGACGTCGAGCCGCCCTCAACTCTCCCGCGTGGCTGGGCGCCTAACTCGTGCCCGACCCGCCCGGCGAGCTCGTTCATGCGGTGTGCGACCAGACCGATATCGGTCTCAGGCGTCGTCGAAACACCGAGCAGCGCACCGTCACCCGCCGCGGTGATGAGAATCATGCCCTGGTCGTATTCGGTCATGTTCTGACGCACGCTGTTGCCGAGGCCACCACAGAATTCGCCGAGCGCTTTACCTAGTGAGCGCAGACCTGAGGCGGCCGCGGCGAAACGCTCGGCGTCATCCTTGTTGACACCGTCGGAGTGCGCGATCCGCAGTCCATCGTCGGACAGCAGCACCGCGAACCGGACGCCGGGAACGTTGCTGAGATCCTCGAGTAGCCAACCCAGCCTATTTTTGCTGTCGGTCACCGGTGTGCCCATCAGGATGACATCCCTTCGCTGTTATCGGAGGCAACAGCCTCACGGCCGCTCTTGGAACCCGTCTGCCAGGCGGAGGCGATTTCGGGACGAGCCTGTCCCGCTTCGGATTCGGTGCCGGCCTGAGTGGGCACCGCAGACACTGCCCGACGGCGTCGCTTGGGTAAGCCACCACTGGTGATCTCGTGCACAGCGAAGTCCTCGTTCTCGGCGGGTTGTTCGCCCACCCCGGCCAAGACCGGAACCGGGGATAACTCGAAGGGCTTATCCTCGGTGACCGCGGTCGGCACGGGTTCCGGGGCCGGGGTGACGGCGGGTGCGGCCGACTCGCCGTTCGTCACCGCGGTGACGAGCAGTGCCTCGGGAATGTAGACCATCGCCCGCATACCGCCGTAGACGTTCGGGCCATCGATGTAGACGGTGAACCCGTAGCGCCGAGCCAGTGCCGCGATGCCGGGGAAACCGACGCGCGGGGACGGGCCGAGCTGGTGGATGTCGATCGGGCGCTCGTTGGCGAGCACCTGCCTGGCCTCCTCCATCTGCTCCGCGTTCATCCGCACACCGGCATCGTCGATGATGACCGTGACGCCGTGGTGGCCCTCCTGGAAGCTCACATCCACATAGGACGTCGGCGGCGAGTAGCGCAGCGCGTTGTCCAGCAGGGTGGCCAGGGTGTGCACGAGCGGTTCCACCGCGCGGCTGATGACGATGCGGTCGAGTTGGTTGGCCCGCACCCGCAGGTAGTCGCGGACGCGGCCGACCGCGCCGCCGACCACATCGGTGAGCGACTGCGCGGGCCAGCGCCGACCCGGCAGACCACCACACACGATCACATACGACTGCGCCTGACGCAGCATCTGCTGCACGGTGTGGTCGATGCGGGTGAGGGTGGCGTACACCTCGTCGTCGCGGTGCTCGCGCAGCGCGGCGCTCACCACCTGACTGACATCCGCGCCGAGGCTGACCACGGAAGTGCCGAAGGAACGCACTGCCGCACTGGTCGCGGCCCGCGAGGCGGATTCGATCTCGACGCGAGTGCCGTCCTCGGTCGCCTTGATCGTCTCCTGAGCGTTTTCCTCGGCCTCGTGCACAGCGTGCTCGTGTGCCTCCGACTGCACCATGCGCAGATCGTCGGCGTACCGCTCGGAAATCCATTGCAGGCACTGGACGAACCGGGAATTCTCCTGGCCCGTCGGTACCTCGATAGCCGAAACCGGTGCCTCGAAGCGACGCACCGCATCGGTCATCGCCGGCAGTATCTGGCCGGCGAAGTGCTCGAGGGTTTCCTCCTGCGCCCGAATCGCTTTATTGAGCGTGTCGGCGCGGAGCTTCTGTTGTTTCGCGTACTGCGCTACATACAACGCCGCCGCCACGGCAATAATGAGAGCGGGGGCGAGGATCCATGAAAGCACCACGGCGATATCTTGATTCATCAGCTCTCTCGTCGTTGCGACAGCCGGTGTCACTGCGCGTTGTCTCGCCTTCCTCGCGACGCCGACCAGGATCTACATTCGTCGAATGCGGCCACATAGACACTGGCACCAACCCCAGAGTGCCCGCAGGGCAAGCAATTCGAAGGAATCACCCACCGCGCGGATCGAGCCGATCAGTAGCTCGGCACCCGACGACCCGCCCACAGTAGCAGCATCGCCCGGAAGTCTCTCTCGATCCGAGGCCACATTCCGATTCCTCGAACCGCCAGCGCCCCCACGCATTTCACGCATCGCCCGATCGGTTCGATTCGGCCTGCGGGAATTTCGCTCCGGCGGCACCCGCTCGAAACCGGTTCAGTAGCCGGCCGCTATGTCCGAATGCCACAAAAGCGAACCGCGAGTACCGGATACTATGCGCAAATGGCAAAGCTGAAGGTGTCCGTCGACGTGCCGATTTCCCCGCAGGAGGCCTGGTCGCACACCGCCAACCTGACCGAACTCGACAAATGGCTCCTGATGCACGAGGCGTGGCGCGACGAGGTGCCCGCCGAACTCACCGTCGGTACCCAACTGGTCGGTGTCGCATCGGTCAAGGGACTGCGCAATCGAGTCACCTGGACGGTCAAGGCCGCTGAACCGCCGCGGCGCCTGGCCTTGAGCGGCCAGGGCAAGGGCGGCACCAAATTCAAGCTCGAACTGCTCGTCGCCGCCAAGGGTGCGGGCTCGGAAGTCACCGTCGATATCGATCTGGGTGGCGCGCCCCTGTTCGGCCCGATCGGTTCCGGTGTCGCGCGGGCGCTCAGGGGCGATATCGAGCGCTCGTTGGAGCGTTTCGTCGCGCTCTACGGCTGATCGGAGTTCGAACGTGCCGTATGCCAAGGCCATGGATGGCACCCGGATCGCCTATCAGACCGGCGGCGACGGCCCGCCGCTGCTGCTGCTCACCGGGCAGGCCAATAACCACCACTGGTGGGATGCGGTGCGTGCCGACTTCGAGACCGCGTATCGCACCGTCTCGCTGGACTATCGCGGGACCGGTGACAGCGACAAGCCGGACATCCCCTACAGCACCCTCGGATTCGCCGAGGACGCCATCGCGGTGCTCGACGATCTCGGCATCGAGAAGAGCGCGGTGTACGGCACCTCCATGGGCGGTCGGGTCGCGCAGTGGCTGGCCGCGCGGTTCCCGGATCGGGTGCATACGCTGGTGCTCGGCTGCACCTCGCCGGGTGGTCGCCACGCTGTCGAGCGGGATGCCGAGGTGCGCAAGTCGCTGGCTCAGCCCGATCCGGTGGCGGCGCGACAGGCGCTGTTGGAGCTGATGTACACCCCGGGGTATCTGGCGAACACGTCCGGCCCGTTCGACACCCTCGGCGATCCGGGCATGCCAGCCTACGCGAAGCGCAGACATCTCTACGCGAGCAACAAACACGACGCGTGGGAGGTGCTCGCGGATATCACGGTTCCGACGCTGATCGTGCACGGGAGCGAGGACCGATTCAATCCCGCGGCCAACGCGCCTGTGCTCGCGGAACGGATTCCGGGTGCGCGGCTGGCGTGGATCCCGGGCGCCCGGCACGCCTATTTCGACGAATTCCGAAGCACCGCAAGCCCGCTCGTGCTGGAGTTCCTGGACGCGAACCGTCCGTAGTCCGAGTTCGCCTGGTGCACAGGCGAACTCGGACCGAGCGGGCTAATGAACCAGCACCGGTGTGTCGGCTACCTCGGCCGTCTGCGGCTTGGTGCGCGGCAGGAACACCGCGGGCACCAAGGTCAGCACGATGAGCGCCAGCGCCACAATGTAGGTGTGGCTGAATGCCGTCGCGGCCTGGTTCAATCCGGTCTCGACCGCACCGGGCGGCAACTGCGCCGCAATCGAGGGATCGTAGTTCGACGCGATCGCGGGCTTGGCGAATGGATGCCGGTTCAGCAGGCTGCTGAGCACCACCGCCATCGTCGCGGTGCCGATCGACCCGGCGGACTGGTTGACGATGTTCATCAGCGTCGTGCCGCGCGCGACCTGCTGGTGGGTCAGCGTCTGCATCGCCGCGGTCATGGTCGGCATCATGGTGCAGCCCATGCCGAGGCCCATCACGAACAACGCGCCCAACAAGTACGGATACGACGTATCCGCCTTCAACTGCACGAAGAACACAGTGCCGAGCGAGATCAGCGAAATACCGGTCAGCACGATTTTGCCCGGACCGATCTTGTCGACCAGCCGGCCCGCGATCGGCATCGTCACCATCGCGCCGAGGCCCTGCGGCGCCAGCAGCAGACCGGCCGCCATGGCCGTCTCGCCGCGTACCTGCTGCAGATACGTCGGCAGCAGCAGACCGGCACCGAAGAACGCGGTCGCGAACAGCACCATGGTCAACACCGCGAAGGTCAGCGACCGATTGCGGAACAGATGCAGATCGATCAGCGGATGTTCGATGCGCAGCGCGTGCACGACGAACAGGGCGAGGAGCACCAAGCCGATGGCGGCGGAAATGAGCACCTTGGGCGCCATGACCGTACCCTCACCCGGAATCGAGGAGACGCCGAACAGGAACAGCGCCAGACCCGGCGAGGCCAGCAGCATGCCGAGGAAGTCGAAGGACTCCGATGGCTCCGGCTTATCCGCAGGGAACACGATGAAGGCGAAGATGAGCGCGACGATCCCGACCGGAACATTGATCAGGAAGATCCACTTCCAGCCGTAACTGTCGATCAGCCAACCGCCCAGGATCGGACCGGCGATCGGACCGAGCAGCATCGGCACCCCGAGCACCGCCATCACCCGCCCGACGCGTTGCGGGCCCGCCGCATGGGTCATGATCGTCATGCCCAGCGGCATCAACATGCCGCCGCCGAGCCCCTGGATGACACGGAAAGCGATGAGCGACTCCATGCCCCATGCCTGGCTGCACAGCACCGATCCGAGCACGAACAGCGTCAGCGCGAGCATGTACAACCGTTTGGTGCCGAATCGGTCCGCCGCCCAACCGGTCAGCGGGATGACGCTGGCCAGCGCGAGGGTGTAGCCGGTCATCGACCAGGCCGCGATCGCGGTGGTGGTGTGGAACTCGTTCTGGAATTTCGGGATCGCGACGGTTACGACGGTGATATCAAGGATCGACATGATCGCGCCGAGCACGACCACCCCTGCCACCTTGAAAACCGCGATGTCGAGCTTGTCGGTCGCGGGATCCGCTGCGACCGACGTGGTATCCGGAGGATGTGTCACCGGTTAAGCCTTGCATCTCGTCGGCCAAATGACCAGCACATTCTGCGACCTTCGCCGCACGTCGGGGTTCCGCTGGGATGCTTCGGCACCGCCTGGTTCCGGAACCCGACGTTTCCCCAAACGACCATTTCGCCACGCGCCGAAGTCGGGAAATTCCGCAGGATCTACCCGATGACATGCCGTACGAACGCCTGCACATCCCAGCCCGTACCGGGCGTCGCAAAGGCCGCTACTCCGGCCGAATCGCTGCGACGACCTCGCCCATTTCGGATCAATGCGTGGTCCACCAGGTCCACCGTGGGATCAACGGTGTCCACGCCTGTCGATTCTGCCGCGGCGACCGCCCCGCACACCGCCGAACGCGCTACACCGCTGCGGCCCGCGTCGTTCCCGTATCCAGCAGCCGCATCGCAGGGACAACGAACACGCGCGTCAGGATCAAAGCCTGGTCGCGATAGTGCCGATGCGCCCACCTGCTCGAGGCGGGTGGCCAACGACGACGTGCGGTCAGCACTGGTACTCAGCGTGCGGCGGATTCGGCGGCTTCGGATTCGACGGAAGCGGTGACGCGTGACCGAGACCGGGACCGAGTGATGGCGACACCGGCCAGGCACAGGACACCGCCGAGGATGGTGAGCGCGCCGGGCACCTCGTTCAGTGTCATCCACGACATCAGCACGACGAGGGCCGGGACCGCGTAGGTGGTTACGCCCATCTTTCCGGCCGTCGTGCGGGCGAGTGCGAACGCCCAGGTGGTGAATGCCAAAGCGGTGGGAAAGACGCCCAGGTACACCAGACTCAGCGTCGACGACAGCGGCGCGGCGGCCGCCTCGGTGATCAGTTGCCAAGAGAACGGCAGGCACGCGACGGTACCGATGACCGAGCCGAAGGTGACCACCTGCAATGCGGATGCGCTCGCGAGCGCCGGTTTCTGTGCGATGGTCGATGCGGCCCAGACGATGGCCGCCAGCAGGCACAGCGCGACACCGAGCACCGCCGCGCCGCCGCCATCGGAGGTCGACAGTCCGACGACCAAGGTTCCGGCGAACGATACGACCAGTCCGACCATCAGCCGGGCCGGAAATCCTTCCCGCAGGACCAACCCGCCGAGCACCGCGATCAGCACCGGGCCGATGCCAACGACCATCGCCGCGGTCCCGGCGTCGACATTCCGCTCACCCCAGTTCAAGGCCACCATATAGACGCCGAACCACAGCACCCCGGAGATGATGATGCCCGGCCATGCGGCCCGCGGCGGCAAACCCTCACCACGAACAACCAGGATCGGCACCAGTGTGATCGATGCGGCGAGCAATCGCCCGAGCGCCAGCGCACCCGGCGAAAAGTCGTGTCCCGCACTGCGAATGAAGACGAATGCCGAAGCCCACAAGACCACCGTCACCGCGGCGGCGGCAATCGCTTGCCGCTCGACCGACCCATTCGCACGCACCATGGGCCGAACCTAGATCAGCCGGTCGACCAGCGCCAGCGGTTTTCGGACGCCGCAACGCCGGTCGAAGCCCGTGAACCGACTATTCGCCGCACGCGGTGTGATTGGTGCCGATGCTGCTCGTCGCTTCGCCACCTGGTTCCTGACGGCACCGCTGGACGACCGGCGATGGCAGCTTCGATTACCAGTCCGATCTGCGACTACACCGCGAGCAGTGCGTCTATCACGGCCGACGGCACCACGTCGGGGCTCGCAAAGGGGCCTTCCGCGAGCAGCTTTCGCGCTGCGTCATGAGACAGCCCACCATCGGTGGTGAGTACCTGAAGTGCGTGCGCTTCGGGCAGGGCCCCGAGCCACGCGACGGTATTGCCGACCAAGGTCTCCGGATCGATCTCGCCGTGCACCCGCAACCGGGCCACACCGCCGTCGGGGTACACATCGAGCCGCACATGGGTGACCGGTGCGTCCGCCGCGATCTGGAAGAAGTGCCTGGCATCCGGCTGTAGCCGCGTGCGCGTCAGCAATTCGGGCCACGACGACGGGTCATCCAGATCCGCACCGGAATCGGCATCGGCCCCACGCAGCACCGCCCAACCGGGCGCATTGCCGACAAAATTCGAGGTATCGATCTCCACCCGTCGAATCGCCCCGCGCGCACCCAGCCGCACCGTGACGTGATCATTGCCCGCGTCGCGGCGACGCGCGCCCTCCCAGCCCTCGTTCATCTGCCGTGAACGGCCGGGCAGCAGGATATTGGTCGGCGCGGAGAAGAACATATTCGAGCAGTCGACCACATCGCCGCCGTTTTCCAGCGCGGCGAGATCGACGGTGCCACTGAGGAAACGGGGATCCGGCAGCGCGGTCCCGTGTACGCGGAAGCGGGCCACACCACCGTCCGGGTAGATCGAGAGCCGGACGTGGGTGAAGCGGCGCACGTCGGTGACCTCGAAGAAGTTGTCGGTATTGCCCGCGATATCCGACTTCGCGACCAAGGTCACCCAGTCGGCCTGCTGGAGTTCCGCCGCGGACGGCTGGCCCTCCACACTTGTCGCCTCGACCGAGGCGAAGGGTGGGTAATTGCCGATGAACCAGGCTGTGTCGATGACCACACCGTGCACCCGGCCCGGCACGCCGAGCCGGACCACCGCGTAGTCATTGCCGGTCTCGCGGCGTCGCCGCGTTTCCCAACCGTCGTAGGTCTTGCCCTTGTGGCCGAAGTCCTCGGTGCTGAAAACCGCACGGCCGGGCCGGATCAGATTCTCCCGCTCGGCGAACAACTCGTCATTGGCGTAGACCACACTGCCCGCGAGTGCACGTGAGGCGAGATCGGGCAGTCGGGTGAAGGCGGGGGCGGATCGATCGGTCATAATTCTCCTCGGGCCAGGAGCCGCCCCTGCGGCTCGTCATCGATATCGATTCGGTTGCCGCGCAACCAGGTACCGCGGACCGCACCAGCGAGTGGGCGGGCCGCGTATGGTGTGACGGCGTTCTTGTGGTGCAAGCGCTGCACGTCGACGACGAAGGCGTCATCGGGTGCGAAGACGCAGAAATCCGCGTCGTAGCCGACCGCGATAGCGCCCTTGCGTCGCAGTCCCACGTGTTCGGCGGGCGCTCGGCTCATCCACCGAGCGACGTCGACCAAGGTGAATCCGCGCAATCGCGCCTCGGTCCAGACGGCCGAAAGTCCGAGTTGCAGTGAGGAAATGCCACCCCAGGCGCGGGCGAAGTCACCCGTGTCGAAGCACTTCAGGTCGGCGGTCGACGGCGAGTGGTCCGAGACCACCATATCGATGGTGCCATCGCGCAACCCGGCCCAGAGCAATTCGCGATTGCCGCTCTCGCGGATCGGCGGACAGCATTTGAACTGCGTTGCACCGTCCGGGATTTCCTCCGACGCGAACGACAGATAGTGCGGACAGGTCTCGGCGGTGATCCGGACGCCGTCGCGGCGGGCGGAGGCGATCATCGGCAGCACATCCGAACTCGACACGTGCAGTATGTGCACGCGGCAGCCGGTCCATCTGGCCAGTTCGATCACCTTGGCGACGGCCAGGTTCTCCGCACCGCGCGGTCGCGAACGCAGGAACCCGGAGTACTTGTCCCCCTGCGGAATCGGCGCGTGCTCGATCGCGTGCGCGTCCTCGGCGTGCACGATGAGCAGGCCGTCGAATAATCGGATCTCCCGCATGGCCAGTTCCAGCTGAGTGGCGTCCAATGCCGGGAATTCGTCGACGCCGGAGTGCAGCAGAAAGCATTTGAAGCCGAATACCCCGGCGTCCTGGAGTTGCCGCAGGTCGGCCACATTGCCGGGAATCGCGCCGCCCCAGAATCCGACATCGATGTACACCCGATCCCGCGCGGTCTTGCGCTTCACCTCGAGTGCCGCGAGATCGCAGGTCGGCGGAATGCTGTTGAGCGGCATATCGATAATGGTGGTGACACCGCCCGCCGCGGCCGCCTTCGTCGCGCTCGGGAAGCCCTCCCATTCCGTACGGCCGGGATCGTTGACATGCACATGGGCGTCCACAACACCGGGCAGCAGCACCTCGTCGGCGGCCAGCTCGACGACCGACTTCGCGGTCATGGCGGAGTCCAGCGGCTCGATCGCCACGATCCGGCCATCGCGCACACCGATCGAGCCGCTGGTCTCCCCCGTGGTCCCGATGATCCGCTCCGCGCGGATCACCAGATCCAGGTGTGCGGGAACCGGTGAGATCGTCTGGATCTCGGAATTTTTCCGCACTACGCCACTCCGTCGGAAAGCATCGGAATCTCCCGTCGAATGTCCTTGTGCCGCCGCCGTTGCGGTGGTGGCGATGATGTCGTCGGCCAGATCGGCCACGGTGTGCTCCGGAGCGGCAGCCCCGGGTCGCGCGTGGTCCGTAGCGGTCTGCGGCGACTGCTGCCCGGCACATGGCCGCTCCGTCGTAGGATCCGGCGGCAGATGTTCGGTGGCAATCCGCACACCCAGTTGTTCGAGCAGCAGCTCACCCTCCGCGAAGCAGCGCGCGATATCGGGTTCGATATCGGCCAAGGCATATGCGGCGGAGAAACCCGCCTCATGCAATCGCTTGGTGGACAACGTATTCCGGCCACATACGGCGACTACCGGTACACCCGAGACCCCAGCGGCGGTAGCGACACCGGCCGGTGCCTTGCCGTACAAAGTCTGTTCGTCGAGCATGCCCTCCCCGGTCACCACCAGATCCGCACCGGTCACCCGCTCGGCGAAACCGAACAGCTCCAAAACCAATTCGATCCCGGGACGCAGCCGAGCGCCGAGCACGGCAACGGCTGCGAACCCGACCCCGCCAGCCGCCCCGGCACCCGCGCGAGCACGCAGATCGGTACCGATCGCGGTCGCGACACAGTCGGCCCAATGCGTGAGTGCCGCATCCAGCGCCACAACTTGGTCACCATCGGTGCCCTTTTGCGGCCCGTAGACGGCCGCCGCACCGCGCGGACCGGTGAGCGGATTATCCACATCACAGGCAACGGTGATCTCGACCCCGGCCAGCCGTTCCCACACCGGCGCAAGGTCGATCGTGCGCAATCGCGCCAATGCCGCACCGCCGTCGTCGATTTCGGCGCCGTCGGCATCGAGCAGACGCGCACCGAGCGCCGCGAGCAGCCCGGCGCCGCCATCGGTGCCCGCACTGCCGCCGATGCCGAGCACCACCCGGCGGCAGCCCGCGTCGATCGCCGCGGCGATCACCTGGCCGGTGCCGCGGCTGGTGGCTGTCATCGGTGCGAAATTCCCACCCGGTAGTCGCACGAGTCCGGATACGTCCGCCAGTTCCACGACGGCGGTATCGTCGCGGCGGGCATACGCCGTGCGCACCGGTTCGCCGGTGGGTCCGGACGCGATCACCGGGACCGCCTCGAACCCTGCGGCCAATGCGGCGGCGACGGTGCCGTCCCCGCCGTCCGCGATCGGCACCACCGACACCTCGGCATCGGGCCGGACGCGGTGGATACCGGCGCGAACAGCGGCACCGACCTGTGCGGCGGTCAATGACCCCTTGAACTTGTCGGATGCGATCAGGACTCGACTCATGGGCCGCTCAGTCCAGTTTCGCAGTCGCGGTCGGGACGTCGGCCGCGGACTGCGCCAGTTCCTCGAATTCGACGATATTGTCGATCTCGAGTCCCATCGACACATTCGTCACCCGTTCCAGGATGACCTCGACGATCACCGGCACCCGGAATTCGGCCACCAGCTTCTTCGCCTCGTCGAGGGCCGAACCGATCTCCGCCGGATCGAATACCCGAATCGCCTTGCAGCCCAGGCCTTCCGCGACCTTGACGTGGTCGACGCCGTACCCGGCCAGCTCCGGACTGTTGATATTGTCGAAGGCGAGCTGCACGTAGTAGTCCATGTCGAATGCCCGCTGTGCCTGTCGGATCAGACCCAGGTATGAATTGTTCACCACGACATGGATGTACGGGATATTGAATTGCGCGCCGACCGCCAATTCCTCGATCAGGAACTGGAAGTCGTAGTCACCCGAGAGCGCCACCACGGTGGCATCCGGATCGGCCGTCGCGACGCCGATGGCCGCGGGCACCGTCCAACCGAGCGGCCCGGCCTGGCCCGCATTGATCCAGTGCCGCGGCCGGTAGACGTGTAGCAGCTGCGCTGCCTGGATCTGGGACAGGCCGATGGTGCTGACGTAGCGCACATCGGGCCCGAACGCCTTGTTCATTTCCTCATAGACGCGCTGCGGCTTGATCGGCATATCGTCGAAGTGCGTCTTGCGCAGCCCCACCTGTTTCCGGTTGCGGCACTGCTCGGCCCACACACTGCGATCGGGCAGCTGTCCGGCCCTGTCGAGCTCGCGCGCGACCTCGACGAAGACGCGCAGTGCCGCACCCGCATCGGAGGTGATGCCGTAGTCCGGTGCGAATACCCGACCGATCTGGGTCGGCTCGATATCGACGTGCACGAAGGTGCGGTCCTTGGTGTAGGTGTCCACACCACCGGTATGCCGGTTGGCCCAACGGTTTCCGATGCCGAGCACGAAATCGGATTCGAGCAGGGTGGCATTGCCGTACCGGTGCGAGGTCTGCAGTCCGACCATGCCCGCGTGCAGCGCGTGATCATCGGGAATCGTGCCCCAGCCCATCAGCGTCGGCACCACCGGAACACCGGTGAGCTCGGCGAATTCGACCAGCAGCGCCGCAGCATCGGCATTCACGATGCCGCCACCCGCGACGATCAGCGGCCGCTGCGCCGCATTCAACATCTCGATGGCCTTGACCGCCTGCGCCCGGGTCGCGGCCGGGCGGTGCACCGTGAGCGGCTCGTAGGTCTCGATGTCGAACTCGATTTCGGCGAGTTGCACATCGATCGGCAGATCGATCAGGACCGGCCCCGGCCGACCCTCGCGCATCAACCGGAAGGCCTTCTGGAAGGTCCCTGGCACCTGCGCAGGCTCGAGCACGGTCACCGCCCACTTGCTCACCGGTGCGGCGATGGCGGCGATATCGACGGCCTGGAAGTCCTCCTTGTGCAACTTGGCCACCGGAGCCTGACCGGTGATGCACAGGATAGGAATCGAATCCGCGCTGGCGGAATACAGTCCGGTGATCATATCGGTGCCAGCGGGCCCCGAGGTGCCGACGCACACCCCGATATTGCCGGCCGCCGCCCGGGTGTACCCCTCCGCCATATGCGAGGCGGCCTCGACGTGGCGGGCCAGCACATGCTTGATACCGCCGTGTGCGCGCATCGCGCTGTAGAAGGGATTGATCGCGGCGCCAGGCAAGCCGAATGCCTGTGTCGCACCTTCCTTTTCGAGAATCAGAACCGCGGCGTCCACGGTGCGCATGCGTGCCACGGTCAGCTCTCCCGACCCGACAGCGCCTCGGTCACCTTGAGCAGACCCGAGTGGTCCAGCGAGCCGTGTCCCATCGCGCGGGCGGCGGCGATCAACTGCGCGGTCAGCGCGCCCATCGGGATCGACACCTCGGCGTCGCGGGCGGCTTGCAGGATGATTCCCATATCCTTGTGGTGCAGGTCGATTCGGAAACCGGGCTTGAAATCCCGCCGCAGCATGGATGCACGCTTGAGTTCGAGGATCTTGCTGCCCGCGAGCCCGCCCGCCAGCACATCGAGTCCTCGCTCGGCATCCGCGCCCAGGTTCTCCATCAGCAGGATCGCCTCGGCCACCAGGGCGTAGGTACCGCCGACGACGAGCTGGTTGGCGGCCTTGACCACCTGACCGGCACCGTTCGGTCCCACCAGGGCGAAGGTCTTGCCGACCGCCTCGAAAATCGGAGTGGCCTCAGCGAAGTCGGCCTCGTTCCCGCCGACCATGATCGACAGCGCGGCATTGATCGCGCCCGGCTCACCGCCGGAGACCGGGGCGTCGAGCACCCGCAGGTTCTTCTCGGCGCCCCGCTCGGCGGTCCAGCGCGCGGTCTTGGGCGTGATGGTGGAGAAATCGATGTACAGCGTGCCGGGCGCGGCATGTACCAGCACATCGGCGAAGACCGCCTCGACGTGCTCGTCCTGCGGCAGCATCGTAATGACGATGTCGGCGTCCCGCACCGCTTCCGCGACACCGGCGGCGGCCGAACCGCCCGCGGCCTTCAGCTTCTCGAGTCCGGTTGGACCGATGTCGTAACCGGTCACCTCGTGCCCGGCGGCAACGAGGTGGCCCGCCATGGGGCTGCCCATGATCCCCAGGCCGATAAAACCGATCCTGCTCATTTCATCCACTTCCAATCCAGCTCGGGGTCTTTGTATTCGAGGCCGATCCAGCCGTCGTAGCCGCTTTCGGCCAGGGTTTCGAACAGCGCGCCGAAGTCGAGTTCACCGGTGCCGGGGCGGCCGCGACCGGGATTGTCGGCGATCTGGACGTGGCCGAGATGCGCCGCGTGTGTACGGATCACCGAGTTCAGGTCTTCGCCCATGCGGGACAGGTGGTACAGGTCGCAGAGGAACCGTACGTTGGGTTCACCGGTCTGCTCGATGATCTGCACGGCGTGCGCGGCGCTGACGATCGGATAGTCCGGCGACTCGAAGGAATTGAGTGCCTCCACGAGGACGGTGGCTCCGATCGAACCGGCTGCCCGCGCGGCGAGACTCAGGTTCTCCAGCGCGAGTTCGTCCTGCTTTTCCGGGCTCTCGCCCGCGACGCGATTGCCGTAGAGGGCATTCAACGCGCGGCAGCCGGTCTCTTCGGCGATACCGACGGCGACATCGATATTGTCGCGGAACCGGGTGATCTCACTCGGCACCGAGACCAGACCACGGCCGCCCGCCGGGATCAGGTCGATGAAGTTCAGTCCGACCAATTCCACACCGGCATCGCGGATCGCGCGGACGAACGCGTCGATCTCGCTATCGCCCGGCGTCGGATTATCGCCGAACGGCCACCAGAATTCGACCGCGTCGAATCCGGCCTGCTTTGCCGCGGCGGGGCGTTGCAGCAGCGGGAGATCGGTGAACAGGATCGAGCAATTGACATCGAATTTCGGGAACGCGATGCCCCCGGCCTGATTACTCATTGAGCTCCTTGACGGTATTTCTTCCAGCTGCCGATGGCGGTGATATCGATCAGCTCCGGATACGAGGTCGGCGCGCGGCGCAGCAGCATCGATAGGACCGAACGGCCGTCGTCGAGTTCGATCGCGCCGAGTTCGAGTTCGGGTGGCTCGGCGGGCAGCAGCCGCTGGCGCAGCACGTCCATGGGGATATCGAAGAGTTCACCGGAGATCGACTCACCGCCGTCGGCAACAGGATCCAGGCCCGGGAACCGATCGCCGACCGAATAGAAACGGTAGCGCGGCGCGGTTTTCACTTCGCCCGCGAAAGGCGCGCCGCCGAGTAGGTGATTGAGCGGTTCTCCGCGCATGGCGGAACCATTCAGAAATATCAACGGCATTCGGTGAATCCTTTGTTCGCGATTTCGTCAATTATGTGGGCCGACCGCATTGTCGGAATAGCGGCGATAAACCCGAAGCAGATCGGGTATCCCGAAGCCGATTTCGTAGGATGCTCCAGCTACCAGGTGGGGACCAGATCCCGGTGGATCGGTCCGTCGCTGGTGGTGAGCGGGCGGGTCGAGCCGCCGCGGCGCACCGCGATGATCTCGGCGGCGACCGATACCGCGGTCTCCTCCGCGGTCCGCGCACCGAGATCCAGCCCGATCGGCGAATGCAATTGGGCCAGTTCGGATTCCGTCACCCCGGCGGCGCGCAGCCCGGCCATGCGGTCCGCGTGCGTCCGGCGGGAACCCATCGCGCCCACATAGGCCACCGGCAGGCGCAGCGCCACCTCGAGCAGCGGAATATCGAATTTGGCGTCGTGGGTGAGCACACACAGCACGGTGCGCGAATCGACCTGTGTGCGTGCGAGATACCGGTGCGGCCACTGCACGACGACCTCGTCGGCGTCCGGAAAACGTGCACGCGTAGCGAATACCGGACGGGCATCGCAGACCGTGACGTGGTATCCGAGGAACCGGCCGATTCTGGTCACGGCAGCCGCGAAATCTATTGCGCCGAAGACGATCATGCGCGGCGGCGGTACATATGATTCCACGAAGACCGTGACAGCACCGGCGCCACAGCCGATCTCCCGCACACCGGTGGCGCCGGTATCGAGCACGGCCCTGGCCTCGGCCACGACCACCTCGTCGAAGCCGGCACCGACGGTCCACCAGGACCCTATCGCCATGGCCGCACCGGTTTCCAGGCTCCGTATCAGCGCCACCGCCTCGTCGGCACGCAGCATCGCCTCGATGGCGACCCGGTCCACCGCGGTGATCCGCTGGACGAAGACCTCGAGTTTGCCGCCGCAGGTCAGGCCGACCGCGAAGGCGTCATCATCGCTGTATCCGAAGGTCTCGCGCACGGGCTGCCCGGTGCGCAGCACCTCACGGCAGAGTTCGTAGACCGCGCCCTCGACACAGCCGCCTGAGATACTTCCGATGACAATGCCGTCGGCGTCGACCGCCAGCGCCGCGCCGGGCGGCCGAGGCGCGCTTCCGGTGACACCGATGATGGTGGCCACGGCGTAATCCTTGTCCGCCGCATGCCATTTCCGAAGTTCTACCGCAAGGTCACGCATGCTGCTATCCGCCCAAGAGTAGTTCGATGGCCGAGATGCCGAAGTAACCGGCGAAGACGAGGCTGAGCATCCCAACCAGCCAATGGATTTCCCGGAACTTGCCGCACGCCAGCTTGATCACCACGTACGCGATCAGGCCCGCGCCGACACCGTTGGTGATGGAGTAGGTGAACGGCATCACCACGATCGTCAGAAAGGCGGGCACCGCAATCTCGAGATCGTTCCAATCGATCTTGCGGGCCTGAGTCATCATCAGCGCACCGACGATCACCAGCGCCGGCGCGGCAGCCTGAATCGGCACGACGGCGGCAAGCGGGGTGAAGAAGACGGTGAAGCACAACAATCCGCCGGTCACCACGCTGGCCAGTCCGGTGCGGGCGCCCTCACCGACACCGGTCGCGGATTCGACGAACACGGTATTTCCGGCACCACCGCTGACACCGCCGATGACCTGGGAGATACCGTCGATGGTCAGGACCTTGCCGATGCCCGGCATGGTGCCCTTCTCATCGAGCAGTCCGGCCTCGTCACAGACTCCGAAAACCGCTCCCACAGCATCGAAGAACCCGGTCAGCACCAGGGTGAACAGCACCACCCCCGCGACCACCGCACCCGCCTCGGCGAATCCGCCGAAAAGGTCGATATGCAATGCCAACCCGAAGTCGGGTGCGGCGAAGAACCCCTTCGGCTTCTCCGGCACCACCGGGCCCCAGGTTTGCGGGTCGATCTTCGCCAGCGCGTTGACGATAATGGCGAGCACCGTCGAAATGGCGATGCTGATCAGAATCGCACCCGGCACCTTGCGAATGTACAAAGCCAGCATCGCCAGCAGGCCGACCGCGAAAACCACTACGGGCCAACCGGACAGGTGACCACCCGCCCCGAGGGTGACCGGCGGACCGGTCTGCGCGCCGTGCCCGACCACCCCGGCCGAGACCAGTCCGATCATCGCGATGAACATGCCGATCCCGACGCCGATCGCATTCTTGAGACCGAGCGGGATGGCATTGACGATCATCGTCCGCAGCCCGGTCATCGCCATCACCACGATGATCACACCCATCACCACGACCAGACCCATGGCCTGCGGCCAGGTCATATGCGGTGCCGCCTGGAAGGCAACCACCGAAACCAAACCCAGTCCGGCGGCGAGCGCCAACGGCACATTGCCCGCCACACCCATCAGGATGGTGCTGAGTCCCGCGGAGAACGCGGTGGTCGTGGTGAGTTGAGCGGTGCTCAACTTATCACCGTTGACATCCGCGACGCTGCTGAGAACCAGCGGCACCAAGATGATGATGTAGGCGATAGCTACGAAAGTCGTAATGCCGCCACGGATTTCGCGGGAAACGGTGGTTCGGCGTTCGCTCAGCCGGAAGAACCGGTCGAGCGCAGACCGTCCTGCTACCGGCTCTGCTGTCCTGGGCTTGCTCTGCGTGTGGGTCATTGGCGTGCCCTCCTCGGGCGTAGCCGGCCTACGGTCGGGTGCTCCTGTCCAGACCGCACGGTTCGGGTACTGCGGTTGTGGGTCTATCCGGGCCAACGGTTGGTTGGCCCGGCTGCCCTGTTGATCAACTGCTCCGGATAATGTCTTCCGGTCGCACCGGAACACGGTTGATGCGCACGTTTCCACCCCGTGATCGGCAGGCGTCACGGATCGCCGCGGCGATCGCGGGTGTCGAGGAGAGCGTGGGTGGCTCTCCGGCGCCGCGCAGCCCGTAGGGGGCGTGCGGATCGGCATTCTCGAGAATCTCCAGCCGCTGTGACGGCGTGTCGAGAATCGTCGGGATCAGGTAGTCGGTGAAGGACGGGTTGCGCACCTTACCGTCTTTTACCTGGATTTCCTCCATGACCGCCAGGCCGAGCCCCTGAACGGAGCCGCCGTGGATCTGGCCCTCCAGCGACAGGGGGTTCATGATCTTGCCCACGTCCTGGACCGCATCCAGGGAGACGACCTTGACCAGACCGAGGTCCGTGTCCACGTCCACCACCGCGCGGTGTACGCAGAGAGCCAGTTGGGTGTGGCTATTTCCTTGTCCCGTAACCGGATCCATCGGGCTGGTCGGCAGGTGGTGGTACTCGCGGGTCTCCTCGACAACCCCCTCATCCAGGACGTCGACAATCGCCGCGAGCACCTCCCCGGTGGGCGACACCACCTTGCCGCCGACCAGTCTCAGCCCCAGGGAGGCACCGAGTTTGGCCTGGGCCAAGGCGAGAACGCGCTCACGCACGGCTTCACAGGCCGCCTTCACCGCGCCACCGGTCATATAGGTCTGCCGGGAGGCGGATGAGGAACCCGCGTCGCCGACCTGGTTGTCGGCCGGGTGAATGGTGACCCGTTCGATACCGAGTTCGGTGCGCGCGATCTGCGCCTCGACCGTTACCAGCCCTTGGCCGACCTCGGCGGCGGCGGTGTGCACCAGCGCAACCGGTTCTCCCGCAATCACTTCCAGCCGCACCCGTGCCGTCGAATAGTCGTCGAAGCCCTCGGAGAAGCAGATGTTCTTGAGCCCGACCCCGTAGCCGACACCACGCACCACTCCCTCGCCGTGGGTGGTCTGTGATGCGCCGCCCGGTAGGTTCCGGATATCCGAGGCGTCCAGATCGGGTGGCATCGGCATATCCCGCAACTGCCCGAGCATTTCGGCCATCGGCGTCGGCGCGTGCAACACCTGACCGGTCGGCAGTTTGGAACCCTGTGACACGGCATTGATCTGACGCACGTGCACCGGATCGAGATCCAGCGCCTCGGCCACCTTGTCCATCATCGACTCGTGTGCGAAACAGGCCTGCACCGCACCGAATCCGCGCATCGCACCGCACGGCGGGTTGTTGGTGTATACGCCGTACGCGTCGATCTCGACATGCGGAATCTCGTACGGGCCCACGGCGAGTGAGGCTGCGTTAGCGGTGACATTCACCGTCGACGAGGTGTATGCGCCTCCGTCGAGGACGATGATGACCTTTGCGTAGGTGAGCTTTCCGGCGGCATCGGCACCATACTCGTAGAGCATCTTCGCGGGATGCCGGTGCACGTGCCCGAAGAACGATTCCTCGCGGTTGTACACCATCTTGATGGGCTTGCCGGTGTGCAGGGCCAGCATGCCCGCGTGGATCTGCATGGACAGGTCCTCGCGACCACCGAAGGCTCCCCCGACACCGGCCATGGTCATGCGGATCTGGTCGTCGTCCAGGCCGAGGCACGGGCCGATCTGGACCAGGTCATTGTGTATCCACTGGGTGGCGACATAGAAGTCGAGCCCGCCGTCCTCGGCCGGAATCACCAGGCCGGATTCAGGCCCGAGGAATGCCTGGTCCTGAATGCCCACCTCGTATTCCTCGGTGACCACCACGGTGGCCAGCGCACGGCCCGCGGTGATGTCGCCGAAGCGAACCGGCTGATGCCGGACGATGCCGCCGCGCTCCTGCACCTTCAGCCGCTTCGGAGCCGAGATCACCGCCATCGGATCGGTAATGGGTTCCAGTACCTCCCAATCGATGTCGATGGCGGCGAGGGCACGCCGGGCGATCTCGGGGTGGTCGGCGGCGACGAGGGCGATGGGCTCACCGTGGTGGCGCACCTCTCCGATGGCCAGAACCGGTTGATCCCTGGTGTGTTCGAGGCCGTACATCTTGCGCCCGGGCACATCTTCATGGGTGAGGACCGCATGCACTCCGGTCATGGCGAGCGCGGGCGCGATATCGATACTGCGGATAATCGCGCGCGGATGCGGGCTGCGCAGGGTCGCGCCCCACAGCATGCCGTCGATCCAGAGGTCCGACGAATAGGCGAATTCGCCCTTCACCTTGAGCGTGCCGTCAGGGCGCAGCGGGCTCTCGCCGATGCCGCCCTTGCCCGGTGCGGCAAACTGCTGCGGAAACCGGGTTGTTCGTGGGATGGTCATCGATCCTCCTGAGTTCGATGGAAGTTCCTGCGCCGACCGGGACGGCATAAATCGAGGGGGGAAGCCGAACGCCAGCGAAGTGTCGTCACGGCAATCAACGCATCAGCCGTTTCCGGGCCGCAACACCCGCTTGGGCGACGACATCCTGTGCGACGGTGAGCAATTCGTCGTTCGCGACGACGGTGCGCCCGCCGACGAGCAGCCAGGCCAGCGGCGGTGTCGGTCCGAAAACCAGGGAGCAGATCGGATCCTCGATCGCCGAGCGGAACCCGTCGACCCGCCAGATGGCGAGGTCGGCGAGTTTGCCGGGCTCGATACTGCCGATCTCGTTGTGGCGGCCCAGATTACGGGCACCGCCCAGGGTGCCGATCTCGAGCGCCTGGCGCGCGGTGAAGGCCGTCGGGCCGTTGATCGCGCGCTGGAACAGCATGGCCTGGCGCATTTCCCCGGCCAGCGACGTCAGTTCGCTCGAGGCCGCACCGTCCACACCGAGGCCGACCGGCGCACCGGCGGCCACCAGATCGCTGATGCGGGCGATACCCGCACCGAGCCGGGCATTCGAGCTGGGGCAATGTGCGGAGCCGCTCCCGGTCGCGGCGAAGCGCCGGATATCGGCGTCGTGCAGGTGCACCGCGTGCGCGAACCAGACGTCCTCGCCGAGCCAACCCAGCTTTTCCATATATTCGACCGGGGTGCAGCTCATCTGCTCGATGCAGTGCTCTTCCTCGTCGAGCGTTTCGGCGAGATGGGTATGCAGCCGAACACCTTTGGCGCGGGCCAGCGTCGCCGAATCGATCATGAGCCCCTCGCTCACCGAGAACGGCGAGCAGGGCGCGACGGCGACCCGCAGCATCGAATCGAACGACGGATCGTGGTACTTATCGATGACTTCGGCAGTGTGGGAAAGGATTTCGTCGCGACTCTCGACCACCTCATCCGGCGGCAGACCGCCGTCCCGCTGTCCACGGTCCATGGAACCGCGGCACGGGTGGAAACGTAGGCCGATCTCACCCGCCGCGCGCACCTCGGCCTCGAACAGGTCGCCGCGCCCTTTCGGGAAGATGTAGTGGTGGTCGCTGCTGGTGGTGCAGCCGGTCAGCGCCAGCCAGCCCAGGCCGGCGGCAGCCGCACCGTACACGACATCCGCATCCATGCGCGCCCAGGTGCGGTAGAGGCCGGTCAGCCATTCGAACAGGGTGGAATCCTGGAACAGGCCCTGGCTCGCCCACTGGAAGAGGTGGTGATGGGTGTTTACCAGGCCCGGGGTCACCAAACAGCCGGTGCCGTCGATCGTTTCGGCGCCGGGCACGATCGGTGCCGGTCCCGCGCCGAGGGCTTCGATGCGGCCATCGGAGATGACGACATATCCGGACGCGATCTCGGCACCGACCACCGGGGCGATGTAGGCATTGTCAACGACAGTCTTACGCCCGTCCGTGACCCGACCACCACCGCTCCCGGAATCGCTACGCGAGGCTGTACTCATCCGCCGGCTTTCCGTGCCGCGGCCAACCGCACCGCGTCGAGGATCTTCTCGTATCCCGTACAGCGGCAGAGGTTTCCGGCGAGCGCCTCGCGAATCTCCACGTCGGAGGGATCGGGATTGCGTTCGATGAGATCGTGCGCCTGCACGATGAGACCCGGTGTGCAGAAACCGCATTGGACCGCACCGGCCTCGACGAACGCCTGCTGCATCGGATCGAGCTTCGCGCCCTCGGCCAGGCCCTCGACGGTACGCACCGAGCGATCCTGCACCTGGCCCGCGGCCACGAGGCAGGAACACACCGGCGTGCCGTCCAAATAGACTGTGCACGAACCACATTCGCCTTGTTCACAGGCGTTCTTGGCACCGGGCAGGCCCATGCGCTCACGCAGCATGTAGAGCAGGCTCTCGCCCTCCCACACATCGTCGACGGACTCTTGCGAGCCATTCACATCGAAGGTCACACGCATCAGGCTGCCCTCCTGCTTTCTGCCAGGTAGTCCGTCCAGGCCCAGGACAGGGTGCGGCGGGCCAGCACCCTCAGGGCATGTTTGCGGTACTCCGCGGTGCCGCGCACGTCATCGATCGGCTTGGCGGCGGCCGAGACCAGTTCACCGAATTCGCGGACGACATCGGACGGCAACGGGGCCGGGTCATCCCAGTTCAGCGCATCGGCGAGGAACTGCTCGGCCGGTTCGGCGCGCAGCGGCGTCGGTCCGGCGGATCCGATGCCGGTGCCGACCGTGCGGGTCTCGGGGTGCAATGCGATCGAGAACGCGCAGACCGCGATCACCATGGCATTGCGGGTGCCGACCTTGGCGAAGTACTGCGGTCCGCTCGCGGGCTCGAGCCAGATGGCGCGGATCAGTTCGTCGGGCTCCAGGGCGTTGCGCTTCACCCAGACATAGAAGTCGTCGATCGGGATCAGGCGGGTGCCGCGCGCGGCCGATTCCACCTCGATCACCGCGTTGCCAGCCAGCAGCGCGGGATGGGCGTCACCGGCCGGGGACGCGCCACCGAGATTGCCGCCGACCGTGCCGCGATTGCGGATCTGTGGCGAACCGACGGTACGCGAAGCCTGGGCCAGACCGGGCAACTGGCGGCCGAGCCGGTTGATGATGCGCACGTACGGAACGCCCGCGCCGATCCGGATCCGGCCGTTGGGCTCGGTGGAGTAATCGAACAGGTCGCGACAGCGGTTCAGATCGAGCAATGCCGTCGGACGGCCGTGGTCGAAGTTTATTTCGACCATGACATCGGTGCCGCCCTGGATGGGTTTGGCCTCCGGGTTGGCGGCCTTGAGCGCCAGCGCCTCGGCCCAGGTATCGGGTCGTAGGAAATCCATCGTCACTCCCAAGCCGGTCCGGACGTGGGGGCATCCTCGCTGAGTATGGTGCCCTCGATCAGGCCATAGGGGCGGTCGGCGGCGTAGAACACTTCATTGTCGTTCTCCAGTCCACAGCTGGACAGGTCGACGGCGAAGTGGTGCTTATTCGGCAGCGACAGTCGGACCTCGCAGACCTCGGGCACCGCGGCGATCACCCGGTCGCCCATGGCGTAGAGCGTCTGCTGCAGCGAGTAGCTGTAGGTATCGGCGAATGCCTCGAGCAGGGCGCCGCGGACCTCGCGGTAGGCCTTGTCCCAGTCCCCCGGTTCGCTCGCGAAACGCCACTCCGCATTGACTTCGGTGGCCAGTACGCGATCGTAGGCCTCCTGCAGCGTTGTGTACTTGTCCTTGATGTAGCCGTGGAATTCCGAACCGGTCGAGTTGAGTACGACCAGCCCCGTCAAACCCGAAACCACCCAGGCGTTTTCGCCGTCGTAGTGCACCCGCGCAGTCCGAGTTTCCTGGCCGGAGCGCACGAACGAATACTGCTTGTCGCCGGCGCCGACCACGATGCGTTCCCAGGCGTACTCCTCCAGCGAGACCCGCGCGTGGTGGATGGTCGACTGGGAATCGACGAAATGCCGTGCCAGCACAAGACCGAACGCTTCCGGCGAGGTGATGCCGTGTTCCTTGGCGAAGGCGAAGACGGTGTTCTTCTGGGTGTCGGTCGGCAGGACCGTCGCGTTGTCGCCGGTCAGGTGGACCTCTTCCATATCCCCGGATAACGACACACCGACGTTCAGATCCCGGATCTCATGGACGCCACCGGTTTTCGTTACCCGGACGACACGGTTTTCTGCTTTGCCGTACCTATTCGGCCCAAGCTTGATCGACATTGTTCAGCTACCTCGGTAGGTTGAGTAGGAATAGGGACTGAGTAACAGCGGCACGTGGTAGTGCTCGGCTGGGTCGGTGACACGGAAGTCGATGGTCACCGACGGGAAGAACGGACTGAGTTCACCGGTTTCGAAAATCAGCCGGTGGATACCGATTTCGGGCGCGGGCAGATCCTTGATGCGCCCGTCGTCATCGGTGCGACGCTCGGCAAGCACGCTGCCGTCGGCCTTTTCCAGCCGCACCGGCAGCCCCGCCGCCGGGCGACCGGATGCCGCATCCAGCACATGGGTGGACAGACTCACCTGTCCTCCAACAGCTTTCGGATTCGCAGCCGGGTGATATCGGCGAGTTCGCGTTGGGTCGCGATGCGCTCGCCCTCGGCGGTATTCGCCAGACGCCTGCGCAGTTCGGCGCGGATCTGGTCGGCGGAGCGCCCTGCGGCGCGGATCAGGAAGACGTGTCCGAACCGCTGTTCGTAGGCCCGATTGCCCGCCGCGATGTCATCGAGGGTCTTGGGGTTGGCTCCCGAGGTCCCCGACTGCTCACCGGCGGACCACTTGGCCTCGCGCTCGTTCGTGCCAGCCTTCGCGCGGTCGCCGATGCGCGGATGCGCCGACAGCGCCTCCTCGACATCGGGCCAACCGAGCTCCCGCACCCCGGCGACCGCGGCGGCCGTCAGGCTCATGCTGTCCACGTAGGGCCGGTGCGCCGCCACCTTCTGCGCCCAGACGCGTGAGGCGCAGCAGGTCAGCAGTTCCGCCTCGGCCTGGTCCGGAGGCAGTGCGTTGAGCCATCCGATCTCACCGGACATCCGATCTCCCATCGAGCTTGTTTTGCGATGTCGTAAGTACACCCGCCGTTCATCAGCGCTGCTAGGAACCAGAAATCTGAAGTGTGCGACAGTTCACATGCGCAGGTTTGTGCAAATATCCAATGTGGGCTCTGGGCTAGCTCAGGATTGGCTGTTAGCCTCGGCAAGTGTGCGACTCAGATCACTTCTCACCATGGATCTCGGTCTCGAGTTCGTCACCGGCGAGGAAGAACTCGACCGATTCGTGCGCTGGGCAGTAACCACCGACATGCTCGATCCGAGTCGTTTTCTCTCCGGCGGTGAGCTGGTGCTGACCGGGTTGTATTGGCATCGCACCCCCGAGGACAGCGAGACCTTCGTACGGGCGCTGGCGCGGGCCGGAGTCGCCGGACTCGCCACAGGTGATGCCCGCTACGGCAGCGCGCCGCCCGATATCGTCGAGGCCTGTGAGCGGCATCGGATGCCGCTGTTCCGGGTCAGTGCGGATGTCTCTTTCGCCCAGATCGTCGAGACGTTGACGCGCAATCTGTCCACCGGGCGCGCCGCCGATCTGACCGCCATCCTCGATCGCCACCGCCAACTGGTTTCGGGTACCGGACTGAGCTCGGTGCTGGAGCTGATCGAACGCGATCTGGGGATGCGTTGCTGGGTCGTTGCGTCCACCGGGCGCGTGGTGGCCGGACCCGCCGCACTACCGCCGGTCGAGGTCACGGCCGCGTTCCTGAACGCGCGGCGCCTCCCCCATGTGCTGGTCCACAACAAGGCTCGCTACTCGCTGTTCGCCGTCGACGAGCACGGCACTTCTCGCGCCGCCGACTGGTTTCTGGTCTTCGACGGCGACCACAAGGACTGGCCGGAAGAACGCCGCGCCCTGACCGGCGAACTCGCCGCCGTCGTATCCCTCGAACGCGCTCGCCTCGACGATCGCCAGAGCGTCGAGGGCCGCCTGGCTCAGGAACTCGTCGAACTGATCGTCTCCGATGCCAAACCCGCCGAGATCATTTCCCGTCTCGCACTGACCGGCCTCGGCCCCGCCGAGACCTATATCGCGGTGGCCGCCGGTGCAGATGCCTTGCGCCCCGGTGAATTACGTGTCCTGCTGCGCGAAATTCTGTACGGCAAAAGGCCGGCCGCGGGTGTGGTCGACGACGAAGCCATCGCATTGATTCCCGCTGAAGACTCGATAATCAGCGAAATCCACCGCGCCGTAACCGCTTTGGAGCCCGGCCTGCGGGGCGCTCACCTCTCGATCGGGATCAGCGGCATCGTCGACGGCGAAGGTCTGCGCGGTGCTGTGGAAGAAGCCCGTTACGCCCGCCGCCTGGCCGCCGATCGCCCCACCCCGACCAGCGTCGTCGGCCACGACGAACTGGCCACCCATATGCTCCTGCTGGCCAGCGTTCCCGACGAAGTTCGGCGCATGTTCCGCCTGCGCCTGCTCGACCCGTTGAGCAGCTACGACCAGGAGAATCGCGCCGACCTCGTGCACACCTTGGAGACCTTCCTCCAAGTGTCCGGCTCGTGGACCAAATGCGCTGAGCTACTTCACGTTCACGTGAATACCCTGCGCTATCGCATCCAGCGCATCGAAGAACTCACCGGCCGCGATCTGTCCCGCCTCGAAGACCGGGTCGACTTCTTCCTCGCCCTGGCCCTACGTTGAAGGAACCCATGAACAGTACGGATCTCTACATCCCGACCCGACTCGGTACCTTGCACGTCGTCACAACCGGGCACGGCGATCCGCTCGTGCTGTGGCCGAGCCTGCTCATGGACGCCGGTCTCTGGGACCCTCAGGTCGCCCACTTCGCCGAGAACTACCTGACCATCGCGGTGGACCCACCCGGCCACGGAAAATCCGGTCCACTCACCCACGGCTTCACCTTCGACGACTGCGCGGGCTGTGTGGTCGACATCCTCGACCACCTCGAACTACCGCGGACCCACTTCATCGGAAACTCCTGGGGCGCGATGATCGGTGGCACCTTCGCCGCTGCATTTCCGGACCGCGTCCGATCCGCCATCCTGATGAACGGCACGGCCTCACCGGCCCCGGCCGGTCAGAAATTGCAGTACATGGCGCTGCTGGGCATCATCGGTATTCTGCGCGGTATCCGCCCGCCGCTCACCCGATCGGTGGTGCGTGCTTTCCTTGGACCGACAACCGAACGCACGCGCCCCGATGTCGTGCGCCGAGTCGTCGATACCGCCCGCCGCAACGACCCGAAATCGGTCGTGCACGCGGTCCGATCCGTGGTCATCGAGCGCCAGGACCAACGCGACCGCTTCGCCGCGATCACCTGCCCCACCCTGGTCGTCGGCGGTCGCGAGGATCGCACCTTTCCGGTACCCGAACTCGAGTCCATGGCGCGCAGCATTCCCGGCGCGGAGCTGACGGTTATCGAGAATGCCGCACACCTCGCCGCCGCCGAAGTTCCCGATGTCGTCAACCAACTGGTCGAAACCTTCTTGACCGACCGCGCCGAAGCGCGCTGACTCGGGATTTGCCCGCGCCGGGCTCGCGTATTGCCGTGGGATCAGCCGAAGGCGGACCCTGCGGTCATGCCGCCGTCGACGGCGTACTCTGCACCATTGCAGAAGCTCGACTCGGTACCGGCCGGGAAAACGACCAGACTCGTCACCTCCTCGGGCAAGCCCAAGCGGCCCAAGGTGTTCTCGTTCCGATCGACGTCCACCGCTTTCCTCCGTAGTGAATATGTGCCGCGCCCATTCCGCGCGCACCACCGCTGACGACGCTCACGCCCGCGCCTCCGGCACGGTGGCGTCGACCGGCGGCGTTTCGGCGATCACCGGGCTGTCGAGCCGGTACAGGCACTTGGTTCCGGTGTAAATGGTCGGCATGCATTCGTTGCAGTGGATACACGCGGACCGGGTGGCTACCTCGGATTCGATGCGGTGCAACAGATTCGGTTCACGCAGCAGCGCACGGGCCATGGCGACGAATTCGAAGCCCTCGGTCCTGGCGAGCCGCATGGTGTCCAGATTCGTAATGCCACCCAACAGGATCAGCGGCATCGACAACTCCCGCCGGAAGTGGCGGGCCCGCTCCAAGAGGTATGCCTCCTGATACGGGTACTCCTTCAAGAATGAGCGGCCGACCACGCGAAAGCCCCAACGTGCCGGTGCCGGAAGCACTTTCGCGAACGATTTGCGCGGCGCGGTGCCGTGGAACAGCAGCATCGGATTCAATAGCGAACTGCCCGCGGTCAATTCGAGAGCATCCAGTGCGCCGTCGGCTTCCAGCCAAGCCGCCACTCGCAGCGACTCCGCGACCGTCAGACCGCCCCGGACGCCGTCCTCCATGTTCAGTTTCGCGGTCACCGCCAGCCGGTCACCCACGGCTTCCTTGACGGCAAGGGCGATTTCGCGCGCCAACCGCGCTCGATTCTCGGTCGAACCACCGTAGCGATCGGTGCGCCGGTTGAGCAGTGGGCTGAGGAACGAACTCGTCAAATAGTTGTGCCCGAAGTGGATCTCGACCGCATCGAACCCCGATTCCTCGGCCAGCCGCGCGGCCGTGGCATGCGCCGCGACGAGTTCGCCGATCTCGTGCTCTCTGGGCACCTTCATCGGTTTCATGCCCAGCGGACTGAACATACGGCTCGGCGCGAGGGCGGGGTAACGGTTGGAGGCCGCATTGGCGACCGGACCCGCATGTCCGATCTGCGCGCTGACCGCCGCGCCCTCGGCGTGTACGGCAGCGGTCAGCCGCCGCAGACCCGGGACCGCCTCCTGGCGCATCCAGATCTGATGCCGGTCGGTGCGCCCGCCCGGCGCCACCGCACAGTAGGCGACGGTCGTCATACCGACGCCGCCGGCCGCCACTTCGCGGTGGAAGGCAATCAGATCATCGGTGACCAGGGCATCCGGGGTGCGTCCCTCGAATGTCGCCGCCTTGATCACGCGATTGCGCAGAGTGATCGGCCCGAGCCGTGCCGGTGTGAATATGTCTGTCATTTCAGTTCTTTCGACGGGGCGGTCAGACCGGCCACCACGAACTCCCGCAATGCGGCGATCGCCGCCTGCGACATCCCCCGGTCCTGCGATCCGGTTCCGCCGAATCGCATGATGATCAGATCGAAGGCCAGGGCCCAGCGCCGACGGCTTTCGGCCTCGGTCAGCTCGGGTAGCAATTCCACCCAGGACGCCATGCGGAACCACCGCTGATTCCACAGCATCGGATGCCCGCCGAGGACGAACTGCGCCAGCAGCCGTAAGTGCAAGCGACCCACCGGATCATCGGCCAACGTGACGAACGGTTCCAGCACCACGTCCACCACGTCGGCCACCGAACCGCGCGCACCCGTCACCACTGACAACCGGTCGGCCCACAGCGGCCCGAGTCGGTCCTCGAGCATCGCCGTGACCAGCGCCTCCTTTGACCCGAAGTGATAATGCACCGCGGCCGGGTTGGCCCCGGCCGCGGCACAGATCGCCCGCACGGAAACTTCGTCATAGCGCTCGGTCAGCAATAACCGCTCGGCCGCGGCGAGCAGACGACCCCGCGTATCCGACGAAAGCTTCTCTGTCATGAACGTAGCCAACCACATCTCAATCGGTATTTCAATCATTGATTGAATCAGTGGAACAGGTCCGGTCGATTCCGCGCCCCGCTATGCCGATCATCGGAAGACACGTCGAGAACTGGCCATTGGATTAGGCGAGTCGCCACGCTTGCGTTCATCCACCCGGCGGCGAACCATTAGCTGTGCGGTGGCCGCGTTCGCGGGCCGTGCGGTCCAAGCGCCCTCGGTGGACCACGATGCGTCAGCCTCGCAACACAGCGGAGTGACCCCTCCGCACTAGGAGGACTCGATGTTCATCCAAGTTATTCAAGGAAAGGTTGCCGACGCCGATCGGCTGCGTCGCTGCATGGATCGGTGGACCAAGGACTTGCAGCCGGGAGCCACCGGCTATCTCGGGATGACGAGCGGGTTGTGCAATGACGGGACGTTCATCGCATTGACGAGGTTCGAATCCGAGGAGGCGGCTCGGCGCAATAGCGATCGTCCGGAGCAGGGCGCGTGGTGGGCCGAGACCGAGCAGTGCTTCGACGGACCGGTGACATTCATGGACTGCCCCGAGGTAACGCAGTGGCTGGGCGGTGGCTCGGATCAGGCCGGGTTCGTCCAGGTCATGGAGGGCCACACCCGCAATCCGCGCCGCATGCGCGAACTGCTCGCCGAAGGCACCGAGCGCATCCACGAACTGCGTCCCGAAATTCTCGGCGGCACCTTGGCGACCTACGGCAGCGACGGTTACGTAGAGGCCGTCTACTTCACCTCCGAAGCCGAGGCCCGCGCCCACGAAAAGCTGGAGATCCCAGACGATCTACGCGCCCTGTTCGACGAGGAAAGCGAACTCATGGGCGAAGTCGAATTCTTCGACCTACACGAACCGATGCTGGTCTCCCCCCGCCGCTGACCGAAGCAACCCGATCCGCGGCTCCAGGTCGGCAGCGATAAGCCGCAAGC
The DNA here is from genome assembly GCF_040674855.1 of Nocardia sp. NPDC049707. Taxonomy (NCBI): domain Bacteria; kingdom Bacillati; phylum Actinomycetota; class Actinomycetes; order Mycobacteriales; family Nocardiaceae; genus Nocardia; species Nocardia sp. NPDC049707. Next base: position 126,742 of record NZ_JBFANN010000001.1, on the reverse strand, counting down.
GGTCGAGAAGTTCGCCGCGACCTGTTCGGCTGGGGTTACGCCGCCGACCCGAATGCCTACACCTACGACCTGGTCAGCTATCCCGCGAGCGAAGCACCCAGCGGCGGCATCTCGCGTACCACCGACGCGTCGGCCGATCACGCGACCTTCTCCGCACTCGTCCAGGATGCCGCGGCCACGGTCGCGAAGCCGAACGACTTGGCGCAACGATCCCGGCGAGGACGGCCTCGTTTTCGCGCACATCCTCGACAACTTCGCGTCTTCTGCCCACCGCGCAGTCGTCATCCGACGGGACCTCGGCCACTCGCCGGGGTCCCTCGCTCGGCTCGAACATGTTGCGGGAAGCCAACATAAGGCCATATTTCGAGTCCATCGCAATTCGGCAGCTATCCGATTTATCGAGTGGATTGCTGCCGAATGCGCGGGCTAGCCTCGAAGTCCGGTGCGCTGCGCTATCGGATGCTGACGACCATCAGTCACGGTTGAACTCGAGAATCGAGGATCCCGATGAGTATTTCCCTGGTCATCGCGCCGGACTTCATATGATCCGCGCACGTTGCTCGGCGGCCCTGGGGGCCGTAATCCTCGCACTGGCACTCGGCGGATGCGCCGGTTCGTTCGACGAGTATCCGGAGGACGCCAGGGTGGCGGTCGAACGGTTCACCGAACTGTTGAACAAGCGGGACGCGGATAACGCCGCGAAGTTGACCGCCCAACCGGGCAGTGCCGTGGTGTCGCTGCGACAGGTATTCGACGGACTGAGCAAGGGTGCCCCGGACTTCCATTTGACCCAATTCATCCCATTGGGCAAGGGGGAAGGAATCTTCGCCCTGCAGGGCGGTTGGAAATTCGGACCCGATCGACAATGGACCTACGATGCGCAGGGCACGGTGCGAAAGCTGGCGACCGGCTGGCGCATCTCCTGGGACCCGACCATCGTGGTGCCGAAATTGGATAACAGCAGCACGGTCCACTTGGTAAAGGCCTACGCGCCGCCGACACCCGTGGTGAAGGACGGCCTCGGACACACACTGATGACCGAGCAGATCATCGATGTGGTCCGGCTCGATCCCACCCGCATCAGCGATCCGGTCGCCACCACCAACGCGCTGGCCAAGGCCATCGAACCGATTGCCCCGGTGATCACGGGTGAGTCCCTGCGCGCGCAACTCGCCGCCGCCCAAGGTAAGCCAGTGGTCGCGGTGAATCTGCGGCAGGACGACTTCGCGGTTCTCGAACCGGATATCGCGCCGATTCCGGGGGTGGTGACGCAGGCGCAGCCACGGCTGATCGCCGCCGACCGGCGCATCCAATCACCCATGCTCGACGCGCTGCGCACGGCGTGGCAGGAGAACCGGGACCGGACCGCGGGCTGGGCGGTGCAGCTCTCGGGACTCGACGGGCATCCGATAGCCAACCTCGCCGGACAGCTGGGCGCACCGGCACCGGATGTGTCCGCGACCCTGGATCCGCACTGGCAACGCGCTGCCCAGGATGCGGTCAACTACGTCGGGAATCCAACGGCCGTGGTCGTCATCCGCACCGCGACCGGAGCCGTAGTCGCCGCCGCCGACAACAATGCGGCCAGCGCGAACGAATCGATGGCCTTCGCCGGACTCGCCCCGATCGGCGGCACGTCCGAACTACTGCGCACGGCCGCGGCGAACATCGCACACAAACCGCCGCAGAACGTATCCCTCGACGAGATCACCCAGGCCGCCCGCATGTTCGGCCTCGGCGTCGATTTCGAGCTGAATGGTCTGGACAAGGCGAGTTCGCGGATCCCGGCGCCGGGCACCGATGAGGTCCGAGGCGGCGGCCGGACAAATGACATCCAGGCCAGCCCCTACGGCATGGCGATCTTCACCGCCGCGATTGCCAATGGGCGCATAACCCCGCCGATGATCGAGGTCGGTCGCCCGGCGACGACTTCCGCCGCGTCGACACCCTTGCCCACCAAGGCGGTCGACCAGCTCCGTGGCCTGATCGGCGGCGGCGGATATATCACCACCACGGGCGGGCAGGGCTGGCTGCTGGCGAATACCGGCGAGTTGACCTTCGCGCTCCATGTCGAGAACCCGGACAGCCGCGAGACCCTGATTCAGGCAGCCAAACGCATTTTCCATCCGGAGCCCGATAGCTGACCGACGGCTCACAGCCAACGCCCATCGTGTCCTGAGCTCGGCCGTTGTTCCGCACGGCCCCCTGATTGAATGAGCAGAGCAGAGCCGGACATGGACGGGTTCGGGCTGTTGCGGCGGCTGCGCGCGGGCAGGGTCGCCGCGCCGATGCTGTTGCTGTCCGCGCGCGATGAGGTCGACGACAAACGCACCGGACTGCTGCGCCGGCCAGCTCACCGAGTCGGCACGAGTTGCGCCGCAGGCGGTTCGAGCCTGGGCCTTTCGTGCCACATCGGTGCCATCGCGCCGAAGATGTCGCGAACCTCGGCGCACACCTGGATGAGTCGATCCACCTGCATATCGGTGAGACCGGCATGCAGCGAGAAGCGGATGAGCGCGCGCTCGGGCGCGGTGACCGGCCAGCAGAGGACCGAACCGAAAACGCCGCGGGCCTCCAGAAAGTCGCGGATCGCGATCGTGCGCTCATCCGGACCGGTCTGCAGCGCGACGATATGACTGGCCGAACCCTCCAGGTCGAATTCCAATGCCATCAGCGCACGGCGCACGACAGCGGAGATCTCGCGCAGCCGGACCCGCCGCCAATCGTCGACGCGAACCACCTCGAGCGTCGCGGCCAGACCGGCGATATCGTGCGGCAGCAGCGTCGCGGAGAAGACGGCGGGATCGGATTCCATCTTGAAGTAGTCGACGAAGTCGATACTGTTCGCGGCGATGAATCCGGCGCGTCCCGCGAAAGCCGTTGCAAGGCTGGCGATTCGGAACGGCACGCGGTCGGTGAGGCCGAGCGCGACCACCATGCCCGCGCCGTACGGCCCGTCGGTGCCGAGCGAATGCGATTCGTCGACCACCAGCACACTGCCGGTTTCGTCGGCGACATCGCAGATCTGGGTCAGCGGAGAGCGGCTCCCGTTGGTGCCATAGATCGAATCCACCGCGATGATGCCGGGGCCGTGTCGACGAATCTCCTCGCGCAGATGGCCCGGAAAATTGTGCCGGAACGAATATACCGGCGCACCAGCGGTTTTCGCGCCGTGCCAGAACGACATATGGGCAATGTGATCGACATAGACCGGCGTATGCACGTCGGCGATCGACTGGAGCAATCCGGCATTCGCATCCCAGCCCGACTGACACAGAATTCCGGCCGCCGCCCGCATATGTTCGGCAAGCGTCCGCTCCAGCGCGATCTGCGGATGGTCCGGGCCGTGCAGGAAGACGCCCGACGGCGGCGCTCCCCCGCTCGCGTTCTGCAACGCCGCGCACATCGCACCGATGATATACGGCTCGCGAGCGAGCGCGAGATGGTCGTTACTGGTCAGCACGATGTCACCCGACCTCGGTTTGCGACCGTGCAGAATATGCCGTCCGCCCCATGCGACCGCGATGCGTTCGGTATGGAATCGGTTGACGCGAAGGAATATGCGGTCGGCGACCGACATCGTCATCTGAACTCCTTTCACTGCAATCAGTTACTACAGAGCACACACCGAGCAGATTGAATCATTCCCCATCGCGACATGCGCAGGATTCACCGACTCGACGCGAGTGTCGCGCTAACAGAGCCGACAGCGACAACGGGCCCGATGGTCGGGTGCGGGGTACTGGTGGTCGAGGACGAGCGGTTGCTGGCCGACGCGACAGCCTATGGGCTGCGGCGACATGCGATGGCGGTCGATGTGCTGTACGACGGCGCGGATGTGCTGGAGCGAGTCGGGTGAACGACTATGACGTCGTCGTGTAGCACTCGCGCGGCGGACCGGTGCTGGTGGCGGATCGCTGGTTCCCGTCCAGTCGCACATGCTCTCGGTGTGGAAACATCAATCGCGCACTGACGCTAGCGGATCGGGTGTTCACCGGCGACCCGGTCGATTCATACCGCCAGCCTTCAACCTCAACCATGGTTCATGTCAACTCCGACCGCGCTACATTCCCCAGATGACCGATTCCCCGCACCTGCGTCCCGCCCAACCCGAGGATGCCGAATCCATCGCGGCCATCTGGTACGAGGGCTGGCGCGACGCCCACCTCGGCAATGTCCCCGACGAACTCATCGCCGTCCGCCCACCGGACTCCTTCGGTACGCGCGCTGCCCAACGCATCGACGACACCGTCGTCGCGATCATCGACAACGAGGTAGCCGGTTTCGTCATGACCCTCGATGACGAGGTCGACCAGGTCTACCTGTCCCGCCACCACCGCGGCACCGGAGTCGCCACCCCTCTACTCGCCGCCGCCGAACATCGCATAGGCGCGCAAGGGCATTCCCGAGCCTGGTTGGCCGTAGTTCCGGGCAACACCCGAGCCCGCGCCTTCTATGCCCGCAACGGATGGATCGATGAGGGCTTGTTCAGTCACCAGGCCCCGGGCCCCAACGGCCCAGTACCAGTTCCCGCCCACCGTTACGTCAAACAGATCGCCATTTCGCCGAAAAGCTAGGTGAGCCGGTGTTTTCCCGCCAGATTCGCGAGCCGAGGCAGGAATTGCCCGCCCTTGACGGTTTCCCGTCGAACTAGTGGTGCATAGATTCGCCGACACGCCTGTCGGCTGCGGTGATCGACTCACTGGTTTTCGATCGACCATCTACCCGACGACGTCATCGAGGACCGGGTGTCGGCACAGCCTCTGGCGACCGAGCCGTCCGCAGTAGCCGCAACTGGCCGATCTCAGTGGCGTTCTTCATCAGTTCGGCATTCACCCACGCGATGGTGTGGGCGATGGATTTGTCGGGGTCGTTCTGCCATGGAAGCACGGTTGGCGCATCGAGATCGACATTCTGGTCCAGGATCTGCAACCAGTCCCTGTGCAGGCCGCGCAGCCAGTCGATGGTCGCTGGCCCTGGTCCCGGCCAGGTGATCTCGGTGCGGTCCGGTGGAGTGCGGCCCCGCAGGTGATCGATGGTGACGCTCCACCACCATCCGATATGCCAGCTGATCCAACCGATGGTGGGCACGGGGATCGGATCGGGCTCGGAGTCCGCCCAGTCCGGCACCCAGACGCCGGTCTCGTCCTGGCGCACTGTCCACGTCAAACCTGCCGGCTCCCACAAGAAGTCGCCCGGCTCCAGTCGCTCGAGATGAAATTCGAACAACGACCAGACCAGTTCGAACTGCCAGCGCAGCAGAGCGGAACGCGACGCAACCATGCACGACAGCCTGCTCGGCCGCACTGATTGCGACAACTGATTTATCCCGACTCAGCCGAACACACCGGCGCGCGCCGCCGCCATCGCCACTGCGGCGGCCGCGTCGGCGGTGCTGTCGTCCACCGACTCACGGGTGATCAGCGCGCGAAAATATATCGGTGCCACAAGGGTTTTGATCAGCTCGGCGGGGTTTGTGCCAGCAGCAAGCTCACCGCGTTCGACGGCGCGCGTCACGACCGGCAGCGCCTTGCGGATGCGGTCGCGGAAAGCATGTCGGGTGGAGGCGGGTGGCGCCGGCTGTCCGGTGGCATTGGCCAGCATGACAGCGAGGACCGCCCGGCCGGACGGGCTGCTGATCCATGCGACAAGACTGCGCGCCAGCGCGCGAAGGTCGTCCTCGATCGAACCCGTATCGGGGATGGGGATTTCCGCGGCAACGCTGTCGGCCAGCGCATCGGCGATCAGGTCATCCCGGTCGGGCCAGCGCCGATAGACGGTGGTCTTGTGTACACCGGCGCGCTGGGCGACGTTGTCGACGGTGAACGCGGCGTACCCGTGCTCGCTCAGCTCGTCGACGGCCGCGGCGAGCACGGCAGCGCGAACCTTCGGTCCCCGTCCGAGGGGTGCGACAGAACTCATTGCAACTCCTTGTTGCGATATCGACGTGCAGAGGGCACGCTGACAATATCGCAACTCGATGTTGCGATATCTGAGATGGGAGTTCCGATGCTGTCGAAATCCGTCCGCGCCGCGGCGCTGCTGTTCCCCGGTCTGCTCGCCGGGGCGTTCGGATACGGGGCGGTGAACGTGCTGTACGCGTTTCGCGAAGTGCCCCTTGATGTTCGATTCACCTTCCATACCGCGCTGATGCGGGTCAACGGCCCGGTGATGCAGGCGCTGATGGGGCTCGCCGTCCTGAGCACACTGATCCTGGCAACGCGGTCGAAGTCCTGGCCCCGCTGGATCGCGGCGAGTGCCTCAGCGCTGACATTCCTCTCGTTCCTGGTGACCCGGTTCGGGAATGTGCCGATCAACCAGCAGATCAAGCGCTGGGCCGTGGGCACCCCGCCCAGCGACTATGCCGATATCCTGCGGCGTTGGGAACTATTCCATTTCACCCGGACCGGTTGCGCACTGCTCGCCTTCCTCTTGGTGATCGCAGTCGTCGTCGGATCCACCCGGTCACACGACGACACCCGAGCCCCCCGCCCTGCCGCCTACAACCCCTCGGCCGAGATCCCCGCAACGGCCCGGTGAACGTGCTCCGCCCCTCGGTATTGCCCTGTTAGGCTCAAGGCCAGCAGCCAGTTCGTTCGGAAGGTTTTGATGAATTTGCTTACCTCCTACCGCTTTTCAGCCATCGTCGCGATCTCATGCCTGGGTGCGGCAGCACTCGTCGGCGCGCCCGGAGCAATCGCCGCGCCAGGCTCGTCATCGGAAAAACTGTGCACGATCACCTATCCAACGCCCGACGACTTCTCCGTCACGGCATCGAGTGAGGTATTCGTCGAGCCGAACAACAACGGATCGATCACGCTGACCATGCACACTGATGCGAAGTCCGAGACTCCCTACGACCAGATATTCCGCGTCACCTGGTCGAATCTCGATACTGGCAAGAACGGTCAAGCCGAGACCACAGCGCGTGTCCAGGGCTCCGACAACGTGCTGACCATTCCCGATATGAAGACCGAGCCAGGCCGGGTCCCGCTCACACTCGCAGCTGCCAACCACGGATCGGGCCAGAACTACACCAACGGCGACTGCACCGTCGAATACAAGGCCAGCTAGCCCAACTCCGGGCCCAGCCAACGTAATTCGATGTCTACCGCGTCGCTTCGGCTGCGCGGTAACGCCATCTCCCTCGTCGACGCGGGTGTGTTGAAACACCCGGAGACCAGGAAACCGAGAATCATTGCTGAGGTATTACGTCGGAGGTAATCGACGGGGCACATCGGTGCTGGCACGGTGGCAGGCATGAACGATCTCGGGACGACCACCACTCGCACCGTCGTCGAGGAGTTGCTGCGCCGGATCGGTGCGGGCGATCCGGACGCCACCGCCGCGCTCTACGCCCCGGTCAGCGACTGGAAACTGAATTGGCCGGACAACGAGCACAACCGATCCGCCACCCCGTGGATCCGGCACCGCGCCACGCGCGCCGACGCGGCCGAACACTACCGCGAAATCGCTCGCCACCACTTACCCAAACGGGTGGGCACCGTGATCGAACGCATCCTGGTCGACGGCCCGGATGCGGTGGTACTGGGCGAAATCCGCCAGACCGCCCGCGCCACCGGACGCGCCTATCGTTCCCGTTTCGCGCTACACCTCACCATCGAAAACGGCCTCATCACCCGTCATCACGTCTACGAGGACAGCCTCGCCGTCGCCCAGGCATTCGAAACACAGGCACCTGAGCACGATCAAAGCGGTTCGAACGCACCGCAATAGCAATCTCGCAGTTGCCGGCCGGGCCGACGTGCGGAGCCTTCCCGGTTGCCGCTGCCGCGATCGAGAAGCACATCCACGTCAAAGCCGCCGCCGGTCCGTCCTGCGCGCGTTTACGATGTCGATCACCCCGACCACTACGAGCACGGCCCCAAGTGGCCCACCCCGGAACCAGAAGAATTCGGCGTCCCGCGCGAAAAGCCACAACGCTGCCCCAGCGACAACGAGCAATACCCCGAAGATGGTCGCGAGTCGTATCTGCATGCTGTAATCCTGCCGCCAGGCCGGGTGCCATTCGTCGGCCGAAAGGCCCGGCGTACGTCATCATTTCGGAGGACGAGTCGGGCGACCCGTTTGTGGTGCGATGGAGTGATCCCGTCTCCACCACCGCAAACGGCGCACTGTTCCACACGGGCGAGCTCCTCGATGGCCCCGGCGAATTCACATGCCTGGGGCCCACGCGAATCGCTATGCCAACTGTTGACTCCCGGACTCGGCAGGTGGGCGGATTTCGGTAAGTCCGGTGAGGGCCTGCGGCAAGGGGCCCTTGTGCAAGACGCCGAGGCGTTGGGTGGCGCGAGTAAGGGCGACGTAGAGTTCGGCCGCGCCGCGTGGACCGTCGGCGAGGATCCGCTCGGGTTCCACGACCAGGACGGCGTCGAATTCCAGACCCTTCGTCTCCGATGCCGGCACCGTGCCCGGCACACCCGGTGGCCCGATCACGACGCTGGTGCCTTCGCGAACCGCCTCGTTGCGCACGAATTCCGCTATATCAGTGGATAATTCGCCCTCGGCCACCCGCCTGACCCACGGCTGGACACCGCACGCACGGACCGACTCCGGTGGCTGGACTCCCGGTGCGAACTCGGCGAGCACCGCGGCGGCGACGGTCATGATCTCCGCCGGGGTGCGGTAGTTCACCGACAGCGACCGGTAGACCCAGCGTCCGGGCACGTACGGCTCGAAGATCCCGTCCCACGATGTCGCCCCGGCCACCGAGCGGCGTTGGGCGAGATCGCCGACCACCGTGAAGGATCGGCCCGGACAGCGCCGCATCAATACCCGCCAGTCCATTTCGGATAGTTCCTGGGCCTCATCGACCACGATATGCCGGTAGGTCCAATCACGGTCCGCGGCAGCGCGTTCCACGAGTTCACGGGTGTCGCGTTCGAGGAAACGCTCGGCAAGGTCTTCGGCGTAGAGCATGTCCTGGGCGAGCAGACCGATGTCGTCGTTCAGGTCCTCGCGCTTGATGAGGGTGTCGAACACACCGGCGGCGTACTCGGCCTCGGCCTTGCGTTCCCGCTCGGCGGCGCGTGCGGCGGCCTCGTCGGCCGCCTTGTCGCGGCCGAGCAGGTCGACCAGTTCGTCGAGCAGCGGCACATCCGACACCGTCCACGCCGCACCGTCGGCACGCCACAGCGACTGGTCGGCACCGGTCGCATGCAACCGCTCCGGGGACGAATACAGCTGTGCCAGTAGTGTTTCCGGCGTCATTATCGGCCAGAGTTCGTCGAGCGCGGCGGTGAACTGGTCGTTGTCGGCGAGTTCGGCGAGCAGATCCGTCCGCAGGTTCTCCCAGGCTTCGCGATCCTTCCGGTTCAGCCAGCCGCGGCCGATCCGGGCTATCGCCCGTTCGGTGAGCACGTAGGTGACGATCTCGCTGAACACCGCGCGGGCCTCGTTGTGCGGCAGCCCGCTCGCGCGCGCCTCCTCCCTTGCCCACTCCGCTGTCTCGGCGTCGATCCGCATGGCGACATCGGTCAGTTCGATGCGCACCGGCTGTTCCGGCAGCCGCTGGCGATCGGCGATCGCCGTCGCGAGCACGTCCAGGATCCGCAGCGAACCCTTGTGCCGCATGGCTTCCGGGGTGTCCTCGGCGGTGACGCGCAGACCGGGCATGAGGTCGCCGGTGGTCATGAATACGACATTCGTCTCGCCCAGCGATGGCAGCACGCGGCCGATGTGATCGAGGAAAGCCGGATTCGGTCCGACTACGAGCACCCCGTGCCGTTCCATCCGCTCCCGCTGGGTGTAGAGCAGGTACGCGACGCGGTGCAGCGCCACCACGGTCTTGCCGGTGCCTGGACCACCCTCGATCACCAGCACACCCGAATGATCGAGCCGGATGATCTGGTCCTGTTCGGCCTGGATCGTCGCCACGATGTCGCGCATCCCGGCACCGCGCGGTGCGTTCACCGCGGCGAGCAGCGCCGCGTCCCCTCGCGCACCGGCACTCGGGCGGCCGAGAACCTCATCGGTGAAATCGACAATGTGACGCCCACGAGTGTGGAACTGGCGGCGCCGACGCATATTCTCTGGGGTCGCGGCGGTGGCGATGTAGAACGCGCGCGAGGCGGGCGCCCGCCAATCCAGCAACAACGGTTCGTACTCGTTGTCCTCATCGAAAATGCCGATCCGGCCGATGTAGGAATGTTCGCCCGACACGGTATCCAACCGCCCGAAACACAGACCGTTGTCCGCCACGTCCAGCCGCTTCGCCTCCTTGGCCAGCGCCCGCACCTCGACATCCCGTTCCATCGGCGACCCGCCATTTCCCCGCAACGCCGCGCTGTACCGCCCCTTCACTCGCGCGCGTTCGGCATCGAGCCGCGCATAGAGTCCGGCCACATAGTCCCGCTCGGACCGCAGTTCGTCTTCATACCCCTGGGTAGTCAAAATGCCCCTCCTTTCCCGGCTCGATAGGTTCACGCGGACACGGTTTCTCGACTTAGCGCATCGAATAGCAGCGTCGCGGCCACCGTCGCCCCATCGGTGCGGATCGTGTCGGCCACGGCGGTCGCTCGTGTGCGGGTTTCGGGGCTCAGGGCCGTGCCGAGCGCGGCCGACAGGGACTCGATGCTCGGAATCGAACCGTCGTGTGCCGCACCGATCCCCAGCGCAGCCACCCGACCGGCCCAATACGGCTGGTCCGCCGCCTGAGGTATCACCACCTGCGGCACACCGGCCCGGGTCGCCGTCGTCGTCGTGCCCGCGCCGCCGTGGTGCACGACGGCGGCCACGCGGGCGAACAGCGCCTGCTGATTGACCTCGCCCACGACGAAGCAGTCATCCCGGTCGTCGATCAGAGTCAGGTCGGCCCAGCCGCGGCCGACGAGCACACGGCGGCCCTGCGCGCGGATCGCCTCGATCGCCACCCGGGCGACGTCGGCCGAGACGTGCATCGGCATGCTGCCGAAGCCCACAAACACCGGCGGTGCGCCAGCTTTCAGGAACGCCGCCAAATCGGCCGGGAGCGGACGTGCGTCCGGCAGGATCCACGCGCCGGTCTGTACAACGTCGAAATCCGGCGTCTCCTGCCACGGGTCCAAGGTCGGGTCCGTCGCGAGCCACGGCCGATCGCCGATGACGTAATCGCGGACATAATCGCGGACATCGTCCACCGGTGACAGGCCGATCGACGCCCGGTAGGTGTTGAGCGCCGCAACAAACAGCGCGTTGATGTCCAGTCCGGGAATCGGGTCGACATCCGGCGGAAACGGCCGACCCGGATACGCGAGCGGCGGACGGTGCGGCGACGGCAGCGTGAGCTGGTGGAAGGTCACGTACCCATAGCGGATGCCCAGGTTCTCGGCCACCGATCGCACACCGGCCACGACCGGCATCATTCCGGTCGCAACCAGCGCATCGCACCCCGCCGCCGCGGCGGCGACCGCGGTGACCGCGTCGAACTGCCTCGCGATCAATTCGGTCGCATGCCGAGACAGGTCCGATGACAGCGGCGCCCCCGCCGCCCGCACCGACTGACCAATCGGCACCATCGGCACGCCGACCTCGGCCAGCCGCCGCGTGAAATCCTCATCCGGTGGCGCACACACCCGTACCTGCGCGCCGAGCTCCCGCAGCCGTACCGCTAGCGCCACCATCGGCTCCACATCTCCGCGCGACCCATACGTCGACAACAACACGCGCATTTCGTAACCCCCATTTCCGCAGGTTCTGGCTTCGGCCAGTGATTCTGCGGCACGACCGGGGTCTTGCCGCAAGCCCCCGGGTGCGCTATAAGTTGAATATGGAAGGGAGTTTCCTTCCCTTTGTTGATCCGCGGTGACGGACAAACCCCTCGAGCGCTCGGCGGACGCACGCGCGCCGACGATAATTCCGCGACGTCACACCTGGCGAATGGACCGAGTTCGAACAGCCCTTCCTGGTGTGCCGCGTCGAACTCAGCGACCGCTTCCGCCCTACGCCACCCCGCGCGACCACGAACATGCTTGTTTCTCTGAACTAAATCTTGTGCGGCAGAACCTGTTTCAGGTATGCATCCAGTTGCAGGTGTTTCGACTGCGTGCGGTTGTGTGTGCCCGAGATATCACGGGCTCGGCTCTGGAATGTTGATCCAATACCGTTGCGCTGGGCCGTGTTCGGTGTCGCGAATGTCCTCGAAAACGCCGCCGTTGCGTTCGATCGTTTTCGCCGAGGCCATGTTGTCGCTCGCGCAAACGATCAGTACTTGTTTCAGGCCCAGTGTTCGCGCTTCGTCGAGCATCTGGCCCAGAGCCCAGGTTGCGAGCCCGCGTCGCCGTGCGGACGGCCGGATGCCGTAGCCGATGTGGCCGAGCTCGCTGAACTCATGTCGCAGCGCGATCCCGCCGAGCACTCGGTCGGCGTCGGTGATCCATCGGTAGGTGCAGCGGATCCGGCCGGCCTCGGTCGCTTTTGTCGGATCGGAGTCCGCAACCAGCCGCGCCACCCAGGCTGTGAACCCGGCCGGCGAGTCGACGTCGTCGGTTGGCCGCAGTCCGAAACCGTCCTCGTGGACACCGGGCCCCCAGTCGTCGCGCGCCTCGAGCCATGCGGTGCGCAGGCGTGTGGTGGGCGCGACCAGCTCGGGCATGTCCCGACGATACCAATTCCGTTGTGTAGCACCAGGTCCTAGAGACGGGCGACCTGTTATGACCTCAAGCTCCTTCCTCGAGCACCCTGGAGATCAGCATCCGCTGCTCCCTGGTGAGCCGGGGATCCGCCGCGTAGAACGTCCTGCCGTCCACGGTGATCTCGTAGCTGAACCCGTCCGGAACTCCGAGGGGCGGCTGGCTGTGCCCCTCGGCCGCGGCCTGCTCGGCCAGGGCGTGCCACTCGCTCGCATCGGGCCGCCCGGAGGTGTCGACCTCGGCGTGCCGCTCGATGCCCGCGAATCCACCCGCACGACTCACTCGAATATGCATGGGTCCGTGTCTAGTACGGAACTAAGACGTTTGCACCCCGACCTTCTCCCACGCATTCAGCACGGCCTTCAGCTCCTCGCCCTCGTTGAAACGAGCCTTGGCCGCTGCGACCGTGAGCTTCGCGAAGTCCGCGAACTGAGCATCCTTCTTCAGCTCGCCGCCGGTCAGGACGTCATACCAGACCTGCCCCGCCTTCTCCCAGGCATGACCACCGAGGGCCGTGGCGGCCAGGTAGAAGGCGTGGTTGGGGATGCCGGAGTTGATGTGGACGCCGCCGTTGTCGCGGTCGGTCTGCACGAAGTCGTCCATGGTCGCCGGTTGCGGGTCCTTGCCGAGGACGTCGTCATCGTAGGCCGTGCCCGGCTCCTTCATGGAGCGCAGCGCCTTACCGGTAACGCGCGGGGTGAACAGGCCCGCACCGATCAGCCAGTCGGCCTCGGCGGCGGTCTGGCCGAGCGCGTACTGCTTGATCAGCGAGCCGAAGACGTCGGACAGCGACTCGTTGAGGGCGCCGGGCTGGCCGAAGTAGGTGAGGTTGGCCGTGTACTGCGTGACACCGTGGGTGAGCTCGTGGGCGATGACCTCGGTCGGGATGGTGAAATCGCGGAAGATCTTGCCGTCACCGTCGCCGAACACCATCTGCTCGCCGTTCCAGAAGGCGTTGTTGTAGTCCCGGTCGTAGTGGACGGTCGCGTCCAGCGGCAGGCCGTTGCCGTCGATGGAGAAGCGCCCGTACGCCTTCAGATAGAACTCGAAGGTGGCGCCGAGGCCCGCGTAGGCACGGTTCACGGTGGCGTCGTTGCCCGGGTCCGAGCCCTCGGCACGGACCTGCTTGCCTGGCAGCGCAGTTTGGTGGCCGGCGTCGTAGATGGTGCGGTGCGGCTGGTCGGTCGCCGCTGCGGCGGGCGGTGCGCCGGATGGGGCGCCGATAACCGTGGTCAGACGGCGATGGGTGCGCTCGTAGGCATCGCGCTCGAGGGTCTTGCGCGCCGCCGCGGCGATTGCGGGATCGTCTTGCTGAGCCAACTTGTCGAGGATGTGCGGAGGCACGATGGTGCAGAAGACGGGCTCGAAGCCCCCGTCGATCTTCGTCATACCCGGAACCATATGTCGATGTCATTGCCCGCGAACATGATTGGTGAAATATGGGGCGGCGGCAACGGCCTCGACCCCCGCCTAGGCTAGTGGTCATTACCGCGCCGACCACTAGCATCTCCCCGGCGCCGAGCGGTGCCCAACCGTCACGGCCGCTACTGCGGTGTCTTCGCTCTGCTCACCGGGCGACTCGCACTCACATACTCATTCTCGGAGTTGCATCCGCGCCCCCGAAGGAGCGACAGTGGACTGCTCATCATAGGTTTCGTGTGCGGCGGCGATCGCATCTCGGTGTCGGTCGGCCCAATCTGTCAACGCCAGCAGAGTCTGATAAAGCTCTCGGGCCATCGGTGTGGCTTCGTATTCGGTCTTCGGCGGCACCGTCGGATAGACCGTCCGGGTCAGCAGGCCGTCGCGTTCGAGGTTGCGCAGCGTCAGTGTGAGCATTCGCCTACTGACACCGTCGATTTCGCGCTCGAGTTCGGTGAAGCGCATCGGTCGCCGGGTGGTCAGGAGCAAGATACCGATTGCCCATTTGCCGCTGACCCGATTGAGGACTGTCAGAACGGAACACGCCTGGTCGAGCGAGGAGTCCGGCGAGTCGCCTTCGGCGGCGACCGCATCCACCTGCACTGGAACATCGTTGTGCCCCTGGAACATAAAAGTGCCTCCTTCCACCCGACCTGCCCGTGACAGATCATGCACTCAGTAGCAAAGAGTGCACCATTACAGCGGAGGGTCTCCATGACCAACATGCAGGAATCGACGTACGAACCGGGCCGAGGAGCGTCGCCGACCCGACTGAGTACACAGCGGTTGGACAGTTTTCTCTCTACTCATCGGATGGGAGCGCTGGCAACCAGCAAACGCGACGGATATCCGCACCTGTCGACCGTTGCCTACCAATGGAATCCGTCCACACGCGTGATTTCGATCGGCTCGACAGCCGATCGCATGAAAGTCCGCCAGCTCACCCGCGATCCACGTGCCGCGCTCTACGTGAGCAGCACGGATCATCTCACCTTCGCGGTAGCCGAGGGCACGGCGCAGATCTCTCCTGTCAGCACCGTCCCCGGAGACGCCACCGGCCGCGAAATGCTCGCCATGTTCCCAGAATTCGACAACCGCGACGACGCCCCGATCTTCCTCCGGAACATGGTCGAAGACAACCGACTGGTCATCCGGCTCCACGTCTCGAGGCTCTACGGCGACACCCTCGCTGACGAACTCCACGGATGATCATCGATGTAGCTACCCGCAGGCAGCAGCGCGCCCTACTTCGGTGCCTCGAAGCCGCCGATCTGCTGTTCGAGCAATTCGGCCAGCCGCAGTGGGGTGCGGTCCTCGAACATCGGGCCAAGGAGTTGGACTCCCACCGGCAGGCCCTCGGGGGACCGGCCCGCCGGTATGGTCGTGGCAGGGAGGCCGGGCATGGTCGCCAGGCCGGCCCAGACGAGCTGATCGCCGAACGGGTATGCCACGCCGTCGATGTCGATCCACCGGTCGCTCAGATCGGTGTGGTCGTGCGGGAACGCGGGAGTCGGCGTGATCGGACACACCACGGCATCGAACTCGGCGAAGAGCTGCCGCCAGCCGTGGCGATGGAGCTCGCGACGGTTGTCCGCCTCGATCCACTCGCGGTGGCTGAACACCGCGCCGCGCAACCGCACCGCGTCGAGACCCCGGTCGTCCGCGCCCAGGCCGGCGGCGTGGGTCCGCATCTGCTCATACGCCGCAACGGGATAACCTGCGGCGAGGTTCGACAGCAGCAATTGCATGTAGAGCGCCGCGGCCTCGGTCAGATCGGGCAGTAGCGGACTGCGCCGTTCGACGCGGGCGCCGCCGTCGACGAGCGCGTCGGCGACTCGGTTCACCGCGGCCCGCACAGCGGACCCGGTCGGAATGAGCGGATGCTCGTCGAGAACCAGGACACGGAAGTCGGCGAGCCGCTCGTGGCGCGCAGCCCGCAGAGCCAGGTCGTACGCGACGCCGAGCGTCAGTGGGTCCGGGCCGGCCATCACGTCCAGCAGCAGTGTGAGGTCGCGGGCGGTACGCGCCATCGGACCGACGACGGCGAGGTCGCGGTCGGACGGCAGCGCCTGCGCGGGCGGCGGGACATGACCACGGCTCGCCACCAGCCCGTATGACGGCTTATGTGCGTAGACGCCGCAGAAATGCGCGGGGGTGCGCAGCGAACCGGCGATGTCGGAGCCGAGGGACAGCGCGCCGAACCCGGACGCCAGGGCCACGGCTGATCCGCCGGAGGATCCGCCCGACGTGCGAGCGAGGTCCCACGGGTTGTTGGTGGTGCCGTAGATCTCGTTGTAGCTCTGCAGATCCGCCAGCATGAACGGCACATTGGTCTTACCGAGCACCACCGCGCCCGCGGCTTTGACTCGTGATACCGCGAGCGCGTCTTCGGCCGGAACATAGGTCTCGAAGCCCGGCACACCCCAGGTCGTGGGCAGCCCGGCGATGTTGTATGACTCCTTGACCGTCACCGGAATGCCCAGTAGCGACTGGTCCTCGCCGCGGGCCCGCGCCTTGTCGGCATCGCGCGCGGCAGCCCGCGCACGGTCGAAATCCGGCACACAGATCGCGTTGGTCGCCTTGTCATCGCGCTCGATACGGGCAATCGCCTCGTCGGTCAGTTCCACCGAGGTCACTTCACCGGCACGCAACGCGGCCGCGAGTTCTTCGGCCGGTCGAAAGCTCCACTCCATCGGACCGACCCTACCGGCCCGTCGCATGCACCACCTTTCGCAACGAGTGGTCCAACTCCACCCGCGGCGGACAGCGTCTCGAACGGGTTGTGCTTGGCTGAACACCGTGCGGAAACGGACTTGGCTTTCGACCATCGGTCTCGTGCTGCTGTGGGGCGAGTGGGCGAACTGGCGCGCTTCCCGCAGGCTCGTGGGGTCGGCCACGGGCGCCTCCGAGGCCGTCGTGGTGCTCGGCTATCGCAACGCGGGCACCCGGGCGAACATCATGAACCGGTGGCGGGTGCGCGCTGGTCTGCGGTCCATCGACCCGATCGCGGCCAGCACTCGTCTCGTGCTCTGTGGCGGAGCGTGCGCCGGTCCACGCACCGAGGCGGCCCTGATGGCCCACTACGCCACCGAGACCTGCGGATACCGCGGCGAACTCGTCCTGGAGGAGCAGAGCCGGACCACCTGGGAGAACATCGGTTTCGCGATCCCGTACCTGAAGGACCGCGATCGGATAAAGATCGTCTCGCTCCCCTTCCACGCCGAGCGGGGGCGACGATACCTCACCGAACAGTCCCCGGAACTGGCCTCGCGCCTGGTGCGAGGAGCGGAATACCGGTTCGGCGAGTGGATAGCGGCAAAACCGCTCCTGGCCGTCTATGGCCTGTTGCAGGACGCTCGTGACCGAAGCCGTCGATGGATCGAGAAGCCATCCTCGACATTCCAGCGGATCGGCAACCTCTGCCACTGACGAGACCACGTCGTCGAGATGGTCTGATGCCCCACGGCCGGACCGCAGATCGCTGGGCCTGCTGACCGATGGTTGACAGCGCAGTCCGGCTGAGATCGACCAAATCGCTACGTGCGTCAGGGATTTCGATCGAGGGCGGTTCCCACATCGTCGCGGCGGCAGTGGCGAATGTTCTGGACTCGCGGCGGTTCACCAAGGGGCGACACAGTGCCCCGTTGCGACAATCTGTCGGGGCCCGTCGTTAATCTGCGGGGATGGTCAGTCCCGAGTCGGCAGTGCGCCGCCTGCTGCGTGAAACAGGAAAACTGTTGCAACCGTATGGGTTTCACGGCTCCGACCCCAGGTGGATCCGGGTCGAGGCGGGCGGAGTCGCATCCGTCGGCCGCACCCGAGTCTCGCGCACCTGGACCAGCGGGCAGCAGGTGATCGGATTCGGCCTGGAGCTGAGCGCGACGCCAACAGCCTGGTGGGAATACCGCAACTGGCGCAACACACAGCTGGGCCTATCGCCCACGCCACTCGAAGAGGCTTCCGGCCCGGACCTGCTCAACGCCCACGCCCTGCCCGACGAGTTGACCGCATTGTGGTCGTTGCGGCTCGACCCGGCGCAACCCGGCCAGCTACTGCAAACCGATATCGACGCCGTCCGCACCGAACTGCCCCGACGTGTACACGTCCACGCGCGCCGGGCATTACGGCTGGTGGAGCCGGATCAGTACCTCGACGAGCTGCTCACCCACCCCGACCCGCACATCGGTACCTGGGAGGCGATCGTCGTCCTGCTCGCCGATCGGGGGCCGGGACCACAGCTCTATGACGCATTCGACCAGCTCCGAAAGTGTTTCGCCGAGCGAGATGCGTCGGCGTACGCGGAAGATGTCATCGCCTACGCGCAATCCCGAGCTGCCCTGGTGCACTGATTCCCGCGCTCGAAGCTGATCGAGTACGCGCCGCGGACCGCTAGACTGCTCACCTGGTCGGCAGTGGTTCGCTTTACGTATTCATCGGAGTCCAAGCCGACCGGCCGGGTGAATCGCTGTCCTCTCGCACGGAGGTGGTGCGGTGTCTGTTCGTCGAAGCGTGCTGGTGGCGGCGCTGTGCGCCCTACCGGCGCTGAGTGCGCCGCAGGTGCAGGCCCACCCGCCCAGCGAGGGCAGTGATGGATGTCGGCAGGGCAGTGTGATGACCGGCCGGTTGGTGCCCGGCACAGGTAGCGCGGGGCTGAACATCCAGCGTGCGGCCACGCTACGGGAGTGCGTCAGTCCGTTGCTTCCGGGTATCGACTCCGGACAGTTCGAGGTCACCATTCCCTGGAACGCACCCGGTGCGCCCAGTTCGGCCCAGTTCACGTGGTCGGACGGCAGCATCAGCGCGGCGACCGGGTACGGCAATGGCCTGTGGTTGATCAGCGACGGTCCCGCGAGTGGCCATGCGATCCAGGTGATTGTCGCCGATACCTGGAACGGGTGGTACTTCAGCTACGCTGATGTGGCCGTCACGTCGGCGATCTTCCAATCCTGAATTTCAGTGCGCGCCTAGCGCATCGAGGATCATCGGACGCGCCGCCGCGAGCGCCTGTTGCCAATAGGGCCAGGTGTGCGTTCCGTCGAAGATGTCGATGCGCGCGTCGATGCCGAGCTCCGCGACTCGGTCGCGGAACATCTGGGCCGACGCCAATGTCATTGCCTCGAGGGCCATCCCGTTCATCGTGTTGCCGATTCCGTATGGCACATCGAGCGGACCGGGCTGGCCATTGCCAGTAGAGAGGTAGATCGGCAGCCCGCGCAACAACTCCGCCTGCTCGGTCGCATCATTGCGGCTCCAGGCGGGATCGCCGACCGGACCCCACATATCGTCCACATTGAAGTTGCCCTCGTCCCACATAGCAGCGCGCATCGCCTCGTTCCAGAGCGGAAATGTCGGGTGCACGAAGCCGGAAAATGATCCCGCGAACTTGAACTGGTCGCGATGGTGGCCGGCCAGGATCAGGGCCGCGTTGCCGCCCATGGAGGCACCGACGATCGCGTCGTTGGTTCGCGAAACGCCATACCGTGCCAGGTATTCGGGTAACTCCTTGGTGAGGAAGGTTTCCCATTTGTACGTCGTCGGCTGCTGATTGGTACTACTTGGTCGATACCAGTCGGTGTAGAAGCTGGAGCGACCGCCGACCGGGAATACCAAAGTGACGTTGTCGCCTGCGAATTGGCGCAGCGCGTCGGTATCGCTCGTCCACTGACTGTGATCGGTGGGTGCGCGCAGACCGTCGAGCACGTAGAGGGCCGCGCCCCCGCCGCGGGCCGCCCATTGCACCTGGACCTCGATCGGCCCCATGCTCGATGGCACGGAGAGTTGCTGATAACCCCCTCCGGGGGAGCGCAATTTCGGTGCGGCAGTGGCCACCGCCGCACCGATCGACGACAGCAGAACAGCTGTTGCCAGAACAACGCCGGCTTTGCGTTGCCATCCCCGCTGGTTTCCGAACCGTGCTGTCGCACCCACTCCGCACACCTCCACCTTCTTCCCCGGAAGGAAACCGAGGAGACCCGAATTCGGACGTCGCTTGCGCCGAGCCGCTTCCCTGTGCGGCCCGGATCGAAAAGACCATCATAGTTTTGCGCGGCGATGGTTCTCGCCTCAGCCGATCGCCATCCGCACGAGCCGTTCCTCATCGTTGGCGGTCGACTTCGTCAGGCAAGGCGGTCGGCCATATGGTGGCGTCGTCGAGGGTCGCGATGTCGTTGGAGCGGAACGTCGCACACCGCGACTCGAATTTCTCGCCGGTCCGGAAGAAGCATACGACCTTGCCGTCCTTGGCATAGGCAGGCATGCCGTACCAGAGTTTCGGCGTGAGAGCCGGTGCGTTGGCCTTGGATTCGTTCGGCTCCTCGATCAATTGGGGGCCTCCAACAATGGGCACCGAATCGCCAGGAAATGGCGCTACCAAGAACCTCCGGCCACCGAGATCGGACGGGCGACAGCCTGGTGGCGCGCCGGGCGGTGACACCTTGGTGGTGATCCGGTCCACCTTGGGTGCCCGACACCAGCACTCGGGGACCTGATATCGGCGGGCCATGCGGCGGACAGTTGAGCAAGTCACCGTAACCGAACCGGAGCCATCGATGTCGCCCACCAGTATCATTCCCACCTCGGCGGAACGTCGTGCCACGGTCTCGACCGAGGACGGTGTGGCACTCGCGGTTCGCGAATACGGCCCGCGCGATGCCGACCTCACCGTCGTCCTGCTGCACGGACACTGCCTGCGCACCGCGTCGTGGACCTACGTCCGCAACGCGCTGGCGCGCCGGTACCCGGGGGCGCGGATCGTCTGCTATGACCACCGTGGCCACGGCGATTCCGCCGCGGCGTCCCCGCGGACCTACAACCTCGAGCAGCTCGGCAACGACCTGCGCGACGTGCTCGACGCGGTCGCCCCCACCGGACCGGTGGTCCTCGTCGGCCACTCCATGGGCGGCATGACGGTGCTGACCTACCTCAGCCGGAATCCGCACGAGATCGGCCGGCGGGTTGCCGGCGTAGCACTCATCGCGACCGCCGCGAATGGACTCGCCGCCGGCGGCTTCGGCCGCCTGCTGCGCCGCCCGGCAGTTTCCACATTCCAGGCGGCCGTTCGACGCGCTCCCGGCATCATGCACCATGCGAAGCTCATGGCCTGCAAGGTCTTTGCCCCGATCATCCATGCCGCCGAATTCGGCGATCGCACGGTGAGCCCGCGGGTGCTCACCCTCGCCAACGCGATGCACAACGAGACGCCGATCGTGACAATGGCGAGTTTCCTGAGCGCCTTCATGGACTACGACCAGACCGATGCCCTGACGGTTCTGTCGAAGATCCCGACGTTGGTGCTGTGCGGTACCGCCGACCTGTTGACGCCGCCGTCGCATTCGATCGCGATGGCCGCCGCCGTCGCGTCCGCGGATTTCGTCCTGGTCGACGGCGCAGGCCATTCGGTGATCCTCGAGCGGCCGATGGAGGTCACCGGCGCCATTGCTCGCCTGATGACGCGGGCCAGCGATGCCGACGCGGTCGAAGGCACGCTCAGCCTCGTCGCATAGTCCGTTCGAGGTGGCTCACCGAGACCACCAGATATTCCTCGTCGGCGTCGCTCGCGACCGCGGTCACTCCAGACGGCAGCGTAATCGGCCGCTTTTTCCGGAATACCGCGATGAGGTCATGGCCACCCCTGACCCCGCCCCGCCCGCCGTCACCGCCCTCTCCCCCAGCGACCTGCGCATGCTGCACCAACTCCTACGCAAGCTCGAGCACTGACCGCCGAAACCGCCACCGACGCATAGGCATTTCGCTATTTCGGAGCGGGACACTGTGCTTCAATCATCTGTAGAACGTGTTCTAGCTCTGGGAGGTGGCCATGGCCACGCCGTCGATTCCGGCCGGCTTCGATTTCACCGATCCGGACCTGTGGGCGAAACGCAGACCCATCGAGGAATTCGCGGAGCTGCGCCGAACGGCACCGGTCTGGTGGTGCGCCCAGCCCGACCGGTCCAGCGGCTTCGATGACGGCGGCTACTGGGCGGTCACGAAACTCGAAGACATCAAGGAGATCTCGAAACATCCGGAGATCTTCTCCTCGACCGAGAACGGCGCGATCATCCGCCATCAGTCCACCATCACCCGCGAACAGATCGATATGCAGCGGCTGATTCTGCTCAATATGGATCCGCCGACCCACACCAAAAATCGACGCATCGTGTCGAAGGGCTTCACACCACGCGCGGTGGAGGGTCTGCGGGCCGCGCTCACCGAGCGCGCGGCCCGGATCGTGCACGAGGCCAAGAAGTCCGGCAGCGGTGATTTCGTGGAGCAGGTCGCCTGCGAACTGCCGTTGCAGGCCATCGCCGAACTGCTCGGGGTGCCACAGCAGGACCGCAAGAAGCTGTTCGCCTGGTCCAATGAGATGATCGGCGCCGATGATCCGGAGTACGCCACCGATGCGCCGACCGCCCAGCTCGAACTGAGCGGATACGCGTGGGCCATGGCCGAGCAGCGGCGGGCCTGCCCGGCCGACGATATCGTGACGCAGTTGGTGAACGCCGATGTCGACGGCGAACACCTGGGGTCGGACGAGTTCGCCTTCTTCGTGATTCTGCTGTCGGTGGCGGGAAACGAAACCACTCGCAACTCGATCACGCACGGCATGAAGGCGTTCGTCGACCATCCGGACCAATGGGAGCTCTACAAGGAGCTACGCCCGCGCACGGCACCGGACGAGATCGTCCGCTGGGCGACACCCGTCTCGGCATTCCAGCGGACCGCGACCCGTGATGTCGAACTCGGCGGGCAGTTGATCCGCAAGGGGCAGCGCGTCGGGCTGTTCTACAGCTCGGCCAACTTCGACGAGGACGCCTTCACGAATCCCTTCGACTTCGATATCCTGCGCGACCCCAATCCGCACGTCGGATTCGGCGGTGCGGGCACGCACTACTGCCTCGGCGCGAACTTGGCCCGCCTCGAGATCGACCTGATATTCAACGCGATCGCCGACACCATGCCCGAGCTCAGCCAGGTCACCGAACCCGAGTTCCTGCGCTCCGGATGGCTCAACGGAATCAAGCGGTGGGAAGTACGTTTCGATTGATATGGCCGGAATCGGATCGAATTTCCCCCACGCCTGGGACCGGTAAGTCTCGCCGCCCAGGTCGAGCGCGCGTGCACGCCCAGGCGCGCAACCCTGGTGACCAGGTAGGCGGCGCAAGCAGGCGCATCGCCCGTCGCATTCGGGTCCGTCGCACCGGCCTCCGGGCGGCACGCTTTCCGAATTCGACGGCCTCAGATACAGATGCTGAAAGCGACGATGCCCAACGGAATAGTGAAGCACAGTGCCACCGAACCGACGGGCTGGGCGGGCGTTTCCGAGGCGGGCGTTGCCGGGGCGGGCGTTTCCGGGGCAGCCGACGCGGTCGGCGCGAGGGTAACGACGGACAAAGCGATAGCAATGGCGGCTAAAGCCGCAGCAAATTTTGCGTACACTGTTGCTCCTTCGTTGACCGGTTGTTGAAACTCGAGCCAGTGCAGGCTCTTCTACAGATGGTCCTACTCCGCAATAGCCCGCACAAGGCGCTGGCGAAGTCACACCAGATTCGAGGACATTCGACATTTTTCACATAAATCGGACAAATACGACACCCGAAACTATGCGTGCGCGGGTAATTGGAAATTCAATAACTTCGGCCAATAAGGCGATTTATCAATATCGACCCCGAAACTATCTTCCAACCCAAGCGGGTATTGGTGGTCCGAGATATCGGTCCGGGTGGTTCGTGCGGTCCTATGTCGCGGTGTCGGAAGTTCCGGACGGGACGGTCAGGCAGAAGGGATGGCCGGAAGGGTCGAGGACCACGCGCTATCCAGCGACATGGCACCGAATCTAGCTGTCGCGACCACGGTTTCCCCCCAAGTTGGTTGGCCCCACCAGACGGCGAGGCCATTCGACGCCGAGTGTTCCAGCGCGAGTCTGCGCGCACCTCCGCGCGGAGTGACTTGCGTTGGCAGCGAGGCTAGTTCGGCACGATGTCGTACTTCAGTAGCTCGAAGCCGGTGGGCACGGTGGCGCTCATCGAGATGCGATCTCCGGCCCAAGCGCCGACCAGTGTGAAATCGCCTTCGGTGCAATCCGATTCCGAGGTGAGCATCGGCAGCGGATGGACGCGCCGCCGATCGTCGCCGTGTCGGACCGTCGCCTTGTCCACATAGGTGCGTTTGTCGTGATTGAGGATGTAGCGGCCGATAAAGCCGTGCTGGGGCGCGACCAGCGGGGCTACGGAGGCGGCCTTGTCGTAGAGGCTGCTCTGCTCCCCGACCCGCGGTCCGGCCCACACCACGCGGGTCGGCACAGTCAGGAGGCGTTCCACCCCCTGGACGAAGTCGTCGCCGATCCAGGCGCGTCTCAGGAATCGAACCTTGGGTTCCAGATACCCGATCAGCTTGTGGTCGGCGTCCAGGAAGACGGCTCTGCAGAACGGCCCCACGTGGGTGATTTCCTCTCTGGGATAACGGCTTTCGGACAATCTATCCCTGCGGACATCGGCGCGGCGCGGCGGGCGGTTCTAGTCGAGTTGCCGGCGTGTTCCGGTCTGGCTCTAGGGCCCGAACGATCGAGTCGACGCTAGGCTCGGATGATGCGATACGCCATTTCGGTTCCGCAGCTCATACCCGACGGATCGTTCCAACCGGAAGATCTGCGGGCCTACCTGGATAGAGCCGAGGCGCTCGGATTCGAGAGCGCCTGGACGACCGAGCAGTTGCTCGGATCCGCGCCCAATCTGAGTCCGATCGAGTTGTTGATCTTCGCGGCCGCATGCAATGAGCGGCTGCGCTTCGGATGCGCGGTGTTCGTGACGCCACTGCACAATCCTGTGCATCTCGCCAAACGCATCAGCACGCTGGATCAGCTCACCCGCGGCCGGCTCGAGATCGGCGTCGGGATCGGTGGCCGCAACCGGATGTTCTCGGCCTTCGATGTCGATCCCGCCGACAATCTGGTGACCCGCTTCAATGAGGGCCTGCGCGTCATGAAGGCACTGTGGACCCAGCCACGGATCGATATCGAGGGCGAGTTCTGGCAGCTGACCGGCGCCACCATGGAGCCGAAGCCATTCCAGAAGCCTTATCCGCCATTGTGGTTCGGCGGCGGCACACCCGCGGCATTGCGGCGGGCGGTTCGGTACGGCAACGGATTCTTCGGCGCCGGTTCGACTACGACGGCCGCATTCGCCGAGCAGGTCCGGTTCGTGCGCGAGACTTTGGCCGAAAACTCCGGTGCCCCATCGGATTTCCGCATTGCCAAGCGCGTCTACATCGCGGTCGACGACGATCCGGCGCGGGCCGAAGAGCGCATGGCCGCCGCGCTGATCGACTTCTACGGCGAATTCGGCAGAACCCTGATGCCCGTCGCCGTGCACGGCACACCGAAAGACTGCATCGAGGGCCTACGCGAGGTGGCCGCCGCCGGCGCGGAAATGATCCTGATCAACCCGCTGTTCGATGTTGCCGCCCAAATGGAACGCATTGCCGTGGAGGCGCTGCCGCACGTCGACTGATCGGGTGCGGTAACGCTGGCGCACCGCTCGGCAGACGGCACAAGGGCCGCGTCGGCGGTCATGCCAAGGAGATTCGCGCGCCGACTCCACTGCTGGCCGATCCATCCGGTGTGACCTGGTCCGTTCGCACCGCCTGCTCGACAGCCGGCACCCTCGATATGCCCGCGCCGCCACCGGCGCACCTCGTCGACAACCTCTCTGTGATGGCGCACATCTGCTAGCTGGCGGCGACATCCTCCAGCCGCGGTCAGCGCGGTTCGGGGGCTTCGGCAGGTTCGTAGCCGAGGCGGACGTCGTGGGTGACCTCGCCGCCGGAGACCGTGACTCGAGTGGTGACCGGTGGGTAACCGCGGGCTATGACGGTGTAGTGGCCTTCGGGAAGGTCGGTTACCAGGTAGCGGCCGTCGGCGTCGGTGTGGGTGCTGGCGGTGAGGTCGCCGGACGCGTCCAGGACGGTGATCTGGATATCCGGGACGACTCGATCACCGTTGGCCCAGGCGGATCCGGCCAGTACGGCCATGGACGCCATCTCGATGTCGTGCCGCAACAGACCGCTGTCGGAGATGGTGAGCGTGGTCGCGCTGGGACGCATATGTTCGGCAACGGCCACCAGGGTGTAGGTACCCGAGACGACGCCGTGGCAGACGTACGCGCCATCGCCTGTGGTAATTGCGGCGCCGACGACCTCACCGTGGATATCGGTCAGTGTGACGGTGGCACCCGCCAGCGGGGTGCCGCGCCCGGCCGAGCGGACCACACCGGACAATTCGCCGGACCCGGTGAGGGTCAGGTCGAGCGACTGTTGTCGCTGTCCGATGGCCACGCTGACCGCCTCCGGTCGGTGTCCGGTCGCCGACGCGATCAAGACATAATTGCCCGCGGCGGGCGCCTCGATGCGGTAGCCGCCGTCGGTCTCCCCGGTCGCGCGCGAAACCTGGTGTCCCCGATGGTCGATCAAGGTCAGCACCGCGCCGGGCACCGGTCGGCCGTCCTCACGGCCGATGCGCCCGCCGAGTGATGCCCCTTCGTAGTCGAGACCCGAATGCGACTGCGGCACAACGGCCGCCACATATACGCCATTGCCGTCATGTTCCACCGAGACTCGGCCGACCGCACCCGCCAGCACCGGTTCGGGTTCGGAGAGCACCTCGGCAGCACCCTCGCGCAGCGGTGCATCGGCCCAGCTGGATTCGACCTCCGAAATTACCGGCTCCGGCGCGGGAACCGGATCGTCCTGCAGCGGAATCTCTTTCATGAACATCAGCACCAGGCAGGCCAGTAGCGCAACCCCCGCGGCGACATAGAAGACGCCGTGCATCGAATCGGTGAACCCGATCAGAATGGGCACCTTCAGCTCGTCCGGCAGTGCCGCGATCCCACTGGTATTGCTCTGCATGGTGCTCAACTGCGCGGCATCGAAGCCGGCGGGCAGCGCACCACCGAATGCGTCGATGATCCGGTGCGGCAAGAGATTGAACAGAATCGTCAGGAATATCGCGACACCGAGGGTGCCGCCCATCTGCCGGAAGAAGGTCGCCGATGCGGTCGAAACACCCATATCCGAACGCGGACCGGCATTCTGCGCCGCGATGATCAGGGTCTGCATGCAGCAACCGAGCCCGAAGCCGGTGACACCGCCGTAGACCAGCGGCTGCCAGAGCGGACTGTCGTAATGCACCTGCCCGTAGAGCGCGGCGCCGACCGCGATGATGAATGTCCCGATCACCGGCAGAATCTTGTAGCGCCCGGTCAATTTGGTGATCACTCCGGCCAGCTGCGAACCGAACATGATCCCCAACACCAGCGGCAGCATCAGCAGACCCGATTTGGTCGGCGAATATCCGCGCACCACTTGGAAGTACTGCGGCACCATGACAATCGCACCGAACATCGCGATACCGACGATGAACCCACCCGCGATGGTCACACTGAAGGTCGAATTCTTGAACAGCCGCATCGGAATCAGCGCCGCGTCCTTCATCAGGAATTCGACGAGCACGAACAGCAGCAGCCCGCCCGCACCGATCCCGTAGCAGATGAGCGCGTGCTGCGAAGTCCAGCCCCAATCCCGGCCCTGTTCGGCGACGATCAGCAGCGGCACGACGCAGGTGGTCAATGCCACCGCGCCGAACCAGTCGATGCGGTGATCCTGGCGCTGATGCGGCACATTGAGCACCTTGGCGACCACACCGAGCGCGAGCACACCGATCGGCACATTGACCAGGAACACCCAGCGCCAACCCTCGAGACCCCACAGCTCGTCGTAGTTCGAGAAGAATCCGCCGAGCACCGGACCGAGCACGGTCGCCGAACCGAAGACCATCATGAAATAGCCCTGGTAGCGCACCCGCTCCCGGGCCGGCACGATATCGCCGATGATGGTGAACGCCAACGACATCAACCCGCCCGCACCCAGGCCCTGGAAGGCGCGGAATCCGGCGAGTTCATACATCGAGGTGGCGAAGGTGCAGGCGACCGAACCGATGACGAACAGCCCGATCGCGGTGAGGTAGAACGGCTTTCGACCATAGATATCGGCCAGCTTGCCGTACAGCGGCGTGGTGATCGTCGCTGTGATCAGGTATGCCGTGGTCGCCCAGGCCTGTTCGTCGAATCCATCCAGGCTGTTGGCGATCCGCACGATCGCGACGCTCACGATGTTCTGATCCAGCGCGGCGAGGAACATGCCGAGCAGCAGTCCGGACAGGATGGTGAGAATCTGCCGGTGCGACAGTGACGTACCCTCACCGGCATTCAGGTCCGGCGGCGTTGCCGGGGCCTGGGTGGTCGAATTCGTCATAATGAGCCCTAGTTCTGATCGGCTATCCATGGTGGAAGTGCTCGCGAAACCTGAGTCGAGCCGGTCGAGCAATTGGCACACTGCGCCACAAGCGATCTGCCCCCACGCCGATCCCCTGCAACTAGTTGCGCTCGCTAATATACATACGGCCGCCCAAGGCGAAACGGCCTGGTCGGATCATCCGATATCCAATGCCTCAGCGGCCGAGCGGATCGCCGACAAATCAGCGGCCGTGGGTCGATCATACTGCCCGACGGAGAACGAACAGCTTCTCCTCCGGAATGCGGTTCGCTGTATCACTCGTCGGCGGTCGTGCCCGGCTGATTCCTACTGGTCCGCATGGCAGGTGACATCGGCGGCAGGCAAGGCGCCGTCGGCGTAATAGGTATTGATCGCATTGTTGACACATGCGCTCAGGTCGGGCCGGAAGGTCATATGGATGCGGATGTCCTGCAATGTGACCATGCGGGATGCGGATAGGTGCTGATGCAGCCGGGCACCGTGGGTGTACGGCGTTCGGGCATCGCCGGTCGCCTGCAGAATGAGCGCGGGAACCGAATTCCGCACGGTGGTCGCGGGTTCGACGGGTCTGGGCCAGAATGCGCAGGGCTGGATATTGTTGGCCAACGGGCCGAATATCGGCTGCGTGGCGCGGCTGGCTTCGATATTGCTCGCGTACCACGCCGGATCCGTCGGTGCCGCGGCATCGCCGCAGGCGATTTGGGCCAGGGTGGAGTTCTCTTCGGATCGCAAGGACTGCACAACCATCTTCAGTCGTGGCGCCCGCGCCGTCACCGGTGGGCCGCCCGCCGCATCGGCGATCTCGCGGAGCATTTCGGCCAGCGCTTGGTTGCGCCGGAAATCGGTCACCGTGTTGTGCAAGAGGAATGGGAGCCAGTGATCGTCGATCGGGAAGTCGTCGATGACGATCGGTTGGCGTGCCGCTGCGGCCATCAGCTCCGTCAACGTTGTGCGCACATCGCCCGGACTCGCCCCGAAGTGATAAGTATCATCCTGTCCCGCAGCCCAATTCGACCATTCATCGATCGCTCGTTCGTCGGCGGGACCCCAATCCTGGACGAGGCCGGTCCAATACCGGTCCGGATCGATCGCGCTGTCGAACACCATCCGGTCGCTGCGTTCGGGAAACATCTGAGTGAATACCGCACCGAGGTACGTGCCGTAGGAGACGCCGTAGTAGCTCAGCTTCGGCTCACCCAAGGCCACTCGGATGACATCCATATCGCGGGCGGTATTGCGGGTGGTGAGCTGACGCACCTTCACCGGATCATCGGCCAGGCAGTCGGCGGCCATATCCGTCGCCAGTGCGGTTTCCCGCGCGAAGCCCGGCGAATCCAGCCCCGCCGAATGGATCATTTCGCCGACCGGCCAGCCACAGCGCGGCGTGCGCCCGGAATCGCCGACACCGCGCGGATCCATGCCGATCAAGTCGAAACGAGCTCGCACCTGCGGGGTGAGCACGTCACCGAGCAGATCCACGGCGTCCAAACCCGATGCGCCGGGGCCGCCAGGATTGGCCAGCAGCACACCATGACGCTGACCCGGATCGGTGGCCCGGACTCGGGATATCGCGATCTTCAGCGTGCGGTCGTAGGGCCGCAAATAATCCAGCGGCACCAGCGCCTCCGCACATTCGGCCCCGGCCTTGTCCAAATCCTCGACACCGCAAGCGTGCCAGTGCAGTCGCTGGTGATAGAACCGGTATGCCGGATCGACCTGCGCCCCGGGCACGGTGATCAGCACCGCCGCGACCGCTACCGGTACCAACCACCGCACAAGCCTCGCCGACAACCCACTCCCCTCTCACCTGCAAATCCCGCAACTTGGTACCACACACCACGGCAGGGCACCCTTGCCACATTTGGTGGTGCCGCCGATACTCCAAGGGGGGCCGCGCTGCCGCCGGTCCCGCGACGAGGGGAGGAATGCGTGCTTCGCAACCCATTGAATCCATCACGGACAGTAGATGATTCGCTCGCCTACGGGCAACCGTACGAAACTTCCGATGGCACCACGGTCATCACCGTCACCAGGACGAGCGGCCTGCTGCGCAGCGCTCGTCCGGTGGGTGCCTTCGTGGTCCACGACGGCGAGGTCAGTTGGACACCCGCGGTCGATGCGACCCAGATCGCGCTGATGGGTGAATTGATCGGTCTGCTGGCCGCGGTCATCGCCACGCTCGCCGTACTGCGCAGGCCGCCGTGGCCGGATCTGTCGCAGGTGGTGACATTCGGGCGGAACGCACGACACACTTGATGCCGTGAATCGCATGCTACTCGGACGTATCGACCGGGGCGGTCCGCCGTGACCGCACTCGCACGCGGGGAAAACCGCCCCGCCCCCGGCGACCGGATGACCGTGACCGTCACTTGCGCGGCGTCGGTCGATGTGTCGGCGCTGTTGCTCGGGGCCGACGGGCGGGTTCGGTCCGATGCCGACTTCGTCTTCTTCAATCAGCCGGTCGGCCCCGGTGTCACCTATCGGCACGGCCGCGGCGCGGGCGACATGGTGGACATACACACCTCGGCGCTGCCCGCCGATGTCGACAGGGTCGTGGTCACCGCCAGCCTCGACGGCAGCGGCCCGCCGACCTTCGCGGGCGCGAGTTCGCTGACCGCGACGATCGGATCCGATACCGGAACGCTGACCTTCCCGATGACCGGGCTCAGTACCGAGACGGCCGTGGTGTGCGTGGAGATCTACCGGCGCGGCGGTGCGTGGAAGGTGCGCGCGGTCGGGCAGGGCTATGACAACGGGTTGGCCGGAATCGCAACGGCATTCGGGGTGAATATCGACGACGAACCCGAGGCGCCGCCGCCGCCGGCTTCGGCCCCGCCGCACTATCCAGCCCAGCCGCAGTACCAGCCGCAGGCTCCGGTTCCGCCCGCCTATCCCCCGTCCGGCGCCGTACCGCCGCCATCGATGTCACCCCAGCAAGGAGCGCTGCCGATGCAGAGCGAACTGTTCAATCCGAGCCACGCCGAGGTCAATGGCATCGGCATCCAGAAGCAGGGCGGCAAGATGGTCAAGGTCGCTGTCAATGGCGAGACCATGGCGCGGGCCGGCTCGATGGTCGCCTACCAGGGTGACCTGCACTTCAAGGCACTCGGTTCCGGCGGTATCGGCCGTGCGATCCAGCAGCGGCTCACCGGCGAGGGTGTGCCGCTGATGCAGGTGTCCGGCCGCGGTGACCTGTTCCTCGCCAATGCCGCCGCTGACGTGCACATCGTCGATCTCGACGGCACCGACGGACTCACTATCAACGGCGCGAATGTGCTTGCCTTCGATCCGTCGCTGTCCTACAACATCCAAAGAGTCCACGGCGCGGCCGGTTTCGCCAGTAACGCCGGCTTCTTCAACTGCGTGTTCACCGGCCGCGGCCGTATCGCCATCACCACCGATGGCCACCCCGTCGTCCTCAATGTCGACCAGCCCACCTACGCCGATCCGCAGGCCGCGGTGGCCTGGTCGTCGAGTCTGTCCACCAGCATCAAACGCAACGACTCCTTCGGTCTCGGCCGCCTTATCGGCCGCAGCACCGGTGAGGGGCTGACGCTGTCGTTCTCCGGACGCGGCTTCGTCATCGTGCAGCCGTCGGAACTGCCGCCGGGCGGTTTCATCGGCGGTACCGGCGGCGGTCAGGACGCCGGACAAAGCGGCGGCGTGCTCGGCGGCTTGTTCGGATAACCATCCTGTGCTGGAACCGGCTGGGCCACAGCCGGTTCCAGCGCCTCGGATCAGTTCAGCAGACCTCGCCGGACCAGGAGCGGTTCGATTTCGGGTGCACGGCCGCGGAAGGATTCGAAAGCCGCGAGCGGGTCGACCGAGCCGCCGCGCGAGAGCAGTTCACGGCGAAATGTCTCGCCCTTCTCCCGGATCGATGCGTCGCCCTCGTCGAACCACTCGACGGTATCCGCGTCCAGCACCTCACTCCAGATATACGAGTAGTACCCCGCCGCATAGCCGCCGGCGAAGATGTGGGCGAAATAGCCGGTCCGGTAGCGCGGCGGAATCGCGTCGATGGCCAGACCGGCCTTGCGCAGCGCCTCCTCCTCGAACGCCTCCGCATCGGTGTCGGCGAGCGCCTCGGGTGTGGGCACCCGATGCCAGGCCCAGTCCAGCAGTGTCGCGCCGAGGTATTCGACGGTCTTGAAGCCGGTGCCGAACCGTTCGGCCGCCGCCATCCGCTCGACCAGTTCGGTGGGCATCGGCTCGCCGGTCTCGTGATGCGTGGCGTAGTTGGCGAGTACCTCTGGTCGCGACATCCACATCTCGTTCACCTGCGACGGGAATTCGACGAAATCCCGTGGTACTTCGGTGCCGGAGAAGAACGGGTACGTCACATCCGAGAACAGTCCGTGCAGTGCGTGCCCGAACTCGTGGAAGAGTGTGCGGACATTGTCCCAGGTGAGCAGTGCGGGTTCGCCCGCGGGCGGCTTGACGATATTGAGGTTGTTGACCACCACCGGCCGCTTCCCCAAAAGTCGTGACTGGCTGACCAATTCGTTCATCCACGCCCCGCCACGCTTCGACGGCCGCGCGAAGAAGTCACCGAGGAACAGTCCGAGCGCACTGCCGTCCGCGTCGAATACCTCGAAAATCCGCACTTCCGGGTGGTACCCGACCAGATCCGCGCGCTCCTGGAAGGTGATCCCATACACCTGCTCGGCGGCGAAGAACACCCCGTCGCGCAACACCCGCTCCAGCTCGAAATACGGACGCAATGCCTCCGTGTCCACTGAAAATCGTTCGGCCCGAACCTTTTCCGACCAGAACTGCCAATCCCACGAGCGCAGCTCCGGCCCACCCATGGCGTGTGCCAACTCGGCCGCTTCACGCTCCGCATTGGCCACCGCGGGCGCGACCAATCGCCCGAGCATTTCCTCCACCGCCGCAGCGGTTTTCGCGGTCTGATCCTCGACCGCATACGCGGCATGATCCGAATAGCCGAGCAGCGCGGCCCGCTCCGCACGCAACGCGGCGATCCGCACGGCGAGCGCACCGTTGTCATCCAACCCGCGCCCCAGCGATGCCGCCATCACGCGCTGCCGCACGTCCCGATCGGCCAGTTCCGCCAGCACGGGCTGATTCGAAACGTTCTGTAGCCGAAGCGCCCACGCGCCATCGCGCCCCAACTCCCGAGCGTTCGCCGCGGCGGCAGCCACGGCCGCCTGCCCCAGCCCGGCCAATTCGTCCGCCGACTCGACAACGACCGTCGCGGCATTAGTCGCCGCCAAAATGTTCTGACCGAATTCCGTTGCCGCGGAGGCGAGTTCCGCATTCAACGCACGCAACCTCGCCTGCCCCGCCGCGTCCAGCCGAGCCCCCGCCCGTACGAACCGAATATGATATTGCTCCAGCAGCCGCGCTTCCTCGGGATCCAGTCCCCATTCCTCCCGGCGCTCATAGAGCGCCTCGACCCGCGCGAACAGTTCGGGATCCAAATAAATCGCGTCCCGATGTGCCGCCAACTTCGGTGACACCTCGGCCTCGATCGCATCGGTGGTCTCGTTGGAATCGGAGCTCGTGATATTGAAGAACACATTCGAGACCCGAGTCAGCACCGCACCCGAACGCTCCAACACCGCAATGGTATTCGCGAAACTCGGCTCCTGATCGCCCGAGGTGATGGCGGCAACTTCGGCCAGTTGCTCGGCCATCCCCCGCTCGAACGCGGGCACATAGTGCTCCGTACCGATCTCGGCGAACGGCGGAAGCTCATACGGCAGCGCACTGGACTCGAAGAACGGGTTGCTCGTCATAGGGGAACCCTATGCCCGATCGCATTCCCATGGCACTGAATGCTGAGCGGTACCCGGCCGTGCGCCGCGATCGGTAGTGTCGAGCGGGTGAGTAGCTGGGTGCGGCGAAAGTTCCACAGAGTCGGACGATTCGATCGGGCGGTCGGCAGCGCGATTGCCGAGTTGCCGGCGTCGATGGTCGACAGCGGCATGCTTCGGGTTACCAAGAGCGCCGATTTCAGCGCGCTGTGGCTGGTCTCGGCGGCGTTGCTGGCCACCCGCACAGGAACACCGCGACGGGCCGCAATGCGCGGCGTCGCCTCGGTCGGGGCCGCGAGCCTGGCTGTCAATCTCGGACTCAAGACGCTCGTTGCGCGACGCCGACCGGCTGCCGAACTATTGCCCGCCTACCGGCGGCTGACACCGGCCCCGACATCCTCCTCCTTCCCCTCCGGGCACGCCGCCTGCGCGGCGGCATTCGCCACAGCGGTCGCACTCGAAAGTCCGCGCACCGCACTGGTTGTTGCCCCGCTGGCCGCCACCGTCGCCTACTCGCGGGTACACACCGGCGTGCACTGGAGCTCCGATGTGCTCGTCGGTGCGGCGGTGGGTTCCGGCATCGCACTGGCCACTCGGCGTTGGTGGCCGGTGCGTGAATCGGACGAGGCACAGGCCAGGCCGGTCCGTCATGCGCCCGCACTGGTGGCGGGCAAAGGGCTTGTGGTGGTGGTGAATCCGGTTTCCGGCGATCCCAACTACGATCCCACCGCCGATATCATCGCGGCCCTGCCCGCCGCCACCGTGCTGCGCACCGAACCCGATCTGGATGCCGTCGAACAACTCGAGCGGGCACTCGCCGAACACCCCGGGCCGGTACTGGCGATCGGCGTCGCCGGGGGCGACGGCACCGTGGCCGCCGCGGCCGGGGTGGCGCTGCGGCACACGTTGCCGCTGGCCGTCATCCCCACCGGCACCCTCAACCATTTCGCCCGCGATCTCGGCGTCTACGACCTGCGCGAGGTCATCGATGCCACCGGCGCGGGTGAGGCGGTCGCGGTCGATATCGCCAGCGTCGAGTTCGGAGACGAAACCGGTTCGCACACCAGGCATTTGCTCAATACGGCCAGCGTCGGCGCCTATCCGGACCTGGTGCGGCTGCGCGAGAAGTGGCAGGCCCGCTGGGGCAAATGGCCCGCGTTCGCGGCCGCGCTCGTGATCACCCTGCGCCGGGCCGAACCGATCGAGATCCAGCTCGACGATCGCTGGCAGCGGGTGTGGTTCCTGTTCGTCGGCAACGGCCCCTACCATCCGCATGGCGCCGTACCCGCCTTCCGCGACCGGCTCGACGCCGGATTGCTGGATGTCCGCTGGCTGCGGGCCGATCTGCGCTGGTCGCGCACCCGTGCGTTGGTGGCACTGCTACTGGCCGCGATCGGCCACAGCAGGGTCTACGGCGAGCGCCGCTTACCCGAACTGTCGGTGCACTTGCCGAGGCCGGAGGCGCTGGCCACCGATGGTGAGGTGATCGGCAAGGCCACCCACCTGCGCTTCACGATGGCGGGCCAGCTCGCCGCCTACCGCCGCGACGAATCGAACTCGCGGTGGGCCGACCGGGACCGCCCACACCACCGCCGCTCGCCGTGGCTGCGCGACGCCTTCCGCGCAGTGCGATGAATTTTCGATGTGGGCGACGTCCTTATCGATATGACGACACATACGCTGACAACCGCCGAGGCCGACATCGTGTACGACGTGCACGGACCGCTGCCCACCGATGGGGGACGCCCACCGCTGGTCATGATCGGACAACCCATGGATGCCACTGGGTTCGCCACATTGGCCTCGTACTTTCCCGATCGAACGGTAGTCACTTACGATCCGCGCGGGCTCGGTCGCAGCACCCGTAAGGACGGCCGGACCGACAATGCGCCGACAACCCAAGCCGAGGACGTGCACGCCCTGATCCAGGCGCTCGGTGCCGGGCCGGTCGAGTTGTTCGGGAGCAGCGGCGGCGCGGTCACCGCGCTCGCTCTGGTGGCGGCCCATCCGAACGATGTCATCACGGTGGTGGCCCATGAGCCGCCGCTCATTCCGGTGCTGCCCGATGCGGCCGCCGCCGAGCGCGCCCGTGCGGGGGTTCGCGACGCCTACGAGGCCAAGGGGTTCGGCGCGGGCATGGCGACCTTCATCGCGATGACCGCATGGCAGGGCGAGTTCACCGACGACTACTTCGCCCAGCCCGCGGCCGATCCCGCCATGTTCGGCATGCCGAGTGAGGACGACGGTTCCCGCGACGATCCGCTGCTGTCCGACCGGTCCTGGGCGGTCAGCAGCTTTCAACCGGACATCGCCGCGTTGACCGCCGCACCGACCCGGGTCGTGATCGCCGTCGGCGAAGAGTCCGCGAATGTCTTCACCGGACGCACGTCGGTGGCCGCCGCCGAACTGCTCGGCCAGCAGGCAACCGTATTCCCGAGCCATCACGGCGGCTTCCTCGGCGGCGAACACGGGTACCCGGGCCAGCCCGAAGCCTTCGCACACACCCTGCGTGAGGTCCTGGCCGGGCAATAATGACGGAAGTGTGACGCGCTGCTCGGCGGGGACTTTCCGGATCGGACCGCGGGTTGTACGTGGGGCCGATATAAGGAGGTCAGGTGACACAGGAATACAACCGGAACCCCGCCGCGGTGGACGCGCTGTCGCCCGAGCAGTACCACGTCACCCAGGAGAACGGGACCGAACGGGCGTTCACCGGCGAGTACTGGGACAATCACGAGCCGGGTATCTACGTGGATGTGGTGTCCGGTGAACCGTTGTTCGCCTCGGTCGACAAGTTCGACAGCGGTTCGGGATGGCCGAGTTTCACCAAGCCGATCGATAGCGAGAATGTCGTCGAAAAGCGGGATTTCAGTCATCTGATGCTCCGCACCGAAGTGCGCTCGGCGCACGGTGACAGCCATCTCGGGCATGTATTCACCGACGGCCCGCGCGTGGCGGGCGGCCTGCGGTACTGCATCAACTCGGCGGCGCTGCGGTTCATCCATCTCGATGACCTCGAGGCGGAAGGTTACGGTCGGTACAAGACCCTGTTCATGAAGGAGGATGTGTGAGCGACACGCGAAAGGCGATTCTGGCCGGCGGATGCTTCTGGGGCATGGAGGATTTGATCCGTAAGCAGCCAGGGGTGATTTCGACGCGGGTCGGCTACACCGGCGGACGCAACGATCGCCCCACCTATCGCAACCACCCGGGCCATGCCGAGGCCGTCGAGATCATCTACGACCCGACGCAGACCGACTACCGTGCGCTGCTGGAGTTCTTCTTCCAGATCCATGATCCGACGACGAAGGACCGCCAGGGTAACGACATCGGTACCAGCTACCGTTCGGCGATCTTCTACCTCGACGACGAGCAGAAGCGCGTCGCGCTGGAGACCATCGTCGATGTCGAGGACTCGGGCCTGTGGCCGGGCAAGGTCGTCACCGAGGTGACCCCGGCGAGCGAGTTCTGGGAAGCCGAACCCGAGCACCAGGACTATCTGCTGCGCTACCCGGACGGCTACACCTGCCACTTCCCGCGACCGGGCTGGAAGCTGCCGAAGCGGCAGACGACCGCGCAGTAACCGTTGGCCTTGTGCCGCAATTGGTTGCGGCACAAGGTATTCGACGCGTCGAGCGCTTCTTTGACATCAGAAGGTGCCCGGCGCACGATCGTCAAAATGCTGATCGGGATTGCGAAGGAGCATGGGTCTTCGAACTGCGGGTTCAGGGCTTGCGCTTGGTTCAGTGGTGCCGCCGGTCGGTGCTGGGGCCGGAGGCTGGGGGTGCCGTTGAGGGCGTGACTTTTGTTGCGGCGTAGTACCATTGGTGCGAACCGTGTCCCCGGATGAAGCGTGCCGCTGTGACCGATATCCCGCTGCCCGACGCCGATCAGCCCATCCCGCTGGATTTGATGGCTCCCGATGAGCTCGTGGCGGTGCGGCGGCAGCAGTTGCTGGTCTTCCTCGGTTTCGCCGCTGTCGTCGGCCTGGTCGTCGGCCTATTGTTCGGGCCGATCGCTGGGTTGGTCGTTGGGCTCGTGGTGGCGGTGCTCACCGCGGGACCGACGCTCGCAGCGCCGCTGCGCCGCCGGTGGGTGGTCGGGACCACTATCCGAACCCGCCCCATGCTAAGGCTCCGGGTGCTGGATGTTGCGGCGGTGTCCGGCGTGGACCTGCTGGTGCACCGGGGGCGTATCGTCGCCCGCGTAGCGCTGCAGCTGACCACAGAATCGGGCCGCCTGCAGGTGCTGTTGGCGGGGTACGACGAACGCGGAGCGGGGATACCCCGGGAACTGCAACTGCTGGGTTTGCTGCGACTGGCCGATGCGTTGATGCGCAACGGACTCCCATCCGCCCGCGCGATGGCGGAATTGCTCCTGCGTCAGCTGCAGGCGCAGGCGCACGACGCCAGGCTCGCACACCGGCCGCTGTTCCGCGCAGTGGGCCTGGCCCGGGCGAAGGGATCCGTGGGCACGGTAGCGCTCACCGATCAGGAGCTCGCGGAACTCTAGTGAGAATCCGATCAGATGGTGACAGCCTCAACCACCTGCGCACCCGCGCGGGCATCGCCAAGGCCGGCTCGAGGGTATACGGCCGAAACCGCTCCTCACCGCCCGGAAAACGATCCACCGCCGCTACCACGACCCCGATGACGCGAGCCT
Source organism: Nocardia sp. NPDC049707 (assembly GCF_040674855.1). Taxonomy (NCBI): domain Bacteria; kingdom Bacillati; phylum Actinomycetota; class Actinomycetes; order Mycobacteriales; family Nocardiaceae; genus Nocardia; species Nocardia sp. NPDC049707. The sequence goes on along the minus strand of NZ_JBFANN010000001.1, from coordinate 87,927 downwards.
GGCCGATCTCGCCGATGATTGCAGCGTCGGCCCTCCACCGCATCATCAGCAGCCCCATACCATGGACGTAGCCTTCCACACCACTTGTTCCCGTAATCCACTGTCAACCAAGGGATTACGTCATTTCCGTTGTTTTCCGCTCCATTTCTACCGGAAGACGGTTCGCCCGAAGTGATGTCGATCGGCGAGAACAACTCGCTCATTCATCGGGACCGGTGATTGACAGCAATCGGTCGAGCTGTCAACGTATCGGAGCACATCGGGGTCCGTGATTCGACTGAGTGCTCCGGTGTCGGCGAATCGGAGAGTCTTCATGGGGTTTCTCGAACCCGACCTGCCCGTGGTGGATATGGCGGAGTGGAGCAAGGGCACTCGCAGTGAGCGAATCCGGCCGATGGCGCGGCATTGGGCCGAGGTCGGATTCGGGACACCGGTCGCGCTGCATTTGTTCTATGTCGGCAAGATATGCCTGTATATCCTCGGCGGCTGGCTGATCGCATTGTCCACCAAGGGGATCGATGGGTTCACGAACATCGATGAGTGGTGGTCCGAGCCGATCGTCTTCGAAAAGGTCGTGCTGTACACGTTGTTATTCGAGGTGGTCGGGCTCGGATGCGGGTTCGGCCCCTTGAACAACAGGTTCTTTCCGCCGATGGGGTCGATTCTGTATTGGCTGCGGCCCAAGACCATTCGCCTGCCGCCGTGGCCCACCGTCGTTCCGCTGACCAAGGGGACCGGTCGTACGCCAGTCGATATCGCGCTGTACGCGGCGTTATTGGTGACGACCGCGATCGCGGTGCTATCCGACGGAACCGGTGCGGTGCCGGAGTTGGATACGACCGTCGGGCTGCTTCCGGTGTGGCAGATCGCGGTGATCCTCGGTCTGCTGGCGCTGATCGGGTTACGCGACAAAGTGATATTTCTGGCTGCGCGCGGCGAGGTCTATGCCACGCTCGCCGTCACCTTCCTCTTCGCCGCCGATATGGTCGTCGCCGCGAAGCTGGTCTTCGTGGTGATCTGGATGGGTGCGGCGATATCGAAGCTGAACAAGCACTTTCCGTTCGTGGTGTCCACCATGATGTCCAATAGCCCGGTGTTCCGGCGCATGTCGCTCAAGCGCAAGTTCTTCGAGAACTTTCCGGATGACCTGCGGCCGGGCCGCCTGTCGCGCCTCTTCGCTCATGGCGGCACCGCCGTCGAGATGTGTATTCCGCTGGTGCTCTTCTTTTCGCAGGGCGGCTGGCTGACGGCCGCCGCCGCATTCGTGATGGTCTGCTTCCATCTGACGATCCTGACCGCCATTCCGATGGGTGTCCCACTGGAGTGGAACGTCTTCATGATCTTCGGTGTACTCGCCCTATTCGTCGCGCACACCGATCTCGGCCTCGGCGATCTACAGCACCCGGCGCCGGTGGCGCTGCTGATCCTCGTCATCGCGGGCATAGTGATCGCCGGAAACCTTTTCCCGCACCGGATTTCGTTCCTACCGGGCATGCGCTACTACGCGGGCAACTGGGACACCACGATGTGGTGCATCAAACCCTCCGCCGCGGAAAAGATCGGCCGCGGCATCGTCGCGATCGCCAGCATGCCGCAGGCTCAATTGGAGCGGTTCTACGGCAAGGACCGAGCCCAGATCCCGATGTTCATGGGATACGCCTTCCGCGCCATGAACACCCACGGCCGCGCCCTGTTCACGCTTGTCCATCGAGCCATGCCATCCGGCCACGAGGACGAATACACCGTCACCGACGGCGAACGCATTTGCAGCACCGCCGTCGGCTGGAATTTCGGCGACGGCCACATGCACAACGAACAACTCATCACCGCCATGCAAGAGCGCTGCCACTTCGAACCCGGCGAAGTCCGCGTAGTCCTGCTCGACGCCCAACCCATCCACAAACAAACCCAGTCATATCGCCTCGTCGACGCCGCCACCGGCGAATTCGAACGCGGCACGGTCAATGTCGCCGACATGGTCACCCGCCAACCCTGGGCCGACGACGTCCCCGTACACGTCACCCACACCGACCACGGCTGATCAAAGAAGCCCCTCAGCTTCGCGGTGCTGAGGGGCTCCCTATTACTTGGGGCGCAGCGGCTCAAAGCGCGCCCCGTAGAGCAGTCTACGGTGCTACGGGCGATCGAACACGCCGACGTTCACGCCAGCGGTGAACGCGTCCCACTCAGCGGGAGTGAAAACGAGTGCCGCTCCGGTCGGATTCTTCGAGTCGCGTACGCCGACCACGCCACCATCGAGGAACGCAACTTCAACGCACTCTTGGTTAGCCGAACTCCTGCTGCTCTTGAACCATCGTGCCCCCGACAGATCGACACTCACCGAGTCAACTCCTCTGCAATCTCAAGGATGAGCCTGCGGCTTTCGGCCTCATCCAGGGCTACGCCCTGAATCCCAGCATAGGTGTCTCGGTACTGGTCGACCTCGTCTGCTTTCTCGAGGTACAGACAGCCTGTGATTCCCTGGATGTAGACCACGGGCGGCTCTGTGAGTTGCGCAGTTGGGTGACGCGGGAACTCGAGAAGGATGAAAGATCCTGAACTGGTTCCTTTGTGTAATCCGGCCGCTAGCGGCACGATTCGGACCGAGATGTTCGGCAATCGGCCAATCTCTACCAGGTGTGTCAGCTGAGCGGCCATGATTTCCGGTGAGCCTGCAACGCGACGCAATACCGACTCATCCAGCAAGACGTTCACCTCGAGCGGGTTGGTTCGACTCTCCAAACGCTCGAGCCTGCGCGTATGGATTTCGATGCGGCGCTCGACCTCACTGGTGGGCATCGCTGGGTACTCGGTCCAGATCACCGCTCGGCGGTATTCGGCAGTTTGCAGCAGTCCTGGAAGAAGCGTCGCCTGGTAGGCGCTGAACCGCTTGGCGGCATCTTCAAGGCCGACATAGAGATCGAAGTGTTTCGGAATCGTGTCACCGTAGGCGTGCCACCATCCTTTGCCCTGCGATTCCTCGGTCAGCCCCAGGAGCACATCGGTAGTCCTGTCATCAACGCCATACATCTGGGCAAGATGCGTAATGAACAACGGATTGATCCGAGTCGGTTGCCCGGTCTCCATCCTCCAGAATGTCTGTTTCGATACTCCGATCGCGCGGCGAGCAGCGTCGGCACCGATCCCCGCCGCTTCTCGCTTGTCCTTCAGCAGGCGGGCAAGTATCCGACGCGGAAGGGTCGAACCACTGGTCATAGTGTCGGCTCCAAAGGGGTTGCTAACAACTCTCGTTCGTCTAGGAACCAGTCTGAACGGCGCGTTGGAATCTCGTACATTCATTGGCAAAAATTCGGCTAGGAACGTTCCAATCCTGCGGTAGCGGTGCTGCACTGGATGTGCGCCCGGAGCGATAGCTCTTCCCTCTCCAGGAGTTGTCAGGGGCCGGGCGCACCTTATCCGCCGTACCGAGGGGGTCACGATGTCGAAACCTGAACTGCCGCACCAGACGCCGCTCGGCGGCCGGCCCACACCGCTCGCAATCGAACTCCCAGTCGATGTTGTCGAGCGGTACCTGAACGCCCTACGCGAGTGGCAGACCGACCAAACCCGCACCGCACAACCTGATCAAGGGGTCTGAAATCGATGGACCACATAGCTTTTGGCGATACCCCGTTGTCTCGTTGTCACTTCTACAGGCGGGTCTGCGATCTCCCCGCCACCGTCGACCCACCACACCTCGGCCGAATCATCATGAAGGCCGAGCACGTATGGGCACTCATCCTTCCCGCCCATCTCGGCCAAGCCGTGAAAACCTATATGCGAAACCATGGTTCGGATATAGGGCCGATTCTGTCGCATCCGCGTTCGAACCGGTGGACGCTGCTCGTGCGGCCGGACATCCCCGACGACGTACGCCTGTTCGCCGAGTTGTTCCGCCTGAACGTGTCGGTGGTGCGAACAGGTGGCACCGTCGCGTTGCCATCACCCCTCGACAAAGGCGCACAGTTCCGACGCTGGATCGAACCACCCCGATGTGCATTCCGGCCATCCGGGCTCGTGGTGGTCGATGCGATCCGCGCGTGCTCAGGACCATACCGGCCCGCACAGCGGAGGCCCGACCACGCAGTCGACACCATCGGAGTGATATTCGATGAATGATATCGAGCGGCACGAAAACACAGAGATAGCGCCATCTGTCGTGGCGCTACTCGAAGTCTTTCACGAGCACACGCCCGAGAAATTGGCGATCGCTCCGGTCGACGGTGTCACGCTGTGTCACTGCGCCACTGGAATAGTCGAGGTGGATGAGAACGGTTGGTGCACCGACTACCGCGACATGGATAAACAGGATCGCATCGACGTCCTGCCGACCCGGGTTGAAGATCGCGAAATGCCATGAGCACGAACACCTCTCCGAACCCGGGCGAGCCCGATGTGCACCTCAGCGTATTCCTGCACGGAGCACGATTCGACTTCACCGCCTGCCTCACCGCCGCCCTGGTTTTCATGCGCGAACACCAGGCACGCCACTACGCCGATGCGGTCACCATGGACCTCGGTGATGCCAGCGGCTATCCGCGGCTCCCGTGCGAGAGGCTCTATCTCGAACCTCTAGGTGAGGCACTGAGGGCCAGGACCGAGCCGGAATCTCGGCCGGCGCCTGAGGTCTCAGTGCGCCCGGCCGAATGCAGGCACGCGGAACGATCAGCCGATCCAGTCGGTCAACAGCTGATTGCTTCTGCCGGTGCGGATTTCGGATTCGAGCCAGGTGTTGACGACGGTGTTGAAGATGGTGTCGCCCTTGGGGAGAAGGTATGCCTTGGGGGCGGAGTCGAAGGGGGTGTCGGGGTGCAGGACCTGGAGGGTGGGGTGGGTGCGTTGGCGGTAACGGCCTTCGACCGAGTCGGTGACGAAGACGTCGGCGTTGTGCTGTTCGAGCTGGTCGTAGATGGTGAGGTTATCGGGCCATATGGTGAGTTGGGCCTCGGGGAAGTTGGCGCGGGCGAAGGCCTCGTTGGTGCCGCCGCGATTGACGATGACGCGGACCTCGGGGCGGTTGATCTGGTCGACGGTGGCGTAGTTCCCGGCGTCGGCGCGGCGAACGACAGGGGTTTTGCCGTCGATGGAGGTGGGGATGGAGAAATCGGCGACGACGCGACGAGCCGGGGTGTCGGAGATGCCGCCGACGGCGATATCGCAGCGTGCGAGGAAGTCGTCGGTAAGGGTAGACCAGGTGGTCGGAACCCATTGCGGGACAACATGCAATGTCGCAGCGAGGTCGGCGGCGAGGGTGATGTCGACGCCACGGTAGGTGCCGTCGTCTTCGCGCAGGGTGTAGGGCGGGTAGTCGCCGGGGGTGCAGACCCGCAGCACGCCGGACTGCTGCACGGTGATCAGGTGGGACGCATCCTGTGCGCTCGCGACGGGTCCGGTGGCGAGTAGCCAGCTCAGGGTCGACAGGACGGCAATCGGCAGATATCGGAGGGATCGACGCATCGAGACAGGCTAACCGACCTGATAGTCGGCTGAGAACCCGACGAATGGGACACTTCCCAACCGGTTCGGACCGTTGATACTGGTAGTTGGAAGGAGTTCGACATGAGTCTTATCGGCACCTTGCTCGGGTTCGCCCTGACGGTATTCATCCTCCTGCTGCTGGCCAGGCTGGTATTCGATTGGGTAGGGGTACTCGCCGATGGCCGCCACCCTCAGTGGGTGAATCGCGCCCGGGACCTGAGCCACACCGCCACCGAACCGGTAATCGCGCCGGTGCGCAAGTACCTGCACCCGGTCCGGCTGGGCGGGCTATCCATCGATTTGGCGTTCACGGTGGTCTTCATCGTCGCGCTGATCCTGCGACAGATCTTCTTCAACCTGTAAGCGGGTTCGATGGATTCCATCGCCTACGGCCCACACCGCGACCAGGTGGCAGATCTGTACCTGCCCGCCGCAGACGGCCGGGCACCGCTCGTCGTGGTGCTGCACGGCGGATTCTGGCGCGCACAGATCGACCGAGAGCATGCCCAGCCGGAGGCGCGGGCACTGGCCGCACTGGGCTATGCGGTCGCGAACCTCGAGTATCGCCGGGTCGGCGCTGGCGGCGGGTGGCCGACTACCTTCGACGATGTCGCGCGGGCACTCGATCTGCTACCCGAATTGATCGAGGACACCCGGCCGGGCCGCATCGATCGGAACCGCATCGTCTACATCGGACATTCCGCAGGCGGACATCTGGCGCTGTGGGCGGCAGCGCGGCATCGGCTGCCGAGCGAAAGCGCCTGGCGCACCGAGACGGCGCCGCAAGTCGCCGGTGTCGTGGCCCTGGCACCGGCGGCGAACCTGGTGGACGCCTACCAGCGCGGCAATGGCAATGGCGCGGTCGCCGAATTGCTCGGCGGCGGGCCGGAGGAATTTCCCGAGCGCTACGCCGCCACCGACCCCTCGGCGCTCGATACCGCCGACATCCCCATCATTGTCGTGCACGGTGATCGGGACCAACGCCTGCCGATCGAAATGGCGCGCGGGTATAGCACGAAATCCGGCGCCGAACTCGTCGAATTACCCGGAATCGGACATTTCGAACTCATCGATCCCGATTCGACCGCATGGCCTTTCGTCGTCCAGGCGCTGCGTCGACTGACCGAGTCGGTGGACCAACAGCACCGGTGAGCTGATCGGTCACCCGCCGAAATGCGGAAAGACCTTGCGGTCGTTGCCAAGGCTCTTCCCGAGGGCGCCTCAGAAGACTTGCAGCGGAGGGGATTCGGGGAAGACGACCGGAAGGGACACCAGGGCGCGATGGAACGCGCCCGGCCGCCATTCCAATTCCTCGACGGGGATGGCCAGCCGCATTTCCGGTAAGGCGTCCAGCAATTGATCGATCGCGTCCTGCACGACGAGAGTTGCGATCGAGCGGGCGGGGCAGGCGTGCGGGCCAACGCTCCACGCCAGATGCGAGCTGTTGTCGGTGTACTCGCCGGTGGTGATCGCGGGATCGTTATTGCAGCCGGTCATGCTGATGACGACCGGCTGATGCGCGGGCAACCACACACCCTCGATCAGAACCGGCTGCTTCGGGAAGGTGATGCAGTAGTTCGATAGCGGCGGATCAGTGAACAGCACCTCATCCAACGCATCGCGCGTGGACATGGTGCCGCCGAGAATGCCGCCACCGAACCTGGTGTCGGTCAACATCAGTCGCAGCGTATTGACGATCAGATTCTGGGTCGGTTCCATACCGGCGGCGTACAGGCTGAGGACCTGGTGGATCATTTCGGCGTCGTCGAGGTTCGCCGGATGGGCGAGCAGCCCGGAGACGATATCGTCGCCCGGTCTGTCGCGCTTGAGGCAGACCAATTCGAACATGGCATCGGCGACCATCTTGTTGCCCTCGACCGCCGCGTCCGCGCCCTCCATGAGCGCGGCCATACCGGCCGCGGCACGCCGGCCGATCTCCTGCGGGCACCCCAGTATTGCGTTGATCACCGCGAAGGACAGCGGCAATGCGTACTGCCCGACCAGATCCGCCGTGCCGTTCTGGCAGAAGGTATTGATCAGCGGAATGGCGATCCGCTCCACGGTGGAATGCAACTCGAACAAATCGATGACACCGAGGCCCGCGACGGTCGCCTCCCGGTAGCGGGCGTGCTCGCGGCCGCTGGAACGAATTGCGGCCGGACGCCATTCGAGCATCGGCCGCACCGGGCAGTCCTTGGGAACGCCCTGCTGCCAGTTTCGCGAATCGGCCGGAAAATGGTCGGGATCATTGAGGATCCGCAGCGCGGTGTAGTAGCCGATCACCAGGGTCGCGGGTACTCCGGGAGCCAACTCCACCGGCACCAATGAACCGTATCGCTTGCGCATCTCACGGTACGCATGATGCGGGTTCGCGGCGAATTCCGTTGAGTAGAGCGAGATTCGGGGACCATCGGTATCGATCGGCGATCCGTGCGTGACCGGGAAGAAGCGGGAGGTGGTTGCCGACTCTGGCGTGGTCAAGAGACGTGACTCCAGTCGTTGTGCGGAAGCGATGAGCATGATGCGCGACCGCAGGCGCGTCCGTGCCGCCTGCGCAGAACACAGCCAGCCTACGTCGACTGCTCTGCCCGCGTGCCGAGCGGGCACCCGCACCCATCCGGCATGTGACCGGCGTTACAGTGGATAGGGGCCGACACAAAGGACACCGATTGAGCACAGCAGCGCACGGCAACCCCTGGGTGGCCGTTCGACCGGACGACGACCTCGTGCGATTGGCGCGACAGGTGTCCTGCGCGCATCGCTGTTTCATCGAAGGCGACGACCGGCTGCCGATCGATCCGGTGCGCCCAGTGGTGCTGGATTCCTGGCGACGCAGCCGCAGCAATGGCGTCGACCCGGACCGCTTCGGCGCCGGTGTCGACCTCGATGGCCTGGAGCTGCAACGGCATCGGGCCACACATCCCACCGCGCTGATCCGACCGGTGGTGCGCAAACTGCTCGTCGAGGATGCCGCCGAGGCCGGACTACTTGTCGCGATCAGCGATGCCGAGGGCCGATTGCTGTGGGTCGAGGGCGATTCCAAGGTCAAGGACCGGGCGCTGGCCATGAACTTCGTCGAGGGTGCGGACTGGAGTGAGGACCGGGTCGGCACCAATGCCCCCGGCACCGCACTCGCCCTCGATCATCATGTGCAGATCTTCGGGGCCGAACACTTCAGTCGCGTAGTGCACGAATGGAGTTGTTCCGCTGCGCCCGTTCATGATCCGCGCACCGACCGGATCATCGGCGCTATCGACATCACCGGCGGACCCCGCGTCGCGGCACCCGAAGTCTTGTCACTGATCCGAGCGACGGTGTTGGCCGCGGAATCCGAACTGCGACTGCTCATGCTCGACGCACCGAAACCGGTCGCGTCGACGACGGCACGCCTCGAGGTGCTCGGTCCGGCCCAGCCGACTCTGATCCGCGATGGTGAGCGCATTCGCGTATCGCAACGCCATGCCGAAATCCTTTTGCTGCTGGCCGATTACCCGGAGGGACTGCGCGCCGACCACCTCGCCATGCTGCTCGACGAATCCGAACTCGATCCGGTGACGGTGCGCGCGGAAATGTCGCGGGTGCGGAAGATGTTGGGCGCCAAGGGTCTCGGCTCTCGTCCCTACCGGCTGCTGATGGATCTCGATACCGATGTCGACGAGGTGCGACGCGCACTCGCCCGCGGCGACGCGTCAGCGGCGTTGCGCGCCTACCCCGGCCCGATCCTGCCCCGCTCGCTCGCGCCGGGCATCGATGATTTGCGCGTCGAGTTGCGCGGACGTCTGCGCGCAGCCCTGTTGGCAGCCGGCGATCGCCGCCTGCTCGCCCGCTGGACCGCTTCGGTCGACGGCCGCGAGGACATTGCGGCGTGGACCGCCTACCTCTACTCCCTGGACCGGCAGTCCTCGCTGTATGCCCAGGTGAAGACGCAATTACAACTACTCGATCGCAAATTGGGCATCTGACCAGTTTCTTGCAACTGTCGTGCAACATGGACCCGATTAGTGTTCCGGATCACACCTGACACAGGAAAGTCAGCAGATCGAGGAGCATTCGATGACCGTCTTCGCCCGTCCAGGCACACCCGGCGCTGCCATGTCGTTCCAGACCCGATACGACAACTGGATCGGCGGCGAATGGGTCGCGCCCGTCAAGGGGCAGTACTTCGAAAATCCAACTCCCGTAACGGGTCAGCCGTTCTGTGAGGTTGCGCGCGGCACCGCGGAGGACATCGAACTCGCCCTCGATGCCGCGCACGCCGCCGCACCCGCCTGGGGCAAGACCTCGGCCGCCGAACGCGCCGTCATCCTCAACAAGATCGCCGATCGCATCGAGGAGAATCTCGACGCGATCGCGCTCGCGGAGGCCTGGGACAACGGCAAGCCGATCCGGGAAACCCTGGCCGCCGATATCCCGCTGGCCATCGACCATTTCCGGTACTTCGCCGGCGCCATTCGGGCACAAGAGGGTTCGCTGTCGCAGATCGACGCGGATACCGTCGCCTACCACTTCCACGAGCCGCTCGGTGTAGTCGGCCAGATCATTCCGTGGAACTTCCCGATTCTGATGGCCACCTGGAAGCTCGCGCCCGCACTCGCCGCCGGTAATGCGGTCGTACTCAAGCCCGCCGAGCAGACCCCAGCGTCGATCATGTTCCTGATCGGCCTCATCGGCGATCTGCTGCCACCCGGTGTGGTCAATATTGTCAACGGTTTCGGTGTCGAGGCGGGTAAGCCGCTGGCCTCCAGCCCGCGAATCAAGAAGATCGCCTTCACCGGCGAGACCACTACCGGTCGCCTGATCATGCAGTACGCCTCGCAGAATCTGATTCCGGTCACGCTGGAACTCGGCGGTAAGAGCCCGAACATCTTCTTCAGCGATGTCCTCGCCGCCAATGACGACTTCCAGGACAAGGCGCTCGAGGGCTTCACCATGTTCGCGCTGAATCAGGGTGAGGTCTGCACCTGCCCGTCACGCGCGCTCATCCAGGCCGACATCTACGACGAATTCCTGGCCGCGGCCGTGGTGCGCACCAAGGCGGTGCGGCAGGGCGATCCGCTCGATACCGAAACCATGATCGGCGCGCAGGCCAGCAATGATCAGCTCGAAAAGATCCTGTCCTACCTCGAAATCGGCAAGGGTGAGGGCGCGACGCTGCTCACCGGCGGCGAGCGCGCCGACCTCGGCGGCGATCTGGCCGGCGGATACTATGTGCAGCCAACGGTTTTCGCGGGCAGCAATTCGATGCGGATCTTCCAGGAGGAGATCTTCGGACCGGTCGTCTCGGTAACCTCGTTCGCGGATTACGACGAAGCCATCAAGATCGCCAATGACACCCTCTACGGACTCGGCGCTGGCGTGTGGTCGCGCGACGGTTCGGTGGCTTACCGGGCCGGACGAGATATCCAGGCCGGACGGGTGTGGACCAACACCTACCACCAGTACCCGGCGCATGCCGCGTTCGGCGGCTACAAGCAGTCCGGTATCGGTCGCGAGAACCACCGCATGATGCTCGACCACTATCAGCAGACGAAGAACCTGCTGGTCGGCTACGCGTCGAAGGCACAAGGCTTCTTCTGATGACCGCACTCCCCCGGCGCGTGCGCGCCACCGCGGCGGCGATGGACCTGCTCCGTCGCCTCCGCGGGCGGCACGGGCCGCTCATGCTGCACCAGTCCGGTGGTTGCTGCGACGGATCGGCCCCGATGTGTTATCCCGCAGGCGAATTCATCGTCGGCGACCACGACGTGCTGCTCGGACTGCTGGATCTGCGGTTGCTGGTCGATGAGTTGCCGACTACCGCGCCGGAGCCGGACGATATTGCGCCGGTGTGGATCTCGGGACCGCAGTTCGCCGCCTGGCAGCACACCCAGCTCGTGCTCGATGTCGTGCCGGGCCGGGGTTCGGGCTTCAGTCTGGAATCGCCGGAAGGGTTTCGATTCCTCAGTCATGGAAGGGTTTTCGATGACAATGAGCTCGTCGCGCTGGCCGCGACCGAACCCGTGACGGGCGCGGGCTGGGAGCGCGGGGAACGCCCTGCGGCAGCAACCGAACCGCAGGTTGTCGCCGAGGCGGCCGATGCCTGCCCGATCCCTGGTCGCGGCGGGTCGTTTGCTTGACCCGTCCCGTGCGTATCGACGAGCTGACTTTTACTGCGGCCCTGCCGTTTCCGACTCAGGCACGCCCGCGCGACTCGACCGCCACCATGTCGAGCACCAGATCCTGGAGCGCCCAGCGTGTGGTGTGCGCCTGCACGATCAGTGATTCGGATGATTCTGTTTCGGCTAGCTCTACCAGCCGATTGACTACGTGGCAGACGGCGACGAGTCGACGGAACGCTTGACGCCGCTCGGCGAGATTCATGGTGTCGGTGGCCATATTCACCAGATCGCGCCAACACCCAAACCGTTTCGCTCGAGTTCGCTGGATCATTAAGCAGCAAACCAGCAATCGTGACGCAACCGCGGCTCGACCAGGTCTCGCAGGGGATTCACCGCCGGTGCGGTCGCCGTATTCGTCGGTGCCGGATTCCTCGGCGGACTCGTCGATGGTCTGATCGCCGGATTCGCCGCGCTATGGATCACGAAACTGCCTGCCCCGCAATGGGCGCGCGGACTCATGCCGGTTGTTGTCATTTCGCCGCACTGATAGTCGGCGCGTTGATGTTCATCGTGCTCAGCAAGCCGCTCGCCGCGATCACCAGCGAACTCACCAACTGGCTGACCGGCACCTCCGCCCTCGCACTCGGCGCCATTCTCGGCCTTGTCAAATCCCGTGTGTTCCCGGCAAATCTGCGGCTACGCCCAGGCGGCGCGCGACACGCCCTGCGACCTCGATGCGCTGGACCGATATCCCGCTATGCTTGCCAGTTGTTAGCCATGCAGGTCCGTTAATGCGATTTCGCCGCCGTTGATGTACATCCGATTCGAAATAGGATCAGGTATGCGACCTCCATTCGTCGTTATCGCGACCGGTGTGGTCGCGGCCACGCTGGCTGTTGTAGCTCCATGGCCTGGTGGCGTCGAGCCGAGCCGAGCCCAGCCGCCGCCCGGTGCGGACATTTCCGGTGCAGGGATTCATCTGACGGCATCGGTAGTCAACGTCCGAGTGGACCCAGCCGGCGACCGGACTCCGAACTTCCTCATGACGTTCGCGCGTGCCGCGCAGTTGTCCGGCGACTTCGCGCTGAACGTGGAAGGCGATGGGGTAACAGGCGGCCAGGCCGTCGCAGGCTTCCTGCTCGGCTGTGGGATCAGTGTGGCCGGCGGCGTCACCGTCGGAATCGAACCCAATCAAGGGCTGTTGGCCAGTATCTCCCCCTCCTTCTCTTTCACCCCGTCGAACGTTTCAGCCCCCGTCAGCCTGCCGAGCACGGGCACCCCGCCGAGTGCAACGCCGACATCCCCACCCACAAGGCCGATTGCCAGCACCATCCCTACGAGTACCAGCACCACCCCCACCACTCCCAGCACCACCCATACGATTCCCAGCACTATCCCTCCGGTCCCCACCACTCCGGTAATCACCACCACCCCTCCGGTAATCACCACCCCTCCAGTTATCACCACCCCTCCAGTTATCACCACCCCTCCGGTAGTCACCACCCCTCCGGTAATCACCACCACCCCTCCAGTTATCACCACCCCTCCGGTAATCACCACCACCCCTGCGAGTGCCACCACCACCCCTGAGACTCCCACCAATACCCAGACGAGTACCCCGGTCAACGCGCCCACCGTGGGCCTCGCACCATCCGTCGGCGGGGCTCTGGGCGTGACAGAGGTCCTGGAGGCCACCCTGGCACCGGGCCAGATCACCACAGTCACGACAGTGACGGCAGACCTGGACGAAAAGACCGTGTTCCCATACCACTTCATTTTCAACAACGCCGCGTTGAACGTCGCCCAGTGCGCCTCACCGGCATCGGCCGTCCCCTTCGTCACCGCCACGGTGAGTACCCCAGCAGGGACTGTGCAGACCACCGCCTACGGCAGCCAGTTCACCTTCTGAACCGATCTCGCTGGCCGTGGCCGATGTCGCTGATCGTGGTCATCCAGGACGTCGGTATCGGCCGCCGGTCAGCGAGGCGTGTGCGGTCTGGGTCATGTCCGGAGTGAATCAGCACTCGGCGGGACGCTATGCGGCGCAGAATTCATTGCCTTCGGGATCGCGCATGATCCACCAATGACCTGCGGGTCCCCTATCGATCTCGCGGACGCGGGTTGCCCCCAGCACTTCCAAGCGTGTGACGAGGGCGTCGAGAGTGCCGGGGGTGCTGTGGATGTCGATATGCAGGCGGTTCTTGCCGGATTTGGCTTCGGGAACGTCTTGGAAGAGCAGGCGGCGACCTCGGCCGACGCCGCTGGTCGGGTCGAATGGGTCGTCGGGGTGGCGGATGGCGGCGTAGCCGCGAAAGGTTTTGCGGCCGTGGTGTTCGACGACCGCGTCCGCGGTGAGGTGGCCGGCGGCCAGTAGTTGTTCGATGAGGGCGCTGGGGTCTTCTACCTCGTACTCCAGGGCCGCGGCCCAGAAGTCGGCGAGGGCGGGGGCGTTTCTGGTGTCGATGACCAGTTTCCAGTTCAGAGCCACGGCCGGAACCTACCGCACCCCGGTGACATGCCGTTGAAATCGCCGAGTGGCGAGATCTACCAGGCCCGTTCGAATACCGCAAACTGATCGTTCCCTACGCGGCGGGCACGTCCCACGTCACATCCACAACGACTTCGGCAATGACGACCCGCGCATGCCGTGTGACCGCGGTCCACCCATGACACCGGCCGCAAGATCATGCGAAGGGCTGCGATCGGGCGGTCGTTTCCGGGACGATAAACGTCATGAGCGCAAGGACACTCGATCAACTCCGGACGGATCTGCGAGAGTATGCGCGCCTGGCCGAGGTTCGCTACGACCCCGCGATCGCCGATCCAGTACTGGAAACACTGGGTGAGCTGTGGACCAACTCCGTCGTCGGCGTGCGCACCACCACACATCCGGTGCACGAGCGTACGGTCAATGCTCGGGTGATGCACCAGGGCGAGCCGACCGAGCTCATCGAGAAACTGTGTGGCGCAGGACTTCTCACCTACACCGGACATCCGATGGAGCAGTTGCTGGCCGAGATCTCGGCCGAGGTGTCGGTCAGCTCGGGTGTCGATCTCGCACTCGCCAGTGGGGTGCAGAAGATCTGGCTGGTCTTTCCCGAATTGCTCAGCGTGGAGCGGGTACTCGGCTTTGCCGGAATTCCAGAGTCAGCCCGCGCCCATGCCGATCACCTGTCCGGCTACGGCGGCCGAATCGGGATTCTCGCAGTGGATTTCGACGCCCGCACGATGAACCTCTACTCGAATGTCTTCGAGCCCGGCCACCTCGCACCCGCGGATATCACCGGAATCCTGGCCGAACTCGACTTCACCACGCCCACCGACACCGAACTGGCCCTACTCGCCCGCACCTTCAACCTCTACCGCACCTTCTCCTGGACCTCACCCCAGATGCAACGCATCTGTTTCCCGGTGCGCTGCGAACCATCGAGTTTCCCAACGCACCTCGACCCGGTCCTGGCTCGTTTCGTCGCTGATGCACCATTCACGGACCCCGACGCCCGCGGCTTCGTCTTCTACGCGGCCTACGGCCCGACCGACCGTTATTACAAGGTCCAGGCCGAATACGCGGGCGTCCGCGTCGCCACCTTCCCAGGCGGCACCGCACCCCGCCCGACCTGACGGCCCTATGTGTCGCTCTCCAGGCTTCATCGGACGGCAGACCGTCTTGCTGTATTAACCGGCCGCGACGACGGTCCCGCGCTCGTGGGATCAAGCGCTCTGTGCGAGACCGTCATCGCCGCAGTCTCAGCGGCATCTCACCACGATGGCCGCCGATCCGCACTCACCGAGGTGGCGCTGCACATTCGCTGGGGGCGGGCTCGCCGCGCAAACGTCCGTCGATCCAGTCGGTCTCCCCGGGAAAGCCGGTGAACAGGGCGATGACGTGTTCGCCGGGTTCGGTGCGGTGCACCGCCGGAATGCCGCGCGCGCACTGGTCCCGATAGAGACCGTCGCCGTTCTCGCGCGGGATCCAGATGTCGTTGGCGGCGTGATAGATATAGAGCGGCGCGCCCGATTTACGGTCGGTCAGGTTGAGGCGCGCGAAGATCTGGTCGGCAATATCGCTGCGCAGCGGGTCGCTGATATTGGCGGCGACATCGATCGGGATGCCGACCACGCCGAGCGGGCCGTTGGTGGCGCCGCAGGTGTCCTTGATCGGCGAGGTCGCCGCCCACTGCGCCAGATGATTCATATAGCCGAGAACCTCCGGATGCTCCCGGCTCATTGCCAGCGCGACTACCAGCAGAATGCCGGAGGCCATGTTTCCGTTGAAGTGCTCGGCGACCATTCGATAGTCGGTTACCAGTCCACCCACGGCCGCCCCGACCACCACACCGGATAGTTCCGGCGCGTATTCGTCGAGCAGCATCGCGGCCGCATACGATGCGATCGCGCCACCGGAATACCCGGTTATCGCGAAACGGCTGCCCGTGAATTCGGTCGGCAGCATACCGCGCACCGCGCGAATCGAATCCAGCAGCACATGCCCGGCGACCATCGGTTCGGCGTAGGCCATCAACGGACCCTCGTGATCGGGAATCAGCACCGCATAGCCGCGACTGAGCGCCCAGGCCGTATTCGGCGGAATCAGATCACCCGAATTGAAATTGGAATGCCACCCGTGCGCCATCGCGTAGCTCGGCGTGCAACTGAGACCGAGCGAATTGATCGGCAGGGCATTCACCAAGACCGGCCGATCTCCCGGACCGGTCCAGGCGGCGGCAGGAATCACCACTGTCGCGGTGCCGAAGGATGGCTTGCCCGAGGCGTCCGTTGTCCGGAACTTCAGCAGGATCGCCCGCTGAATCGGCACCATCGCCAGCTGTGCGGACGTCTCTGTCACATCACGCCATTCGACGATATCGCCGGGAGCGAGACCACCGAGCCCATCCGGCCACTCGTCGAACATCCGATCCCCCGACGGCGCCGGCCGCACCGCCTGCCACAACGCCGCCAAGTCCGGGGGCACCTCACCGGACGACTGGGACACCACGGGTGGGAGCGCGGGCGCGGGGATATCGGTATTGATCCATCGCTGCAGGTCGGACGGGCCGGGCGACACTGGTGCCGCCGGGTCGTCGGTCGGGTCGGCGGATGCGGGCGCCGACCCCACCAGCAGCGCGCAACCCAGCACGCTCGCAACGACAACAGCTCGAAGACTCGACATCTGACCCCTTCTACACTCAACACCGACGAGCCAGACCATGTCGCAGCGGAATTTCAGTTCAGAGCTGTGTGGACTTCTCACAACGAAGCCCACGCGACATGCTGGCCGACCACAACCGAAAACAGTGGCGCGCAAGCAATCTACACGGACCAACGAACGTGCCGTCGCACCCGATCCACTGACGTTCTCCGGGCGCGGGTCGGCCGCGTATCGTTCTCGGTGCAGTGGTCCGCGACCGCATATGCCCCGGCACCAGGAAAACTCATGGACATCGTAAGAGCGCCGCAGCCGGAATACCGGCAGGCACGCTTTGCCGAAATCGAAGATATCGCGGCCATCGAGGCGGAGGTGTTCGCCGAGCCGTATCTGTATCTGATGCTGCGCCAACTGTACGACCTGCACGGGTCCGACTGGCTGGTCGCGGAACTGGACGACAATGTGATCGGTTATGCGCTGACACTCCGGAAAGCGGGCCGGGTCCTGTTATTCACATTCGCGGTGGCCGAGCAGCACCAGGGTAAAGGCTACGGTCCGGCACTGTTGGGCCATATGCTGCAGCAGTGCCGGACAGATGGGGCCGAGGTTGTCTATCTGACGGTGCGACCCGACAACGAGCCAGCGGCGAACCTGTTCAAGCGGGCCGGGTTCGAATTCGTCGAACATGATGACGAGTATTTCGGGCCAGGTGAACCGCGTGGTGTGTTCGAGTACCGGCTACGCAGCCGACATCTGGACTCGTGATCCGCTGGCCGATACCGGTCCGCTGATCATGCTCGACGCTCCAACTCGTTGCGATCGGTGCCGAGTAGCACCGCCCGGTGCTTGAACCGAACACGTGCCCGCCGAGTCGCCGCGGACCGGTCCGGCGCCGGTTTCAGCAACACGTTCTGACAAGTTCACCGCTGCATATTCGACCGCGGCGTTTCCGATATCTCGACAGGCATCGATGCAGCGATCGAAGTGCTTTGCGGGCCAACACTATTGGGTGGTTCACGCCCTCGCGCACGGTATGACACATCAACATCAGAATTCGCCCGAATGGCCAAATAGAACCTGTTACAGTCTGCCGACTCGAGGCACTCTTCTACGCCTCACATCGGAAGGTTTCGCTCATGTACGACCGACGCCCCTCGGCCAACACCGGCGTTCGCCAAGGAATTAATCGCCGGAAATTCTTGGCGGGCACTGCAATTGCGGCCGGAGCGATGGCGCTGAGCCCGGCCGCGTGGACCGCCAAGGCATCAGCGGCACCCATCGGTAACGGGGATCACGTGCCGAATCTGATCATCGGCAGCGGCTACGGCGGCGCGGTCGCCGCGCTGCGCCTGTGCCAGGCGGGTAAGCAGGTGGCGATGATCGAGATGGGACAGAACTGGACCACGCCCGGCTCGGACGGAAAAGTCTTCTGCACCATGATCAATCCCGACGAGCGCTCGTATTGGTTCCGGACCAGGACCGATCAGCCGATCAGCCATTTCGTCGGGGCGGATATCAACCGAGATATCAGCCCCAGTGACGCCGGCGTGCTCGATTCGGAGAATTTCGCGGCCACCCGGGTGTATCAGGGCCGTGGGGTGGGCGGCGGCTCACTGGTCAACGGCGGTATGGCGCCACTGCCGAAACAGGACTACTTCCAACAGATCCTGCCGTCAGTCGACGCGACGGCGATGTACTCCACCTACTTTCCCCGGGCGCAGGCCGCGCTCGGCGTCAATAATGTCGACTCGGCCTGGTTCGAATCCGCCGAATGCTACAAATACGCGCGGGCCAGTCGCACAACCGCCAATAATGCCGGCTACACAACGACATTCGTGCCCAATGTCTACGACTTCAACTATATGCAGCAGGAGCAGGCGAATAGCGTCACGCGCTCGGCGCTGGGCGGTGAGGTGATCTATGGCAACAACCACGGAAAGCGTTCGCTCGACAAGACCTACCTGGCGGTGGCCGCCGCGACCGGCAAGCTGAGCATCTCCCCGCTGCACAAGGTCACCAGCGTGGCACCGGCCGCGAGCGGCTACACGGTGGTCATCACACAGCTCGACGTGCTCGGCAATACCGTGGCGACCAAGACCGTCACCGCGGACAAGGTCTTCTTCGCAGCGGGCAGCGTCGGCACCAGCAAGTTGCTCGTGACCATGAAGGCATTGGGCAAGCTGCCCAATCTGGCCGATTCGGTCGGCACGGGTTGGGGCAATAACGGCAATGTGATGGTCGGTCGGGCCGGACTGGATTTGACCGGCGCGCTGCAATCCGCGATTCCCTGCATGGGCATCGACAACTGGGCCGATACCCATGGTCCGGTATTCGCCGAAATCGCCCCGTTCCCAACAAGTACCGAGAACGGTGTGAATCTCTACCTGGCGATCACCAAGAACCCCAACCGCGCCGAGTTCACCTACAACTCGTCCACCGGCGGCGTAGATCTGTCCTGGCAGGCGTCCTACACCCAGCCGTCGATCGATGCGGCGAAACGCGTATTCGATGCCATCAATTCCAAGGCGGGCACGATTTATCGGACCGATCTGTTCGGCCTCTACAAGGTCTGGGGCGACGACTTCGTCTACCACCCCCTCGGCGGCTGTCTACTCGGACAGGCCACCGATAACTACGGCCGCCTCAACGGGTACTCCGGGCTGTACGTCATCGATGGATCGCTGATTCCGGGCAGCACCGGCGTCAATCCCTTCCTGACGATCAGCGGCCTCGCGGAACGCAATATCGAAAAGATCATCGCCACCGACCTGGCATAACACTCGGCCCGCCGACCACCCGCCGAACAGCTCGTGGTCGGCTGACCCCCTCCTTGTCGGGATCCGGCCATGCCTCATCGATCGGCCAGCCAGTAGCGAGCACATGCGCTCAGCGGCAGGCTGGGGCGCTGCAGCCGTTGGCCTCGTCGCGTTTGCGGATGCTGGCGCAGTTCGCGGCCCGACCGCGATACATGGCCGGCATCGTCGACGAAGACATAGTTCGCGATGCACTGCGCAGCACCCTGCGTCCAGGTCTGCACACCCCTGCGCGTGGCTTACTCCGACCTTGCGCCTAGCGCCGACGGCGCGGCTGGTCAGCGCAGGAACATCGCTGCGCCTTCGGCACATCACCGAGCACCTGTTCGACATGATTGCCGCACCCGGAATAGCCGGGCTTGCCGCAACTGCGGCAGACGATTCGTTGGCACATTCTGCTGTTTCCTTTCTTCGACAGTGGCTAGCAGGTCCGGTCGACAGTGGCGTCGCGCCAGGTTCGGTAGCCGCCATCAAGATTGACCGCGTCCCGACCGAGCTGGGTCAGCAACCGGGTGGCGCTGTTACCGCGCTGACCCACCTGGCAGAACACCAGGACCGGACCGGCGGGGATCTCGGCCGCTCGATCGCGGAGTTCGTCCAGCGGGATGTTGCGTGCGCCGGGAATGGAGCCGGCGGCGTACTCCTCCCGTGATCGCACGTCGACCGTCTGCCATCCCTGTGCGATCGCATCGTCGATTTCGTGCCACTGCACCGTACGGATCGCTCCGGTGCGCAGATTATCGGCCATATAGCCGAGCATGTTCACCGGATCCTTGGCCGAACCGAATTGCGGTGCGTAGGCGAGTTCCAGATCCATCAGGCGGGAGGCCGGGATACCACCCGCCATCGCGGTGGTCAGTACGTCGATCCGCTTGTCGACGCCCGCACCGCCGACGGCCTGCGCACCCAGGATCCGGTCGGTGTCCGGATCGACAAGCAATTTCACCGACATCGCGCGCGCATCGGGGTAGTAACCGGCGTGGGCGAGTGGATGCGAATGCAGAACACGAAATGGGCGGCCCGCGGCGCGCAGTCGTTTCTCGCTCCATCCGGTCATGGCCGCGGTGAGGTCGAAGATCCCGAGGATCGCGGTGCCCTGCGCGGGCGGGTCGATGGCCGGTAGCCCGGCAATCACATCCGCGACCAATCGCCCCTGCCGATTCGCCGCATTGGCCAATGGGACCAGCGTCGACTCTCCGGTGACAGCATCCTTCTTCACCACCACATCGCCGACAGCGTAGATATGCGGCATCGAGGTACGCAGCCGATCATCGACGACTATGCCACCGCCGGAACCGATTTCGAGACCGGCCTCCCGCGCGAGTGCGCTTTCCGGGCGCACCCCGATCGCCATGACCACCAGATCAGCCGGAACCACATGCTGATCGGACAGTGTCACGGTATCGGCGTCGATGCGGGTCAGCTCGGCGCCCAACGCCAGCCGGACCCCGTGCTCGCGCATCTCGGCCGCGACCGGCGCAGCCATCTCGACATCCAGCGGTGCCAGAACCTGCAAGCCACGTTCGACCACGGTCGTCGAAACACCCCGTCGCACCAGGTTTTCGGCCATCTCCACACCGATGAAACCGGCCCCGACCACTACCGCGGAGCGCGCATCGCCGGCAGCGTCGGCCAGCCGATCGACATCAGCGACATCACGGAGCACCAGGGCGCGTTCAGCACCCGGCAACGGCGGCACAATCGCGGCAGCGCCCGTACTGAGCACCAGTTCGTCGAAGGACTCGGCATACTCACGGCCCGAATCCAGTTCGCGCACGGTGAGGGTCCGGCTCGCCGGGTCCAGCGCCACCACTTCGTGCCGCACCCGCACATCCAGCCGGAACCGCGCCGCCAGCGACGCCGGGGTCTGCAGCAACAGTGATTCCCGCTTCGGAATCACCCCGCCGACATAGTAGGGCAGACCGCAATTCGCGAACGACACATGATCGCCCCGCTCGAGTACGACGATATCCGCCGATTCCATCAGCCTGCGCAGGCGAGTCGCGGCAGACATTCCGCCCGCGACCCCACCGACGATCACAACCTTCATTTCCCACCTCTCAACAGGCCACAGCAGCGGTATGTCCGAGGCCACTCTGCACTCAATATACCCCTAGGGGTATCTTCCTTAAGTAGCAATATACCCCCTGGGGTATGGAAGGAGAATTGTGATGACCGCCTCTCTGACGATTTCCCCGCGTCACGACACCGCGCCGCCTGGCGGGTCCAGCGGCATGCTGGGTCGGCTCGGGGCCCTGGTGGCCGGGCACACCCGGATGGTTTTCGGCATCTGGCTGGTGCTGTTGGTCGCTCTCGGCGCCGCCGCACCCAGCGTGTTCGATTCCCTCGCCGGGGCCGGCTGGCAGGCCAACGGGTCGGAGTCGGTGCGTGTGCGCGAGCTCGCGCAACAGCACTTCGGCGGCAACTCCTCAGCGGCAGTACAGGTGGTGGTGCACTCCGACACCGCGCCGATCGACAGCCCGCAGGTGCAGCGGGTGCTGAGCGAGGCCACCCATATCTTCTCCGGCGATGCGCGCTTCGGCGAGGTGATCGCGCCGCAACCAGGAATGTCGATCAGCCGGGACGGGCACACTGGCATCCTCATCGCGGGCGCGAACGCCTCCACCGATGACATGGTCAAGGCCGTCGACGAGCACAAGGACGCGCTCACCGCACTGTCCGGCAACGGAATCGAGGTCTACCCGACCGGTGCGTCCGCACTGTGGAGCGACTTCAACAAGGCCAACCACGACGCCATGCTGAAGGCCGAAATGTTCTCTTGGCCAGTCACTTTGGCCATCATGGTGCTGGCATTCGGGTCACTGGTCGCCGCCGGACTACCGCTACTGCTCACCCTCGCCGGACTGGTTGCCTCCGCCGGTGGACTTGTGCTGCTCAACCACATCACGCCGATTTCGGTGTGGGCCATGAACTTCGCCATGATGTTCGCCCTCGCACTCGGTATCGACTACGCGCTGTTCATCGTCGCCCGCTTCCGCGACGCGCTCGGCACCGCGCCGAACACCAAGGCAGCGGTTTCCGAAACCATGGACACCGCGGGCAAAGCCGTTGCGTTATCCGGGCTTACGGTGCTGGTCAGTCTGTCGGCCGTGTTGATCGTGCCCGCCCCCGCGGTCCGGACCATGGCCGTCGGCATCATGCTCGCGGTGGCCTTCGTGCTGCTGGCCACCCTGACGCTGTTGCCCGCGGCGCTGGGCGCCTTGGGCGGCAAGGTCAATGCCGGTGCCCTTCCGCACGCCAAGCGCCAACAGCATCGGTCGCCGCGATTCGCCGCCTGGGGCCGACTACTGCACGACAAGCCATGGCCATTCGCCATCGGCGCGCTGATCGTGCTGATCGCCCTGGCGGTGCCGGTAACAGGTCTGAAGGTCGCCATGCCGTCCATCCAGGTCGTGCCAGCCGATGCGCCCGTGCGCCAAGGCTACGAACTGGTGCAGGCCCAAATGGGCACGGGCGCACCGGGAATGCTGCAGATCATCGCTCCCGCTGACGAAGCGGCACAGGTCGCGGCGACCGCGAAAACGGTCGACGGGATCAGCATGGTCACCCCACCGCAACCCACTCGCGATGGCAGCGGCCTGGTGATGATGCAGGCCCTGCCGACAGTCGATCCCTCCGACCAGCACCTGGGCGAGATCCTGGATCGACTGCGCACCGAGTTGCCTTCGGCCGCACTGGTCGGCGGCGCGCCCGCGGAAAACCTGGACCTGCAGCACGCGCTCGACGAATACCTGCCGATCATCGTCGCAATCATCCTGATTCTCGGATTCGCGCTGCTGTTGATCGCCCTCCAAGCCCCGTTGATCGCCGCCTTGGGCACCGCGGTCAGTCTGCTGTCCACCGCCGCGGCGTTCGGCGTCGCCAAGCTGATCTTCCAGGACGGACACGGCGCCGGTCTGCTCGGCTTCACCCCGCAGGGCTTCCTGGACGGCTGGGGACCGGTGTTCTTCTTCGCCATGATCTTCGCCATCGCCATGGACTACACGGTGTTCCTGCTGGCCACCGCGAAGGAACACTACGAGCACTCCAACGACCCCGAGATCGCTCAGGTCGACGGCATGGCCCACTCCGGACGCGTGATCTTCGCCGCCGCGGCGGTCATGGTCGCAGTGTTCTTCACCTTCGCCCTCGCCGACCCGCTCCCACCGAAGGAAATGGGCATCATCCTGGGCGTCGCCGTACTGCTGGACGCCTTCGCGGTGCGCCTGGTCCTGCTGCCGGTTCTGCTGCGGCTGACCGGACACGCCGCCTGGTGGTCCCCCGCCTGGCTACGCAAGGCACTCCCCGCGATCAGCTTCGCCCACCACTGAAGAACCCGGCTCGGGGGCTCGGCTCACACCGAGCCCCCGACCGGCTGTGCCACGCCTACATCGCGTAATCGCCAGACGTGCGGGATCAGGCCGATACGTGTTGAAGGGCCTCGGCCTCGCGGGTGCGGAGATCGTAAGAGTCACGCGCCGTGGCGATTTCGTGCTGATGGGTCTCGGTCCATACCACCAGCGCCTTGATGGTGGTATGGAGGCTGGCGCCGAGTGGGGTCAGTGCGTAATCCACTCGAGGCGGCACCGTTGGATACACCGTGCGCTCGATCAGCCCGTCGCGTTCCAGATGCCGCAACGTGCGCGTGAGCATGCGCTGGCTCACGCCATCGATTTTTCGCTTGAGTTCACTGAAACGCAGGCTGCGCTGGTCGAGCAGTGCGATGACCAACAGTGACCATTTATCGGCCACCCGGTCCAGGATCTGGCGGACCTCACAGTCGACCCGGGTGTCCCACTGCAGAACGTCGTAGTCCGCCGCGGTATCCCCGCAGTGACCGAGTGACTTCGAAGTGCCGTCTTCCATGATCAGGGATTCTGCCGAAAACTCGACGCCAGTATCAAGAGGGAACCGACCTCACGATCGGTAACCACATCTGTTGGGAGTCATACGATGTCGAATTCGAGACCGGCGGTCTTCACCGAGATGTCCGGCCGCGCCTGGTCAGTGCTCGCGGTTTTGTGTGGAGCGATCTTCCTGGAGGGGATCGATGTCGCGATGCTGAACGTCGCACTTCCGTCGATCCGCGCCGATCTCGGCCTCTCCACCGGGATGCTCAGCGGGGTCGTCTCCGCATACGTGCTCGGTTACGGCGGATTCATGCTGCTGGGCGGTCGCGCCGCCGACCTGCTGGGGCGGCGACGCATGTTCCTGCTGTGGCTCACGGTATTCCTACTGTTCTCCGGATTGGGTGGATTCGCGACCGAAGGCTGGATGCTGTTGACGGCTCGCTTTGTCACCGGCGTCGCCGCGGCCTTCATGGCTCCGGCCGGATTGTCGTTGATCACCACCAACTTCGCCGAGGGCCCGGCGCGCAATAAGGCCCTGCTCGTCTACGCGGGCATCGCGGCGGGTGGATTCTCCCTCGGCATGGTGGCCGGCGGACTGCTCACGGCGCTGGGCTGGCGATGGGTATTCTTCGCGCCGGTCCTGCTCTCCGCGGTGATCCTGGTGGCGGCGATCGCATTGGTGCGGGATTCCGAGGCGGCCGAGGGCATTTCGGGCGGTTTCGACCTGCCGGGCGCCTTCGCCATCACCGGTGCGATGCTGATGTTGGTGTACGGCGTTGTGCGGCTGGAACATCCGAGCGACGGTCCGGCGCTGACCGTCGCGGTTTTCGCCGTGGGCCTGTCGTTACTCGCACTGTTCGTGGTGAACGAACGTCGTTCGACCAACCCGCTGGTACGGCTGGATATCCTGCGCTCGGCAACGCTGGTGCGTACCAATGTGATCGCGCTGCTCTTCGTCGGATCGTTCGCGGGGTTCCAGTTCCTGGCGACGCTGTACTTCCAGGAACTGCGTGGTTGGTCGACGGTGCACACCGGCTTGGCCATGGCGGTGATCGGCGTCGATGCCGTACTCGCACCGATATTGACACCACGGCTGGTGGACCGATTCGGCAATGCCAGAGTGATATTCGGTGGCGTGCTACTCGCGGTGCTCGCATACGCGCTGTTCCTGCCCACCGATATGGACCGCACCTATGCCGCCATGTTCCCAGCGATGCTGCTGCTGGGTGTGGCCTTTGCGCTCGTCTACGGACCACTCACCATCGCGGGCACCGACGGAATCGACGAACAGGATCAGGGATTGGCCAGCGGCCTCCTCTACACCGCCTTCCAATTCGGTTTCGCCCTCGGCATTTCGGTCGCCACCGCCGTGAATGTCGCGACCACTGGCTCCGAGGTCACCGCACTGCGAACCGCACTCATCGTCCCGGTTGTCACCGCCGCACTGGCCGCAGTGATCGCACTATTCGGCCTGCGCCGGGCCACCGTGCCCGGTGACTCCACCACCGATCAACTCACACCCGCCTGAAAGAGCTTAGAAATGACCACCACTACAACGTCATTCGACGACATCCGCCGTGAATTCGACACCTATGTCGGCGATATCAATTACGCGACAATGGTGACCGTCGACGGTGCGGGCCGCCCCCGCGCCAGAATCCTGATCCCCGTGTGGGAGGTGGTCGACGGAAATCCCCTCGGCTGGCTGGCCACCTACCGCACCCCGGTGAAAGCGGCACATCTGGCGACGAATCCGAATACTACTTTCTCCTACTGGACGCAACGCCAGAACGCGGTGCATGCCGACGCCGTCGCGCAATGGATCCCAGTGGAGGATCTCACCACCCGGCAACACGTCTGGGATCTGTATCAGCGCACCAGCCCCACCGGCGCGGGTTATCCGCTCGGTCAGTTCTGGCAAGGTATCCACGATCCGAAGCTGCACGTACTTCGATTGACACCGTGGCGGATTCAGGTGGTACGCGGAAGCGATCTGCGAAGCAGAATATGGAAAGTCTGAAGTCAGCCCGCGGCCCGCACTACGACGGTGCTGAAATCATCGATTTCCGCCTCAGTAGACTGGCTCGCACGGAGAGCACATTCCTCACGCTGTTTCACACCATCGAGGAGGCAGGTGCAATGCAACCGATCACCGTCGATGTCATGGGCTCGCAGGCGACCGCCTTTCTGACGCTGTACTTGCGCTGGCGCGACGCCGAGGATCGTCACTCGCTGCTGAAGGACACCTGGGCAGCTACTGTCATGGGGAATCTGGACTTCGATTTCACTCAGTTCCGCAACGATGCCTACGCCCGATTCTTCGTTGCCGCCCGGTCCAGGCTGCTGGATGAGTGGGTCCGACGTTTCCTGGCCGACAACCCCGACGCGATCGTGCTCGACCTCGGCTCGGGATTCGACAGCCGCGTCTTCCGAATCGATCCCGGCCTCGGGCATCTCTGGTACGACGTGGATTTCCCGACGCTCATCGAGGCACGCAACCGTCTCTACCCTGAACGTCCTGGCTACTTCGCTGTCGGCGCGTCGGTCACCGATCCGGACTGGCTGGAACAGATCCCCGGTGACCGACCGGTGATCGCCGTGGCCGACAGCCTACTGATGTTCCTGACGCCCGATCAGGTGCGCACCACGTTTCGCCAGGTCATCGATCACTTCCCGCGCGGCGAATTCGTCTTCACGGCCTATTCGTCGAAGACGACGAAGAACAAACGCAAGACCGACTCCCGGCCCTTCTTCCGCAAGTACGGCATCCAGCTGGACTGGACGCTCGACGATATCGGTGAGTTAGCACGGATTGATACCCGTCTGGAGTGCCTGGACCGTCGCAGCCAAGCCGATCCACGGCTGCAACCCGGCACGCCGCTGTGGAACAAACTCCTGTGCATGCTCGTCTACGTCATCCCGGCCTATCGCTACTCTGCGGCAACCCTGCGCTGCCGGTTCTGAGCATGCGACACAATCCATTACAGCCCGGGCGCTGAAGCAACGGGCCTGGGCGTTGTTCCACTCGTCGGAACTGGCTGAAATCGCCCCATCTCGACGGGTGAACGCGGAAATCGCCAACTATCGCTGAACAGCGAACCGTCCGCACGTTCAGAACTACACGGCGAACCACTGTCCGGCGGCCTCGGCGCTCGCCATGCTCACGCGGAAACTGCACTGCGACACCGAGACCCGCTGGACCGTGCTTCGCTGGACCGTGCTTCGCTGGACCGCATCGGCTCGAACCCCTGTTGGGCCCGCTCGAAACCTGCTGATAGGCTGGTTCCATGCTCATCGAGGTCGACAGAATCTAGCCACCGAACTGCCGGTGGCCTTTTACCGAGTAGGGCGCGGATTTGCGCCCCGGTGAATGACCTCATCCCTTTCATCAAAGGTTGTGGCCTGGCGCACATCTGCGCCATCTCGCTGCGCCTTCTGACTGATCCCACCCCCGGCACGTTCGCGCTGCACCGATCACCGGTCATGTTCCGCGCACAGAGCGATGTCAGCTGTCCCCATCCATCCGGCCGTTTCAGCCTAGGCTGACCTGTCTGGGATGCCTTTCGGCACTTGGGAATCGAGCATCCACTTCCTCTGCCTCACGACTGCCCGTGATCGGTCGCTTTTTCAGCACTGCTGACCAGCAACCTCTCTCGAAAGGCCGTCACATGCAGCATCGCACCTCTCGATCACGTTCCCGTCACCGCCGCGCACAGTGGAAGGCGCCGGTTCCCACGCTCACGACCTGCACCAATCCAGCGTGCGGAAAGGCCACACTGCCGCATCGGGTGTGCGCGTACTGCGGCTTCTACCAGGGTCGCCAGATCCTGCCTGTGCGCAACGGTGACACGTGAGTCCCGCCGTACTGACATCGCGTAGTCGGTGGAGTCGGATTCGTGACCACCTCACTGAGATCGGAGAGCCGGAGTTCCGTTTCCAACAGTTGATCTCGGCTTGGCGGGGATCGACCGCGGAGACGTTCGCTGACGTGCACACGCTCCCGGTGGGGCTTCGGCGTGAATTGTCCGAGCGGTTCGGTGCGCACTTGCACCCCCTTACCGTCGTCGCCGTACAGCATGACGACTACGTCGAGAAGGTGCTGTTTGCCTCCGAATCCGGTTCTCGCATAGAGACTGTCGTGTCGCACTACCGCGAAGGGTCGGATTCGATGTGCATCTCGTCGCAGGCCGGATGCGGTCTGGGTTGCACATTCTGCGCGAGCGGAGCGGCGGGTCTTGTTCGCAACCTCACCGTCGACGAGATTGCCGCCCAGGTGATGCATCCGCACTGGACCCGCGCCGGCCTCTCGCGGCCAGCGAGCGTCGCATTCATGGGTATGGGTGAGGCACTTGCGAACCCCGCCCTGTTCGAATCGATTGTCTTTCTCACCGACGCCGACTACGCAGGTCTGTCTGCGCGGCGACTCACCGTGTCCACGGTGGGATTCGCACCGAACCTCGCCCGATTGGTCGACGAGCACCCACAGGTGACGATCACGTTGTCGGTGCACTCACCGTTCCCCGATCAACGTGCCCGGATCATTCCGCTCGAGGACCGCTACCCACTAGCGGAGAACCTGAGCATCCTCGACCGGCATGCGGTCGCCAGCCGCAGGAAGATCTATCTCGCCTACCTGCTCATCGCTGGCGTCAATGACAGCGACGAACACCTCGACGCTCTCGCCATGCTGGTGCGGGAGCGGTCCCGACCGGAGTTGTTCCACGTCAGCGTTATCCGCTACAACGACGCGACCGGAGCAGACCCGACCTACCGAGCGCCCCGCAGCAGACGGGTCGACGAGTTCGTACAGGGACTGCACGCCAAAGGAATCCAGGCAACCAGGCGCCGCCAACTCGGCACCGCCATCGATGCGGCGTGCGGACAACTGCACGCCCGTTACCTCGAACCAGGCGCCGAAGGCACGGCGCCGACAACACCGAAACCATCGCACTACATTGACCGTTCGCCACGAGCGGTCGAAGGAGAACCCACCGATGTCCACGAGCTCCGTCGTCACCCCTCAGAGACCGCACAGTCGAATGGCCTGACGGTACAGTTGCGCTCGACCGCCTCGGCGGCACCTGCACGGCGGGCCGAACCTGACTCGTCGACCGCAATGGCGGCAAGTCCACCCTGTTGCGACTGATCGCCGGCCTACCGCATCCACATCGGGGCAGATCGACACGGTCGGCGACGTCGGATACTTCCTCGAGCTCGCACGCTCGGGAAGGACTCGACAGTCGCCGAACTCGTCGGCATCGATGGTTCGGTCAGGCGGTCGTTTCGCTCTGGTCGCGAAGCTCCTGGCGCAGGGACTTCCTGTCGAGCTTGCCGACTGCTGTCTTGGGAACGGATGAGCGGAACACGAGGTTGCGGGGTTTCTTATAGGAGGCAAGGCCTTCGGCGACGAAGGCGATCAGTTCGCTGCGGAGCTGTTCGGATTCGTCGTGGCCGGGAGCGAGGACGACAACGGCGGTCACGGCCTCGACCCAGACCGGGTCGGGTGCACCGACGACAATCGTTTCGGCGACAGCCGGGTGCGCGAGCAGTTGTTCCTCGACCTCCCGCGGATAGACGTTGTATCCACCGGAGACGATCATGTCGGAGAGCCGGTCTTTGAGGTAGAGGAAGCCGTGCTCGTCGAAGACGCCGACGTCGCGGGTGTGTACCCAACCGTCTTCGGTGAAGGTGGCCTCGTTGAGTTCGGGCGCGTTGAAGTAGCCGGCAACGGCGGACGGTGCGCGCACCACGATTTCGCCGGGTGTTCCTGTCTCGACGTCGTTTCCGTGTTCGTCGACAAGCCTGATCTCGACGTCCAGGGCCGGCTGCCCACACGAGTGCAGGCGTTCGCCGTGGTGATCCTCGTGACGTAGGACCGTCAGACACAGCGGAGCCTCGGTCTGCCCGTAGTACTGCAGGAACTGCACGTGCGGCAGGGCTGCCATCGCGTCCTTGATCGTGACGAGCGGCATGGGCGACGCACCATAGATCAGGTATCGCAGCGACGAGACGAGCTCGGGGTCGAAACTGGTGCGCTGCAACAGCATCTGGACCATCGTCGGTACCAGGATGGTCGAGGTGACCCGGTGGGTGGCGATCTGCTCGACGAAGGTGTCGGGATCGAATCCGGGAAGAACCAAGGTGGTGGCACCGCGCAACCAGAACGGGAGGACGAACACCCCGCTGGCGTGGATCAGCGACGCCGAATGCGCCATCACGTCGTCGGGCGCAACCTGGAGGAGGTTCAGGAGCACGTTGCGTGCGATACCCGCATACGTGCGCTGGGTGTGCTGCGCTGCCTTGAGGACTCCCGTGGTACCAGAGGTGAACAGGGTCAAGATCACGTCGTCCGGCTCGACGGCGATGTCGGGGAGAGTGTTGGGCATGGTGGCCGCGACATCGAAGAGCGTGCGGGTGTCGTCGAACGACGACTCGAGGCCCACACATCGCAGCTGCGGGAATCGCTGTGCCAATTGCTGCGCGCGATCGGCCAGGTCCGGGCCGTAGAACAGGGCGGTGCAGCCGGTTTCGGCGATCATTCGGCTGTGCTCTTCGACGGAGAGCCGGGAATTGAGCGGGACGCGGTTGATGCCCGCCTTGACGCATGCGAAGTCGGTCGGGACGGTGTAGATGCTGTTGTTGACAAGCAATGCGACGCGTGAACGGTATTCGCATCCTTGCGCAAGCATGGCATGTGCCAGCTGACTGCTGAGTTCGTCGACCTCGCGGAACGTCATCCGGCGGTCTCCGCAGATCACTGCTGTCCGCTCGCTGTGCTGGCGGGCGCCCCGCACGATCAGGTCTCGGGTCAATGGGCTCATGGTGAAAGATCCTTGCCAGTACAAGATATTTCGGCCGCAGTTGCCTAGATTGCGGGTAGCTGCTCGCCCTGTACAACTTCGACGTCGAGGTCGAGTTTGACGGTGGTGCCGACGGCGGCCACTCCCGCGCGCACGACCGCGTTGTAATCGATCGCGAAATCGTTGCGGTGCAATAGTGTTTCGGCGTGGAACGCAGCACGCACACCACCCCACGGATCCGCTCCGAAACCACCATAGGTCACCTCGAGATCGACCGGGCGACACTGCCCGTGCAGGGTCAGCTCACCCGACATCACCCAGGTGTCACCACCGGTGCGACGCAACCCGCTGCCGGTGAAAGTGATCAGCGGATAGCTGTCGACATCCAAGAACTCCGGCGAACGCAGGTGATCGTCACGCATCGAGATACCGGTATCGATACTCGCCGCCTTGATCTCCGCGTACCCCGTGGACCGCTCGAACGGCTCAGCAACTTCGAGCCGCCCACTCACCTCCGCGAATCGGGCCTTGATGCTGGCAATACCGAGATGACGCACGGTGGCGATCACCGTCGAATGCGCCGGATCGATCGTCCACGGCCCCGGCGGCGGCGATGCCACCGCCCCCGCGACCGGCACCAACACCACCTCACCGAGCACACCCGTCCCGACCGCGGAGATCTGCACGGTCCGCGCCACCGGCTCGAACCCGACGGCGGTGAGCACCGCGATATGAACACCTGCAGGCAACAGCTCGGTGCCCACCGCCCCGGTCTCGTCGACGACCGCGCGGGCGATCTGGTGCCCCCTCATATCCGTCACCGTCAACACCGCATCCGGCACCGGCCACCCCTGTGCGGTGCACACACGACCGGTCAACCCACTCATCAACGATCCCCCGGCTCGTAACCGAGCCGCACATCGTAGGCAACCTCGCCACCGGATACCGTGACCTGCCCGGTCACCGGCGGATAGCCACGGGCAACCACGGTGTACTGCCCTTCGAGCAGATCGGTCACGACGTAACAGCCGTTCTCGTCGGTACGTGCCGTCGCGGTCACCTCACCCGCCGCGTCGAGCACACTGACCAGCACATCCGGCGCCGCCCGGCCGCCGTCGGCCCACGCGGTCCCGGCAAGCACCGCCATCGCGGCCAACTCGATGTCATGACGCAACACACCACTGTCCGGCACCGTCAATGTGGTGGCACTGGGACGCATATGCTCAGCGACCGCGACCAAGGTATACACACCCGACACCACACCGTGGCACACGTAAGTGCCGTCGCCGCCCGTGACAGCCGCCCCGACCACCTCACCACGCACATCGGTCAGCGTGACGGTCGCACCCGACAATGGCACACCATGGACGGCGGTCCGGACCACGCCCGATAGTTCACCGGAACCCACCAAAGTCAGATCCAGGTGCTGGGGCCGCGGACCGACCGACACGTTGACCGCCGCCGGCTGGTGCCCCATCGCCGACACGATCAACACATAGCCGCCCCTCTCCCGCGCAGTGATCGCATAACCACCATCGGCAGCACTGGTCGCCCGCGCGACCTGGCGGCCGGCCTGATCAATCAACGTCAATACCGCACCCGGCACCGGACGACCGTCCTCACGATGGACACAACCGCCCAACGCCCCACCGTCGAAGTCCGATGCGGACAAGCCGCCAGTCGACACACCGGTCTGTGCCGACGCATCGACCCGGTACACACGACCGTTCTGTTCTACCGCCGCATGCCCCATGACCGACGCGGCCGGCACCGGTTCGGGCTCGGACAACTTCCGCTCAGTGCGTTCCTGGAGTTGGGTTTCGTCCCAGCTCGACTCCGCGAGTGCAGCCAGTTCGGCATCCAGTGCCGCCATGCCGTCCGCGGCGGTCGGATTGTCCTGCAACGCAGACTCTTTCGTGGTCGGGTCGAGGGCCGGATCGATGTCGATCGTACGGCGCAGCGGACGGTTCGGCAGCAGTATGGTCGCAATGAGGGCGACGACCGTCGAACCCGCGGCGATGAGGAAGATCCGGCCGGTCGCATCACCGTAGGAGGCGCGCACGATCGTGGCTATCGGTGTCGGCAAGGCATCGATCTTCAGGTTGCTGCCGCCGGAGGACCTAGCGGTCACACCGAGCCTCGCGAAACCTTCTGCCGACAGCTCGCTCACGCGGGTAGCCAGCACCGAACCGAGCACCGAGACACCGATCGCGCCGCCAAACGTGCGGAAGAAGGCGACGCTGCTGGACGCCGCGCCGATGTTGTGCACACTCACGGTGTTCTGCACGGCCAGCACCAGGTTCTGCATCATCATGCCGACGCCGAGCCCGACAACGGCGATGTACATACCGACCAGCCACAGGTTCGTCGCGTGGTCGATTGTCGAGAGCAGCGTGAATCCGACCACCAGCAGCGCGCCGCCTGCGACCACGAAGGGCTTCCACTGGCCGAACCGGGTGATCAGCTGCCCGGAGCCGACCGAGGCGACGAGCATGCCCGCGACCATCGGGATGGTCAGCACACCCGCCACAGTCGGTGAGTATCCGCGTGCGGTCTGGAAGTACTGGCCCAGGAAAGTCGTCGCACCGAACATGCCGACTCCGACCGCGATCGAGGCGATGATCGCCAGACCGGTGGTTCGTTCGGTGACGATCGCCAGTGGGATGATCGGCGACTCGGCGCGGGACTCGACCCACACGGTCGCGATCAGCAACAGCACGCCGATGCCGACGTAGAGCGCCGATTCTCTGGAGAGCCAGGCGTAGTAGCCGGCCTTCCCGACGAACGACACCCAAACGAGCAGGATCGACACACCGCCGGTGAGCAGTGTGGCGCCGAGCCAGTCGATCGACACCCCGTCCTTACGCTCGGTGGGCAGCCGCAAGGTCCGCTGCAGCAGCACCAGTGCGATCACGGCCAGGGGCACACACACGAAGAAGCACCAGCGCCAGCCGAGCGGACTGTCGACGATGACGCCGCCGAGGATGGGTCCACCCGACATCGAAACCGCCATCACGGCACCCATGTAGCCGGAATACCGTCCACGTTCGCGCGGCGCGACGATGGAGCCGATGATCGCGACGACGAGCGCGGTCAACCCGCCCATGCCGACACCCTGGATGACGCGTGCCGCCAACAGCATGGGCACGTTGCCCGCGACGCCGGCGATCACCGAACCGACGACGAAGATGACGATGGCCGACTGGACCAACAGCTTCTTGTTGAACAGATCGGCGAACTTGCCCCAGATCGGGGTGGACGCGGCGTTGGCCAGCAGCGCCGTGGTGATAACCCAGGCGTATGCGGTCTGCGACCCCTCCAGGTCGCCGATGATCGTGGGTAGCGCGGTCGACACAATCGTGGTGCTGAGCAGCGCCGTGAACAGCGCTGCCAACAGCCCGGTCATGGCTTCCAGGACTTGACGATGGGTCATCGCGTCCGGATCGCGCCGCGTCCCCGCATCGACTGAATTAGACATCGACTCCCTGACTCTCTGTCGAAACCGGCTCGCGCTCGCCCACCGCGGGGTGGTGCTCAACTGCGGCCAATGAATTCCTGAGCTTCTGAACAACCATGACGGCCTGCTCGGCTTCGTCCTCGCTCCAATCGGCGAGCGCAGCCTGCAATCCCCGTGCCCGCGACACCCGGATGCGCCGCAACAGATCGCGTCCTTGGTCAGTGATTTGGATGAGGGTGGCCCGGCCGTCGCTGGGATCGGCATGGCGGGCAATGTCGCCGGAACTCACCAGCTCGGCGACATGCCTGCTCAATGTCGATGGGCTGATACACAAGTCCACGGCCAGATCCACCTGCCGGCACGGCCCCCTGGCCTCGAGGGAGCCCAGCACGCCGACGCCCCCCGGAAGCAGGTGCCCTTCTTCCGGGTGCGAGAGGGCAGCGCGGATCGCCCGGCCCACGAAATAGAGCTCCTTTATCAGGCTCTGAGCCGTATCGGGTGACACTGCCATACCCACTCCCAGCACGAGATTAGTTGCTTGTGCTACGCAACTATATATAGTTTGCTTGCGCTAAGCAACTATCTGGCGGTGGCGTATTGCTGTCGGTGGTTGGCGCGCGTGGACTCTGCCGGTGCGGTTGCAACGGCGATCATCACCGATCAGGCGAGGATCATCATTCCGACTGACTGTTCCTTTTCTTGCCGGTTACCCTCGATCAGCATTCGACGACGTTGACCGAGACGTTGACGGCGAGCCCGCCCATGGACGTCTCCTTGTACTTCGAGCTCATGTCCAGCCCGGTCGCGCGCATCGTCTCGATCACCTGGTCGAGGCTGACACGATGAGTTCCGTCCCCGCGCAACGCCATTCGGGCCGCATTGATGGCCTTGCCCGCCGAGATCGCGTTCCGTTCGATGCACGGAATCTGGACGAGCCCGCCGATGGGATCGCATGTCAGGCCCAGGCTGTGCTCCATGGCGATCTCCGCAGCATTTTCCACCTGCGCCGGCGTGCCGCCGAGGATCTCCGCGAGCCCCGCCGCCGCCATCGAGGCGGCGGACCCAACCTCACCCTGGCACCCGACCTCGGCGCCCGAAATCGAGGCGCGCTCCTTGTAGAGGGAACCGACCGCACCCGCCGCCAGCAGGAAACGAATAGCCGTGCCGTCCGGATCGGACTTGCCCATCGGCGTGTAGTGGGTGGCGTAGTGCAGCACCGCAGGAATGATCCCGGCCGCACCGTTCGTGGGAGCGGTGACGATCCGTCCCCCGGAGGCGTTCTCCTCGTTGACCGCCAGGGCCACCAGATTGACCCAGTCCTCGGCAAAGGCGGGGTCCCGGTGGGGATCCTCGTGACGTAGACGTTCGTACCAGTCGTGGGCCCGACGCCGGACGCGCAGTCCACCCGGCAGATAACCCACCCGCGAAATACCCAGCTCGAAACACTCCACCAGCACGTCCCTGATGTGCAGCAACTGGCTGCGCACCTCGCACTCGGGCCTGGCCGCACATTCGTGCTCGAGCATCACGTCGCCGATCGAGATCCCGAGGTGCTCGGTGATCTCCAGCAACTCCTTCGCGGAACCGAACGAGAGCGCCAGCGGGTCCGCCTGCGCCGGCGCGTCCGCCTCGAACTCAGTGACCACGAAGCCGCCGCCGATGGAGTAGTAGGTCTCCCGCAGCAGTTCCTGCCCGCCGTCGTCGGTCGCGGTGACAGTCATCGCATTCGGATGAAAGTCCCGAACGGTCAACGGATGCAGCACGATCTCGTCTTCGGCGAGATCGATCTCTCGGACGCCGCCCAGCATGATCCGACGGGTCTGCCGCAACGTCGCGAGGCGACGGTCCTTCTCGCGCGTCTCGATGGTCTCCGGTCGATACCCCTCCAGCCCGAGCAGGATCGCGGAGAAGGTGCCGTGGCCGGCGCCGGTGGCCGCGAGCGATCCATAGAGGTCGACGCGGACACCGGCGACGGCATCGAGCACACCGCGGGAAGCGAGGGCCGCGGCGAACCTCCCGCCCGCCCGCATCGGGCCGACGGTGTGGGAACTGGACGGACCGATGCCGACCGTGAAGAGGTCGAACACGCTGACGGTCATGAGTCGAGGTCCTTCCGGATCATCGCAGCGAGTGCCGCGGCGCAGCGAGGAACGGATGTAAGGGCGGCGCAGCCATGCTCTACAGCTCCGGGTACAGGGGGTACTTGTCGGCGAGTGTGCGCACGTCGGTCGCCAGCGCCGACATGTCCGCCTCCGGCGCCGCGATCAAAGCCTGGGCGATGAGGTCGGCGACCTTCGCGAAGTCCCCGGCGTCGAAACCCCTGGCAGCCAGGGCCGGGGTGCCGATTCGCAGGCCCGAGGTCACCATCGGCGGACGCGGATCGAACGGCACCGCGTTGCGATTGACGGTAATTCCGATCGCGTCGAGCCGATCCTCCGCCTGCTGGCCGTCGATCTCCGCGTCCCGCAGGTCGACCAGGACCAGGTGCACGTCGGTCCCGCCGGTCAGCACGCAGATGCCGGCGCCCTGCACGTCCGGTTGATTCAACCGCTCCGCCAGGATCTTGGCGCCGTCGAGGCAGCGCTGCTGCCGCTCGGCGAACTCGGGCTGGGCGGCCATCTTGAATGCGGTCGCCTTGCCTGCGATGACGTGCTCGAGCGGCCCACCCTGCTGGCCGGGGAACACCGCCGAGTTGATCTTCTTCGCAATGTCGGCCTCGTTGGTGAGGATGATGCCGCCGCGCGGTCCGCCGAGCGTCTTGTGGGTCGTCGAGGTGACCACGTGCGCGTACGGGACCGGTGACGGGTGCAGCCCGGCCGCGACGAGCCCGGCGAAGTGGGCCATGTCCACCATCAGGTAGGCGCCGACCTCATCCGCGATCTCGCGAAAGCGGGCGAAGTCCAGATGCCGGGGGTAGGCCGACCAGCCGGCGATGATCAGCTGCGGCTTGCGCTCGCGTGCCGCCCTGGCCACCTCGTCCATGTCGATGAGGTAGTCGCTGTCCGAGACCCCGTACGCCGCGACGTTGTACAGCTTCCCGGAGAAATTCAGCCGCATGCCGTGCGTGAGGTGTCCACCGTCGGCGAGGGACAGGCCGAAGATGGTGTCGCCCGGCTTGATCAGCGCGTGCATCACCGACGCGTTCGCCGTGGCTCCGGAGTGTGGCTGCACGTTGGCGAACTTCGCGCCGAAGAGTGCCTTGATTCGGTCGATGGCGAGTTGCTCGATCCCGTCGACGTGCTCGCACCCGCCGTAGTACCGACGCCCCGGGTAGCCCTCGGCGTACTTGTTGGTCAGCACCGAACCCTGCGCCTGCATGACGGCGATCGGCGCGTGGTTCTCGGAAGCGATCATCTCGAGCCCAGTGCGCTGACGCTCGAGTTCCTTACCGATGAGTGCGGCGACCTCGGGATCGAAATCCGCGAGGGTCCGGTCCAGGATGCTCATGCTGTGTCCTCTCTGGCATGAACGGGGCGCTGCGTGGTCACACTCCGCTGCCACCTCCGCGCCTGACCGCTCATGCCGTGTCCTCTCTGGCATGAACGGGGCGCTGCATGGTCACACTCCGCTGCCACCTCCGCGCCTGACCGCTCATGCCACGACTCCGTTCTGCTCGGCGTACTGGGCGGCGGTCAACAGGTCACCGGCGGCGGCGGGCTGCACGGCGAACAGCCAGCCCTCCCCGTAGGGGTCGGAGGTGACCAGACTCGGGTCGTCGACAACGGCGCTGTTGACCAGGGTCACACGGCCGCTGACCGGCGGGTACAGCTCGGAGACGGTCTTGGTGGACTCGACCTCACCGCAACTCTCGCCGGCGACTATGGTGGCGCCGACCTCGGGCAGGTCCACGAAGACCAGCTCGCCGAGCGAGTCGACGGCGATCGAGGTGATGCCGACTCGGACAGGGTGGTCGGGGAGGTCGGCTCCTGGTTCGATGGCCACCCACTCGTGGTCGGCGGTGTAGCTGCGGTCGTCAGGCAGATTGGATGAGGACATGCTGGTACCTTCTCGAGTGCTTTCGTTGGTGACTGGGTAGGTCAACGGTGTTGGCGCGCTGTGTGTTCGAGCGCGAAATGTTCGAGCGCTGCGTGTTCGAACGCGGAGCGCTCCGGCTTCAGGAGCGGCGATAGAAGGGCGAGGGAGTGACCACGAAGGGTTCCTTCTTGCCGCGGATATCGACGGTCAGCTCCGTCCCGGACTCCTGCAGAGCCGCGTCCACGAAGGCGAGCGCGACCGGGTAGCCGAGCGTCGGCGAGAGCGCACCAGAGGTGACGACACCGACTGCTGTCTCGCCCGCCGCGTCGTACACGGTGTAGTGGGCGCGGGCCGCGCGCCGGCTGGTGCCCTTCAGTCCCACCAGCACCCGCTCGATGGGCCGCGCCGAGAGTTCCTGCAGCGCAGTGCGTCCCACGAACTCCTTGCCCAACCGGACCACCTTGCCGAGCCCGGCCTCGTAGGGGTTGGTGTCCAGGGTCAGCTCGTGACCGTAAAGCGCCATGCCCGCCTCGAGCCGCAGGGTGTCGCGGCAGGCGAGACCGGCCGGCACACCGCCACGGTCCGCGGTCGCGTCGAGCAGTGCCCGCCACAGGCGCACCGCCTGCTCGTTGACCACGTACAGCTCGAAGCCGTCCTCGCCGGTGTACCCGGTGCGGGCGAGCAGCACGTCGATGCCGGCGACCGACGCGGGGGTGACCGCGTAGTACCGGAGCTCCGTCACGACTGCGACCTGCTCGTCCGGCACCAGTGCCTGCACGATGTCCTGGGCGGCCGGACCCTGCACGGCGATCAGCGCGGTCTGCGCCGACTGGTCGTCGACCTCGGCATCGAATCCCTCAGCGCGCGAGAGGAGTTCGCGTGCCACGGTCGGCGCGTTGGACGCATTGGCCACGACCAGGAAGTGCTCGTCGGCGAGCCGGTAGACGACCAGGTCGTCGATCACTCCGCCGTCGGCGTTGCACAGCAGCGAGTACTTGGCCCGCCCGATGCCGATCTTGGAGAGTTCGCCGACCAGCGCATAGTCGAGCAGCGCACCGGCGGCGGGGCCGGTGATCGCGATCTCGCCCATGTGCGAAAGGTCGAAGAGCCCGGCAGTGCTGCGCACGGCCCGGTGCTCGGCGAGCTCGCTGTCGTACCTGAGTGGCATCTGCCAGCCGGCGAAGTCGGTGAAGCTGGCCTCGAGGTTCGCGTGCTCTTCGAGCAGCGGAGATGCAGGGGATGTCGAGACGGACGAAACGGTGCTCATGTCTGCGCGAATGGCTGTGTCGGATGCTCGCTCGGCTGTGCGCAATGCTCGCTCGCTACGCTCGCTCATGCAAAAGCCTCCTCACGGGTGTCGGCATTCGCCGCGGTGGCGGTGTCGTTTTGGCTGGTCGGGGTTTCGAATGCCTCGGGCATCGGACAGGAGCAAACGAGGTTGCGGTCCCCGTGTACCCCGTCGATCCGACGTACCGGTGGCCAGTACTTCGCGGCGCGCAAGGAGGCGACGGGGAAGGCGGCCAGGTGGCGGGGGTAGGGCAGCGTCCACTCGTCGGCAGTGACCTGTTCCGCGGTGTGCGGCGCCTGACGCAGCGGGCTGCGCTCGAGCGGCCACACCCCGTCGCCGACCAGGTCGATCTCCTGCCGGATCGCGACCATCGCCTGGATGAACCGGTCCAGCTCGGCCAGGTCCTCCGACTCCGTCGGTTCGACCATCAGGGTGCCGGTCACCGGGAAGGACAGGGTCGGCGCGTGGAATCCGTAGTCGATCAGTCGCTTTGCCACGTCCTCGGCGGTCACGCCCGTCTCCTTGGTGATGGCGCGCAGGTCGAGGATGCACTCGTGCGCAACCAGACCTGACGGTCCGCTGTACAGCACCGGGAAGTGCGCGTCGAGCGACTTCGCGAGGTAGTTGGCCGCCAGCACCGCGGCCTCGGTGGCGCTGGTCAGGCCGTCCGGGCCCATCAGCGCGAGGTACGCCCAGGTGATCGGCAGGATGCCGGCCGAGCCGTAATTCGCGGCCGAAACCGGGGCTCCCCCGTCGCCGCCGCCGAGTGGGTCCCCGGGCAGGAACGGGGCGAGATGCTCGCGCACCGCGACCGGTCCGACGCCGGGTCCGCCGCCGCCGTGCGGGATGCAGAAGGTCTTGTGCAGGTTCAGGTGTGAGACGTCGCCACCGAACTTGCCCGGCTGGGCCAGGCCGACCAGCGCGTTGAGGTTCGCGCCGTCGAT
Source organism: Nocardia sp. NPDC049707 (assembly GCF_040674855.1). Taxonomy (NCBI): domain Bacteria; kingdom Bacillati; phylum Actinomycetota; class Actinomycetes; order Mycobacteriales; family Nocardiaceae; genus Nocardia; species Nocardia sp. NPDC049707. Next base: position 47,078 of record NZ_JBFANN010000001.1, on the reverse strand, counting down.
GTACACCTGACCGCCGGCCTGGTGCACCAGGTCGCAGACCGTGCGCACGTCGTTCTCGTATACGCCGTGCGTGGAGGGGTAGGTGAGCATGATCGCAGCGACCTTGCCCTCGTGGACCGCAATCTTGGCGCGCAGATCGTCGATGTCGATGTTGCCGTTGGCCGCGGTGGCCACCACGACCACCTGCATCCCGGCCAAGACCGCCGAGGCGGCGTTCGTTCCGTGTGCGGACTGCGGAATGAGACAGATGTTGCGGCCGCTCTCACCGCGGGACTCGTGGTATCCGCGGATCGCCAACAGTCCGGCCAGCTCGCCCTGAGATCCGGCGTTGGGCTGCAACGAGACTCGATCGTATCCGGTGATCTCCCCGAGCCACCGCTCGAGGTCGCCGATCAGCTCCAGGTATCCGGCGGTCTGCTCGGAGGGCGCGTAGGGGTGGATGCCGGCGAATCCGGGCCAGCTGATGGGCTCCATCTCCACCGCGGAGTTCAGCTTCATCGTGCACGACCCCAGCGGGATCATGGTGCGGTCCAGGGCGAGATCTTTGTCCGAGAGCTTCCGAAGGAACCGCAGCATCGCGGTTTCCGAGCGGTGCTCGTGGAACACCGGGTGCTGCAAGAACTTCGAGGTGCGGTCGAGTTCGGTCGGCAGCCCGGAGACCGCGGTCGGCGTTGCCGTCACCGTCGCACCGAAGGCGGCCACGACCCGACGCACTACGTCGTCGGTGGTGCACTCGTCGCAGGAGATGCCGACATGGTGGTCGTCCACCAAGCGCAAGTTGATGCCGAAGCGATCGGCGTTGGCGACGAACTCCCCTGCCCGACCCGGCACCCGGACCTGCACAGTGTCGAAGAAGCGGTCGTGCACGATCTGGTGGCCGGCCGCCCGCAGGCTCTCGGCAATCGTCACGGCATGGCGGTGGACGCGGGTTGCGATGGCGCGCAGCCCCTCCGGCCCGTGGTAGGCCGCGTACATCGCGGCCACGTTGGCGAGCAGTGCCTGCGCGGTGCAGATGTTGCTGGTCGCCTTGTCGCGGCGGATGTGCTGTTCACGGGTCTGCAGCGCGAGCCGGTAGGCGGGGGCGCCGTCGACGTCGACGGAGACCCCGACCAGGCGGCCCGGGAGCATGCGCTCGAGCCCGGTCCGCACGGCCAGGTAGCCGGCGTGCGGGCCGCCGAAGAACAGCGGCACGCCGAAGCGCTGCGCGGATCCGACCGCGATATCGGCGCCCTGTTCTCCGGGCGGCGTCAAGATCGTCAACGAGAGCAGGTCAGCGGCCACCGTGGTCAGCGCGCCGCGCTCGCCCGCGGCCGCGATCAGCGGCGACAGGTCGCGCACGACGCCACTCGCGCCCGGCGCCTGGAACACCACACCGAATGCGTCGCCGTCGGGCAATTCACTGGAGAGATCCGCGACCAGCACCTCGATGCCGACCGACCTGGCACGCCCCTGGACGACCGCGAGGGTCTGCGGTAGGCAGTCCGCGTCGACGATCACCCGGTTCGTGGCGGACTTGGACTTGTTCGCCCGCCGCATGAGCAGCACGGCCTCCATCACGGCGGTGGCCTCGTCCAGCAGGGAGGCCCCGGCCAGCGGGAGCGCGGTGAGATCCTCGATCAACGTCTGGAAGGTCAGCAATGCCTCGAGCCGACCCTGGGAGATCTCCGGCTGATAGGGCGTGTAAGCGGTGTACCAGGCCGGCGATTCGAGCAGGTTTCGCCGTAAAACCGCAGGTGTGACGGTGTCGTGGTAGCCGAGACCGATCATCTGGACACGGGTCTGATTCCGGTCGGCGAGGGCGCGCAGGTCGGCAAGGACCTGCGGCTCGCTCCGGGCCGCCGGCAGATCCATGGCCTTCTCGCTGCGGATCTGGTCCGGCACTGCGGCGTCGATGAGCTCATCGAGCGTCTCGTAGCCGAGTGTCTCGAGCATGTGCTGTGCTGCGGATGCGTCGGGGCCGATGTGGCGCGAGGGAAAGCCGCTGGTAGAGAGCCCCTCATTGGGGGCAATGCGGGTTTCGACTGACAAGAGGTGACTCCGGTTTCGCTCTGTCCGGACCGCACCGGACATCGACTGAGGGACACCTCCCCGCTCTGTCCTGAAACCTGAGAGTTTGGGCGTTGCCGCGGCTACGGCGTTGCTCTTCACCTTCGGTAAGTACCGGCCTGCGGCCGTTCCTGTTCTCCAGAGTTGCCTCGGCGCTGCGGTACTGGGGCCTGAGAGATTCCCGGGGAGGAAGTTGCTCCTACGGCGCCTCGGAGTTCAGAAGTCTGAAACTCGGAGGTTCTCCCGCTGCGCGTCATCGGCGTCTTCAGTTGTGATTCGCACAACGGTACACACTCCCCCGAGGTTTGTCGCCACCAACTTCTCGGGACCACTCGACCGCCGATCACCCTTGCCGAAACGCATCGGCGTTTGGCATCCTCGGTCTGGAAATCGCTAAGCTGTGACCGCGCACACCGAGCATTCGGCGTCCAGATACCAAGTCCCGCAAAGGTATCGAGCGTCTGCCTCCTCTCCCCTGCTGACGCCGCTTCCTGCGAGCGCTGCTCGGCCATGACCGTGCGGGTCCGATATCACCGGCGACTTCGCGTCGCCGCACAGCAGCCGGATCCTCTGTCTACTCGGAGGGAATCGAGAGCAGCTCGGCTGCCCGCACGGCCAGCCATAGCTCTGCCATTGAATTCGTGTCCGCCACGTCGCGGTCGGTGCGCGGCTCCACCCTCCGGATTCTGTACATCACCGTCTGCCGGTGGATGTGCATGGGCTGTGCAGTCCGCTGCTTTGTGCGATCGAACAGAACAGATCGATGAGTTTGGCGTCTTTGCTACTCGCGCACAGGCACGGGTCCGAGGCAGTCTGATGGATGTCAGCACTCTGCGCGCCAAGTATCAACGCAGCCCAGGAGCACCACCAGTACCGGTCTCCCACCATATTCGTCGCAAGCTTCGCGGACAGGAGACAACCGACATGCCCCAGCCCAAAGACACCCTCATCGGTGCACTTCCCGCCACCGAGGTTCCCCGCTTCGCCGGGAAAGGCACCTTCGCCCGCATTGCCGACATCCACGAGGTGGACGACTACGACATCGCCATCCTCGGAGTTCCGTTCGACGCGGGCACCTCGTACCGGCCCGGCGCCCGGTTCGGCCCGCTCGCCGTCCGTCAGGCCGCCCGGGCACTGCGCCCCGGCTACCACGTCGAATTCGGTCTCGCGCCGCTCGAAGAGGTCCAAGTCGTCGACGCCGGCGACATCACGGTCACCCCGTACGACATCACCGAGGCCTGCAAGCAGATCGAGAACCATGCCAGCGAGATCCTCCGTGGCGGGGACCGCAGGATCATCTCGATCGGTGGCGATCACACCATCGCCCTGCCGAATCTTCGTGCGCTGCACGCAAAGCACGGCCCGGTCGCCCTGCTGCACTTCGACGCCCACCTCGACACGTGGGACACCTACTTCAACCAGCCGGTAAACCACGGGACGATCTTCCGCCGCGCCTTCGAGGAAGGGCTGCTCGTCGAAGACCACTCGATCCATGTGGGCATCCGCGGGCCGATCTACGACCAGATGGACCTCAACGACGACGCGCGCATGGGATTCCGGATCATCCGCGCCGGCGACCTCGACGTCATGGGCATCGAGACGGCCGTCGACGTCGTGCGCCGGCGCGTCGGTGACGTCCCGGTGTACGTCTCCATCGACATCGACGTGCTCGACCCGGCGTTCGCACCGGGCACCGGCACGCCCGAGGCCGGCGGGCTCACCTCGCGGGAGCTGCTGCGGATGATCCGCCAGCTGACGAATCTGAACATCATCGGCGCCGATGTCGTCGAGGTCGCCCCCGCCTACGACCACGCCGAGATCACCTGCATTGCGGCCGCCACGCTGGTGTTCGACGTGGTCTCGCTGATGGTGTCCGGTTCGGCCGCCGTCTCCGCCGCCGAGTCACTCGAGAAGACCGCGCTCTCGAGATAGCCTGCGCTGGGTCACCCGGCATCGTCTTCGCCGTCTCGGGATTCCGGGTCGAGCACGGCTGCCTGCGACATCATCGACAACAGGCTGTTCGACCATCGGGCGGCCGGCCACTTTTCACGCGGGTCCACGTGACGTGCTGAAGCCAGCGCCCACTACGTGACCGCGGACCTGGACGAGGGACGGATCATCGCGCAGGGCCGCCGCACCGTTGTCCTCCGCTGATCGGGGCGGGCGGAACCTCACACCCGCTCCCCGAGAGCAACGGAAATGCTTTCCCGCAGGGACGTCCGAGCGCCCCAACGCACCAGCCGATCGGACAACGACTCCCCCAGTTCGGCGCGGATACGGGCGCTGGTCTCGTCGTGTCCCTCGCGCATACCGCCATAGCCGAGCATCGACGTCTCCCCCGACGCCCAACTGGCGGCCGCGGCCCCCTGCATCCGCGCGGCCAGTTCGGCGTCGCCGCGCTGGACCGCAATCCAGGACATCACCTCGAACACCCAGGCGCACAGGATCCGATCGCCGAATCCCCTTGCGAGCCGCAGACACTCGCGTTGATAGTCGAGGGCACCCGAGAGGTCCCCCGCCAGGACGGCATCGTATCCCCGCGCGAAGGTGAGGTACGCGAGGGTCCACTTGTCGCCGGCCGCCGTGCACAACGCCTCCGCCTCACGCCAGAGCTCGGCAACCTGGGGGTCGCCGCCCGGCGGCAGACTGGTGAGCAGCCCGGCAATGGCGACCGCGAGCCCCTCGGCGTCGCCAGCGTCACGTTGGCACTGAATCGCCTCCTCGTAGTACACCCGGGCGAGCTCGACTTCGCCACCACAAATCGCGGCGAATCCGAGCGCGGCTGCGGCGTACCCCTGGTCGCCGTGATCGCCGCGTGCAATCGCGAGCTCGCGTGCCCGAGTGGCCCAATCGAGTGCCGTCGTCCGGTCACTCAGCAGCATCACCACGACCGACGAACTCCACTGTGCCCGTGATCGATGCGCCTCGTCCATCGAGGTGGACTCGAGCGCCGCTGACAACCAGCGCCGCGCCTCCGACAGGCTGCAACTGGCCAGCCAATAGAAGTGCAGCGACGTCACGATCTCGATACCGGCCAGGGACAGCTGCCCGTCGCTGCGGCTGTACGAAAGGGCCGCGCGGAAGTTCTCCCGCTCGTCGTGGACCGCGTCGTACACCGCTTGCTGACCGGGGCCGAACCACCCACGCTGGAACTCCGTGGCCAGGCGCCGGTACCGGGCGACGAATCGTTGCAGGCACGCCTGCCGCAAGTCGGTCTCTGCCAGGCGCTCGCGACCGAAGTCGCGCAGCGTCACCAGCAGCCGGTAGCGACGGACACCATTGACGGTGCCGGACAACAACATCGACTTGTCCACCAGCGACGCCAGAATCAACCGGACATCCCGTTCCTGGTATCCGGGACCCGCGCAGACCTCCGCCGCAGCCGCAGCGGTGAAACGTCCGGTGAACACCGACAGCATGGCCCACACGTCGCGTTCCTGGGCGGTGAGCAGGTCGTAGCTCCATTCCACCAGCGCCTGCAGCGAGCCGTGCCGCGGATCCGCAGGCCGGCCGGCGGTGGCGAACAGCCGGAACCGGTCGGCGAGCATCGCCAGCATCTCGTCCAGCCCGTACGCGCGCAGCCGGGCGGCCGCCAACTCGATGGCCAGCGGCATTCCGTCGAGCTGCTCGCACAACTTGGCCACCGCGACCCGGTTGTCGTCGGTCAGCGCGAAATCCGGTTCGGCCGCCCGCGCGCGCTCGACGAACAGGGCGATCGCTTCGGATTCGGCCCCTTCCGCTTCGTCGGCGGCCGGAGCGGGCAGCGAGAGCGGCATGACCGGATAGACATGTTCACCGCTGACGCCCAGAACCCGTTGACTGGTCACCAACACGCGCAATCCGCCGATCGACTGCAGCAACTCCTCGACCAGCGGGCCGCACGACTCGACCAGGTGCTCGCAGCTGTCCAGCACGATCAGGGCGTCGCGATCGCCCCATGCGTCCGAGAGTCGGTCGACCAGGGCCCGGATCGGGTTGCGCGCGCCGGTCGGTTCGTCGCCGAGTCGCAGGTCGTCGGCGATCTTGTCGATCAGCAGTTCCGGTTCGAGCACGGTTCCCAACTCGACGAGCCAGGTGTTCGCGCGCAACGGTGACGACGCCGCCGCCTCCAGTGCGAGCCGAGTCTTCCCGACCCCGCCCGGGCCGGTGAGCGTGACCAGACGCGCCGTCGTCAACAGTGCGCCGACATCAGCGAGCGCGGCCCGCCTTCCGACAAAGCTGGTCAACTGCAGCGGCAAGCGCGGAGGTCGCGCGGTCCAGCCGGACGTGGAGCGCTCCCGCGCCGGTCTCGGCGCGGACGTGTCCCGCGATCCGGTCGCGCCGGGCAGGGCCATCTCGTCGATCGGCAGGCCGCTGCGCAGCTCGACCTCGCGCACCAGGTTTCCGAACTCCGCCGCGGTGTGCGGGCGTTGGACCGGGTCGCGCGCCATCGCGGTTTCGATCAGCTCGCACGCGATCCCGGGCACTCCCTGCTGGCGCAGGTCGGGGATGTGATTCGCAGCGATCCGCAGGAACTGCGCGACAGCCTCCTCCCCCTTGCGTCGTTCGAAGGCGGCATGACCGGAGACGAGGCAGAACAGTGTCGCACCGAGCGCGTAGACATCGGACGCGACGCTCGGCGGCTCGCCCTCGAGCACCTCGGGGGCGGTGAACGCCAGAGTGCCGGTCACAGTACGGGCGGTGGTCTCGAACCCACCGGCGGTGCGGGCTATACCGAAGTCGGTGAGCTGCGGCTCGCCGTAGTCGGTCAGCAGGACGTTCGCCGGCTTCACGTCCCGGTGCAGAATCCCCGCACCGTGGGCCGTCTCGAGGGCGCCGGCCAGCTTCACACCGACATGCAGGGCCTCCGACCAGGTCAATGGACCCTGTCGCTGGATTCTCGCCTCCAGCGAGCCTGCGCTGCAGAACGGCATCACGATGAAGGGCCGGCCGCCGGCGGTGACCCCCGCCTCGTAGACCGCGACGATGTTCGGGTGCCCGGAGAGCGTGCCCATCGCGTATTCCTCGCGCAGGAAGCGTTCTCGATTCTCTCGGTCGAGGGACGCCGAGAGCACCTTGACCGCGACCGTTCGGCCGAGGGCACCCTGCCGGCACCGCAGCACGACGCCGAAGCCGCCGCGGCCGACCTCATGCGAATCCTCGAATCCGGCCGCGTTCAGTTCAGCGGCAACTGCCTCGATCGGATCGAATCCGGCGAGGTCCGCCTGAGTCGCCGGTAGGTCCGGATCGGCCACGGCACGCTCTCTCCTCGAACACCTGTGTCACTGGCTGCTGAGTGTCTCCAGACTACTCGCGGGCTGCGTCCCGGACAGGCGCTCGGCGCGTCCGCATCAATCCTGTTTTACCCCGTCGACGTCGGCCGGGAACTCGGCCTCTCGTTGGTGTCACTGCAGGCTTCGCTGCTCGTATCCAGGGCTCATGCGCTGTGGTTGATCATGACGTGTTTGGTCCGGGAAAAGTCGTCGAGCGCGTAGAGCGAAAGGTCGCGCCCGTAGCCCGATCCCTTGAACCCACCCCACGGCGCCTCACATACGAACACGAGGTGCGAGTTGACCCAGACGGTGCCGAAGTCAAGCCGCTTGGGGACGCCAAGGGAGAGGCCCGCGTCCCGGGTCCATACCGACGCAGCGAGTCCGTACGGTGTCTCGTTGGCCCGCGCAACCGCCTCGTCGGTGGTGCTGAACGATTCGACGGTGACGACAGGGCCGAAGATTTCCTGGTGGGTGATCGGCGCCCCGGCCGGCACCCCGCTGAACACGGTCGGTTCGATGAAGTAGCCGGGGCCGTCCAGGACCGCGCCGCCGATGGCCGCGTGCAGGCCGGCCGCCGTCGCCTCGGCCAGCGAGTCCCGTACACGCTCGAAGTGCGGACGGGAAACCATAGGACCGATTTCGACGTCGTCCCCGGCGGCCGGTGCGCCGACTACCAGGTTGCCGACTTCCTGAACCAGGAGTTCGGTGAACTTTTCCGCCACCGATTCGTGCACCAGCACCCGGCAGGCTGCGCCGCAGTCTTGGCCCGCGTTCCAGAATCCGGCGTTACGCACTCCGGCCGCGGCCGCACCGAGGTCGGCGTCGGCGAAGACGACGACGGGTGCTTTGCCACCGAGTTCGAGGTGGACGCGTTTGACCGAGCGTGCGGCGGCTGCTGCGACCGCCTGACCACTGCGAACACTTCCCGTCACCGCGACAAGTGCGATGTCGGGGTGTTCGGCGAGGCGCTGTCCCACTGTTGGGCCCAGGCCGGTCACAATATTGACGATCCCGTCGGGGATGTGTCCGGCGACGAGCTCGGCCAGCTTCAGTATCGACAGCGGCGTCTGTTCGGAGGGCTTGAGCACCACGCTGTTTCCGGCAGCAAGAATGGGGGCGATCTTCCAGGCGGCCATCAGCAGCGGATAGTTCCAGGGCGTGATCACCCCGACCACGCCAACCGGTTCGCGGAGAATGACCGAGGTGTGTTCCCGCGCGTAGTCGCCACCGGCCAGGGAAGTCATCGTCCGCCCCGCCCCCGCCATGAACCGGAACGTGTCGATGGTGTTGGAGAGATCGTCCTCGGCGATGCTGCGGGGCTTTCCGGTATTCGCGGACTCGAGCACTGTGAGTACTTCGCGGTTGGCTTCTACGATGTCCGCGATCCGAGCGAGCACCTCGGATCGTTCCTTCGGTGTGGTGCAGCCCCACGATCTCTGAGACTCGACGGCCACCTCCACGGCCGAATCGACATCCTGGACGGTTCCTGCCGGGACGGATCCGAGGACTTTTTCCGTGGTCGGATCGAGGATGTCGATGACCTCGGTGGACGAGCTCTGGACAAACGATCCGCCGATGAAGTGGCCCGCGGGCGGCACGTCAGCGACCGGGATCTGATCCGGAGCAGGACGCCGAACGGTGAATCGCCCAATTTCAGTTGATGCCATGATCATTCGCCTGTACTTTCTGCGCCCGGTTCGGCGCCGGTAGATAGGTTCTTCGTTTCGTTCCCTCAACAGTGGGTAGTTCAAGCCGGTTGCGTGATCGGTGCCATCGAACGATTGTTGCGGCGGGCAAAAGCCGTGGCTGTGAAGTAGTAGAGCGGTGAAACGACAGCCAATCCGACGATGAACGAGATATCTGTGTTGCCAAGCATTGTGGCGATCGGTCCGATGTAGGCGGTTCCGATGATCATGAACGGGAGTTGTACCGCGACACCGATGAGGTAGCAGCTGACCGCAGGCCAGTTGACCCGGCCGTAGCGACCGCCGTCGCGCTTGTAGAAGTCTTCGACGACGTAGTTCCCATGCCGGACCAGGTAGTAGTCCACCAGATTCACGGCGGTCCACGGGACCAGCGCACCCAGCAGCAGCACCAGGAAGTTCTTGTAGGTGGCGACGAAGTCGCTGCCCCCGGTGAGCGCGATACTCGAGGCCAGCACGCACAGTCCGGTGGCGACCAGAGCACGTTCGCGGCCGCGTGGATTGAAGCGCGGAAAGATCGTCTGCGCAATCGTAATCGTGCACAGCGTGCCGCAGTACAGGTTCATCGCGTTCGTCGCGGCGACTCCGATGCTGAAGACCACAACCACCACGACGCTGATCCCGGCGGTGGCCTGGGTCAGGGCGACGACCGGGTCGGTGTGGGGGAGCAGCAATCCGACGCCTGCCCCGAGGAACATCGGCAGGATCGAGCCGATGCTGGTGCCCCAGTAGCTCATCCAGAATGCCGGCCGCGCGCCCGTCTTTGCCGGCAGGTAGCGCGAATAGTCAGAAACGTATGGGGCATAGGCGATCTGCCACACCGCACACGCCCCGAAGGTACTCAGGAAGCCGGCCAGCGTCGCGGTGCCCGTGCTGAAGAAGTGAGTGGGCACCGGGTGGACAATGAACGCCCAGACGAACGCCATCAGCAGAACCAGCCCCGACGCCAACGTCATGATGCGCGCGTAGGCATGGATCAGGGTGTAACCCCAGATGACGGCGCAGACGCTGATCGCCGCGAGCACCACGATGCCGGCCTTACCGCTCAGGAAGGGTAGGGCTGACGTGAGGGACTGCCCGCCGAAGACAAGAATCGAGATGAAGAACCCGAGGTACATGCAGACGACGACTCCGACGATCAGAATCGATCCCAGCGAACCGAATTGGCCCTTGGTCTGCACCATCTGTGGAACACCCAGCCGCGGCCCCTGAGCAGAGTGCAGCGCCATGAAGATCGCACCGAAGAGGTTTCCTGCGATGATCGCCAGCGCGGCCGACCAGGCGGGCTGCCCGAAGAGAGTCGTCGACAATGCCCCGGTGACGACCGCCAGGATCATGATGTTGGTTCCGAACCAGATCGTGAACATGTCCCGGTTGCGCCCGTGGCGCCGGTCGGCCGGGATCGGTTGGATGGTGGCCGATTCGATGGTGGAGACAGATTCTTCACGCCCGCTGTCGTTTTCACTCACTGCTGTTCCCTTCGCTGGCCCCGGGGCAGGTGTGGAGGTTGTCGTTTCGGCCTCGACGGGCTCGATCAGCGGATGACGAAGCCGCGCTCGACAACGTCGGCGAGAAGGTCGACGTAGGAATCCATGTCGTCGCGGGCCGGGCGCGGTGCCGCGGCATAGGGCATGGCGGCCTTCACAGCGGGACTGAGGAAGTACGCGCCCGCCGTCAGCACCGTCAGCGCCTCGAACTGGTCGGGCCGGTGCACGGCAAGCTCATCGAGAGCGACTTCGGGGTCCTTGCCGGTGCACGAGGCAACGGCGGCGGCGAATGCTTCTGCGATATCAGGCCGGTAGCCGAGAACCTGGTCGAGCAACGCGTCGGGTACTCCGGCGGCGCTCGCCGAGGGCATGGAGCCGGATGCGGGAATCAGTGTGTCGGCGAGAAGCGCGAAGGTGCGGCGCTGGTCGGAATCGAGCATCATGCTGTCCTTAGAAAGCGGTGTGGATGCTGTGGCGGGTGTCGGCGAGGTGCCGCATCGAGCGCAGGGCAATCGCCATGATGGTCGCCGTCGGGTTCACGCCCGTGGAGGTGACGAAGACGCTGCCGTCGATGATGAACAAGTTGGGTACGTCGTGTGCCCGACCCCACTGATCGACGACGGAGGTGGCGGGGTCGGTGCCCATGGTGGCCGTGCCGAGCAGATGCCAGGCGCTGTGGCGTACCACTGGGATCGGGTGGACTTCGACAGCCCCGGCGGCCTGATGCGCCTCGATCGCCCGCTCCACGTTGAATTCGAGCATACGCTCACTGTTCGCACCGATGGTGTAGCGGATTTTCGCGGCCGGGATCCCGTCGGAATCTGTGACGTCTGGGTCGAGCACGACCGCGTTGTGCTCGTCAGGCAGGTCTTCGGTGGTGATCCCCCATTCGGTATAGCGCCCGAACGTGCGCTCGAGGCGGCTGTGGAAGGCGGGTCCGAAACCCCCACGCCAGTCCTGGCCCCGCTCCCACAGGGTGCGGGCGAGCGGGCCGCCGGTCGGCATCAGGTTCCACTTCGCTCCCCGCACGAAACCGCGGTCGGTGTCGGTCTCGTAGAACTGCATCGACTGCAGCGCCTGTCCTGCCGGGCCGAGCCAGGTTTCGAGCTCTTCGTCGTAGGCGCCGAATACCGAGGCGTACGGGTGCGTCATCAGGCGCTTGCCCACCAACCCGGAGGAGTTGGCGAGGCCGTGGGGGAAGAGCGACGAGGTCGAGTTCAACAGCAGGCGCGGTGTGCCTACACCGTTCGCGGCCATCACGGTCACCCGGGCCGCCTGGTGTTGCAGGTTCCCGTCGCGGTCGATGTACTCGGCGCCGGTAACAAGGCCTCGGTCGTTCACAGTGAGCTGCCTGACCCGGGCACCGGTGATCAGCACCGCACCCAGCGCGATCGCGTCACGCCAGTGTGTGAGGTCGGTGCTGGCCTTGGCTCCGGTTGGGCATCCGGATTCACACGCGCCGTAGCGCAGACAGGCCGGGCGGTTCTTGAAGTTGCGCGACGCGATGGCATTCGGTGCCGGCCACCAGTGCCAGCCCAGCTTGTCCATCCCTTTGGCCGCGACCAGACCGTACTTACCGATCGGCAGCGGCGGCAGCGGAAAGGTGTGCGGATCCGGATAGGCGGGGTCGCCTTCCAGCCCGGACGCGCCGATATGGTGGGTGATCTCGTCGTAGAACGGTCGCAGATCCTCATAGGTGAACGGCCAGTCCTCGGCCACGCCGTCGAGTGTCTTGACCCGGAAGTCCGACGGCATCGCGCGAACCCAGTGCCCGGAGAACATGATCGTGCTGCCGCCGACGCCGTTGAACATCAGCGGTTCGACCGGGCTCTCGGTGGCGTCGACCGGATAGTCGGCCGGGTTCTGGCGCACATTCGGGCTGGAGTTCCACTGCTTCAGACGGGTGAGCTCCCACGACGGTTTGTCACCGGTGAAGTCCTCGGGCAGGTGCCAGTCTCCCTGCTCCAGACACACGACCTCGAGGCCGCTGCCGGCCAACTCGAGTGCTGCCACCCCGCCAGATGCTCCGGCGCCCACGATGAGGACATCGGCGGTGTCGTAGTCGATGTGTCGTGTGTTCATCGGCTGTGCTCCTGGTCAGCTCAGGCCCAGCCGAAGCCGGTCGTGCCCATGAGTCCTTCCCTGGATCGGGGGTGTCACGAGCAATGATGCGTCCGTCACACCTCGCTCGCCAGCATCGATCCGCAACAAACCGGCGAACCGGTCTTGTGCATACGCACAATGAGATGAAATGCACACGTAAGGCGACGTCGTGGCGGCAGATCACCAGGGTGAATACACAATCGGTTTCGGTGATGAACATCCCGCAGTTGCGGTGATCTGGCGGTTCTGTACAGCGGTGTCCGGCACTATTCGCCGCACTTGTGATACCGCGGTGACACTGAGTGACCTCCGCTGCTGCTACCGGACGGGCAGGCGGATCTTTCGAACAACCTGCAAGCCAACGATTCTGCTGCCTGTTCCGGGTTGGCACCCCCGGCGGATGAGGTGCATTGCTCCGGCTGGATTGAGCCCGGTAACCCCGGGTCTGGCACTGCCCATCTTCGTGGTGGCCGTGATGCTCTGCCTTGTTCCGAATCCGTCGGCTCCTTCGCGGGCTGGTCGTAATGAAGGGAAGGTGATGAGGATGATCGGTTCCCGCAAGTTTCGTGCGGTGTCTGCCGCAACTGCGCTCGTGAGTTCCAACATCTTGTCCGACGTCATCGCGAACGCAATGCCAGGCTGAGTCCAGCACCAGGTCCTATGAGTCCCGTCTCAAAACGCGGAAGGCCGCCGTTTCAAAACCAGCTGGGATCACCGAATCCCCTCGATGTAACGCCTGGTCGGGGGATTTCTCGTTCGGCTTCGGAGAGCTCCACAGCATCACCGTGTTTGACTGTGGCAATCCGTTTGCATCCAGACGTCGAGGCACGCAGAGAGCCCGCGGATTCGATCCTGACTGCGGGAGGTAGGTCGGGTACGGCTCACGTCGTGCCCAGCACGGTCCGGTGATCGAGAAAGCGGCCGGAGTCGAACAGTCCGCGTTCTACCACGTCGCCAAAGCGGATGCCGTTGCAGGTGAACAGGACCGAAGCCCTGGATGGCGCAGTGCGGTGCCGAACCGCAGACGCGCTGGGCGACCGCCGTTCAGGGAGCGCCCTGCGCGTCGTAGCGCGGCGGCGGCGCTCTGCGCCGCCGCAGGCGCTCTCGTTCCTGTATGGCTGAATTCGGCAATGGTCCGCATAGTGCGTGACGCGCGGCTGGAAGCCAGGAACCGATTAGACGATCGAGGTCGACGTGAAGTCGGGGAGCGCAAAAGTGTCGCGGTATCGGCGGAACTGTTCGTCAATTGGGCTGTGTCGGGACAGAATCGAGGCATGACAGAGCTTGCGCTGACGACGGACCGTAGGGACGAGTTGGCTGCGTTGCTTGGTGATGAGGACCGCCTTCGTGTGGAGTATCCGAAGGTGGCGGAGTACTTGGATACGGCTCCGATGTTGTCGGGGACTGGTGATGAGCGGGCTGACGCGGCGTTCGATCTGCGGTTCGTGCACTACATGACCGGCGGCCGATCGGTCAGCGCGAATCCCTACTGGGAGATCGTTGGGCCATCGGTGTCCGAGCACGACGGCCGTCGCGTGGTGGATGGCGGTCGGGTGAATGGCAGTGTGCGGCTGGGGTTCGCGCAGACAATCTTGCAGGCTGTTTACGCGTATGCCATCCCGTCGCCGGAGACGATCGAGTGGCTGACGGAGTTCGCCGATGGCGGCAAGCTGGTCGAATTGGGAGCCGGGCGCGGGTATTGGGCGGCACAGCTGGCCGAGGAGAGTGTGAGCGTCGACGCGTACGACTCCGAACCACCGGACACGACGGAGAACGTGTCATTTCTCGGGGCAGCGGGACAGTCGGACGTGTGGCACGGTGTCGGGGATCTCGATCGGTTCGCCACGCGTCCAAGCAGCGGTTCCGATGACGTTCTCTTCCTCTGCTGGCCACCCGGATGGGGCAACACGATGGCGTCGGACGCGCTTGCCGCGTTTGAGGCTGCAGGAGGCGAACGGCTGGTCTACATCGGAGAGCCGAAGGGTGGAAAGACCGGTGATGACGCGTTCTTCGATGGGCTGGCTGCGCGCTGGGAGTTGAAATCCGAAGATGCGCAGTTCGTTTCGTGGTGGAATCTGGCCGACCGTGCGCAGGGTTGGGTTCGGCGCTGAGGCTTACCCGACCTGACCGTACGACGTGGTCAGGTCAGGGGCTCGGGTGTCGGTTGGCTAGGCATCGCTTGCAGGGTCCGCTGGAGTCAGCGCCATGCGGAATACGAACGCGTCGTAGCGATCTCGCGGATAAGAAACGTTGGACACCATGATCACTCGACCTTCGCCTGTGATGAACCGCTGCTGGACTGTCTTGACAAGATCACCAGGGGTAGTCCGTAACCAGATGCCGTGGGTGGGCGTCGGCAGCTGATCCGAGACGGTTTCCTCGAGTACCGTTGCGCTGGAAGTGTCCGAAATATCAACGGGCTCGCTGGCTTGGGTGACGATGTGTGTGATCTCGCGGCCGACTGGGATGCCGAATGCTTCCGCCAGTTCTTCGCGGCAGGTACTTGCTCGATGGTCCGACTGATTCGGACATCGTTGCGGGACCTCTTCGTTGCCAGTCGTGGAACCTCCGATGGCCGTACAGAAGTGGAACAGGTTGTCGCGCTGCTGATTGGCGGATACCGCGTTCCGGAACGCCCGCCCAGCGGCAAAAGTGTGTGTTGGCTACGAGCGGCTGGTGCCGTGTCCGGAGAGGTTGATGCTGTAACCGTCACCCGGGGTGGCGTGGAGCAGCGCAGACCGGCCGGTTCGTATACCCTCCTCCTAGTCCACTTCGGAAGAGGGCGATCCGGCGTGGCTCGCACTCTTCTTCGCATCGATAGTTGTATGGGGTAGAGAGATGGCGAGTAGCGACGTCGAGCTGGCAGCTCGTTGGTGGCAGTGGGCGATGTCGGTGCCGAACGCCAAAAATCCGGTAGTTGACGAGACCGGAGAGTTCGCCGCGATCGATCAGCCAACGGATGTCTGGTTCCTGGCAGGCACCTTCGGTGGGCGAGTCGAGCGGCGGTGCACGATTCCGCACGGCCGGCCGATCTTCTTCCCGGCTTTCAACATGTTCCAGAAGGTTCCGGACGGATTTTTCGCGCGTGGCGAGGTGCCGGTGGCGCCCGCGGCGTCCGGTCACGCCGCATTGAACGGAGTCCCACTGCCCGTGCGAGCAGTCACCAACGACAAGGCATTCCGGATCACGGCGGCAGCGGGCGGCCCCTTCGGTCACACCGGCCGGTTCAAGGCCAAAGCTTGGGGTCTGTGGGGCCGTCTCGATGATCTCGCGCCTGGCGACTACGTCCTCACCTTCGGTGGCGAATACGAGCCCGGCGGCTTCTGGGTCGAGATCACCTATCAGTTGGAGATCCGCTAGTGCCGCGTCAAGCAACGTCGGGTCGGTGATCCGGACTCCGGACCCTTTCGAGGCGTTCGGCGTGGGCGGCCTCAGCGGGGACATATCGCCTGCGACGCGTTCGGATGCGCCCAGATCCGCACCGCATCACCAACCTCGTCGACCCGATCGATCATCACACTCGCCAAGTGGGGCAACAGAATCCCCACACAGTCGTGATCAATGCACAGCCGAGCATGATCACGCCACCATGATCAACAAACAAAATCCTCATCGACACCTTCCATAGGGGCCAGGTCGATCAACAAAAGTGGGCCCAGAACCACTCGTGGATGATCCGGCGCATAGCGGTAGTGGCGCGCCCGGGTTCCGCTTCGGACCCCGCGCGGACCTCGATGTCCTCGGTCATGCCGTCCGCGTCGCGGGCGAGAATCGAGTGTGAGGTGGACCAGTGGATCTCCGCACCGGTCTCCGTCACGGACAGTCGCACCCACGCCTCGGCCGAACTGATCTTCGTTCCCACGTCCCCGCCGAAGCGCCAGCTCATGAGGAAGGAATCCATGCTCCGGTGGACGGTGACCACGGTCGAGTCGTCACGGTAGGGCACCGTCCCCAGCGCACCCCAGCGTAAAGCGTCAGGGGATGTGGCTGACCAGGGAGTTGGCGATGCGCTGGGCGTCGTCGCAGGAGTTGAATCCGTCGGTGCCGCCATTCGGGTTCCAGATTCGCGACGCCAAGAGCAGAATGTCACCACCGAATGACGCTGGTACTGCGATGTAGCACCCCCGCTTGTGGGTGTCCTGCGCCGCACGGAATTGCTGAGATTTACGGCCAGCCACCGTGACCGAACTGAAGTCGAGGTACTTGCCGCTCTGGCGCAGCTCACCCACCGGCGTGCCATAGGCCGTGATGTAGAACTCGAGCGCGTTGTCGGTGGTCTTCCACTTGCAAGACTTCTCGGCGGTGGAATTCAGATTCGAAACCGGTTGCGCGCTGGCGACGTCCAAACCCGCACCCGCGAGCGCAGAATCGGAGATGTCGCAGGGGTTCCAGCTGCCGGCGGGCCGATCCGTGTCGGTACCCGGCGCTGCTGTCTCGGGTGCGGGCGCGGCGGTCGTCGCCTGCCCCGGAACCGATGCCGGTGCCGCCGTCTCGGGTGCGGGCGCGGCGGTCGTCGCCTGTGCCGGAACCGATGTCGGCGCCGCTGCGGTCGAGGTGACCGCGTTGTTCGGGGTGCTCGGCGCGGATGCGCTGTCGTTCGCGGTGGAACTACATCCGGCGAGCAGCAGTGCGGCACCGAGGGCCACCGTTGCGACGCTGGTCGATCGTGTTCTCGTACGGCTCATAGATGAATATTCGTGCATCGGAAGATGTTGTTACACACGCTCTTTACAGCACCGAACACGTCAGCCAGCCGCCCAGCGGAGGCGAGAAGGGCCGAGCCAAAGACCACCGGGCCCGGGGTACTCCAGGGTGGCATCGCTTCGAGCCGTCCATCACGCGGCTGCAATCGGGACCGGTGACCGGGGGTGCCAACCCGACAGGCGCGGGTGGCTCAGAAGGTTTGACCCGCAGGGATTTGACGGGCGATTGCGTCGTTCACGGTCGTGCGGGCTTCACCCGAGCCGGCCACTGCGGCGATGCATGTGCTCACTGAGCGGGCTTGGCCCGCCTTGACAGCATTCTCGACCCGAACTACCAGCTCCTCCGGCAGGGTCAGGCTGACCTTCCGCGTACCTTTATCGCACCCGTGGGGCCGAGCTGCGCGGTGCTGGCTATACGACCGGACCGGCTCGTCCTCACGTTTCACTCTTGTCGGCGGGTCGCGCGCTCGGCCTCGGTGGTGTCCGGCGGACGGGTGGACCCACATCGGCCGACGCCACCTCGGCCATCGCTTCGGCGAACGCGACCAGGTCCATGTTCGCGAGATGGTCCATAATGTGGCGCCGGACGCCGGCAAGATGAATCGGCCACGCCTGCTTCAGCCGCGTCAGGCCTGCGGGCGTGAGCACCGCCACCTGGCCGCGGCCATCGCTCTCAGCCCTAACCCGCTCAACGAGCCCTTGGCGTGACAGCCGCTCCACAGCCCGCGTCAACCCGCTGATGGATATCGAGATGAAGTTCGCCAACTCGCTCATCCGCAGCGAATGATCAGGGGCCTCGGACAAGTTCATCAGAACGTTGTATTCGGTCAGGTTCAGACCCTGAGACTCCAGCAGCTCGGTGTCGAGCACCCGGGGTATCACGAGCACCGCTCGGGCCAGTGCACGCCAGGCGACCTCCTCCTGCGGCGTCAGTGGTGCAATCTCGGTCACAGAGGCACTGTACTTGCTTGACAGAACAAATTCCTTATATGCTTGCTTGTACAGACAAATATTACCGACAGGAGCGTGTCGCACGAACGGAGGACCGACATGAATGCACCTACGAACTGCCCGGTGGCGTTGGCCGACTTTGTCGTGGTGGGTACTGGTTCGGCCGGCTCGGTGCTCGCCGAGCGGCTGAGCGCCGACGCCCGCAACCAGGTCGTTGTGCTAGAGGCGGGCGGAAAAGACACCGATCGTCGCATCCGAACGCCGGTGACATGGACGCAGCTGTTCCGCAGCCCCATCGACTGGGGCTATCTCACCGAGCCCCAGCCAGAACTGAACGGACGGAAGATCTATTGGCCCCGCGGCAAAACTCTCGGCGGCACCTCGTCCATGAACGCCACACTATGGATCCGCGGCTTCGCCGCCGACTACGACGAGTGGGCCGAATACGCGGGCGAACAGTGGTCGTTCCACCGAATCGTCAAATACTTCAAGCAGATCGAAAGCGTCGAAGGGGCACGCGAACCTTACGAGGGCGTCGATGGGCCGCTTCACATCTCACGCCAGCGCAGCCCTCACCGTTTCACCGCGGCCTGGCTTCAGGCGGTCCAGCAAACGGGCCACGCCATTGAACGGCCAAACCTGCCGCAGCCCAACGGCTTCAGCCAAACCATGGTGACCCAGCGTCGCGGAGCGCGATGGAGCGCCGCGGATGCTTGGTTGCGCCCGGCGCTGCGCCGCAAGAACCTGACCCTGATCACCAACGCCACCGTCACCCGAGTGATCTTCCAAGACAAGCAAGCGGTGGGGGTGGAGTTCGAGAACAACGGCACACGCCAGTTCGTGCGCGCTCGCCGCGAGGTGCTCGTCTGTGCCGGAACGGTGAATTCACCACAGCTGCTGATGCTTTCGGGCATCGGCGATAAGGAACACCTTGCGCGCCACGGCATCGAGCTCGTCCATCACTTGCCTCAGGTCGGGCACAACCTGCAAGATCACCTCGCCGCGGTGCTCAACTTCGATGTGGACGGCGGCAGCCTTTTCGCCGCCGGCAAGCTGCTGTCGATCGCCAACTACCTGATTCGGCGTCGCGGCATGCTGACCTCACCAGCTGGCGAAGCCTACGGATTCGTGCGCAGCCGTCCTGAGCTGGATCTCCCTGATCTCGAGCTGATCTTTTCGCCAGGCCCGTTTCGCGACCAGGGGCTCGGCCAGCCCGACCGGCACGGGGTCGCGCTGGGGCCGATCCTGCAAAAGCCCCACAGCCGTGGGCTGATCTCACTGCGCTCGGCCGACCCGAAGGACAAGCCGAGCATCGACCCGCGTTACCTGTCCGATGCGGGCGCCGTCGACCGCGCCGCGATGCTCGAGGGCCTGCGGATGTGCGCCAAAATCGCCGATGCACCGGCCTTGGCCAGCCTGTTGGGGCCGATCGCCCGCCCGTTCGATGCTTCCGATACGAGCGAAGCCGCGCTGGAAAAGGCGCTCTATAGCCAGGGGCAGAGCTTTTTTCACTCGGTGGGCACCTGCCGAATGGGCACCGACCGCACCAGTGTGGTCACCCCCGAACTGGAGGTTCGCGGCGTACGCGGGCTTCGCGTCGCCGACGCCTCGGTCATGCCGACCATTACCCGGGGGCACACCCACGCTCCCAGCGTGCTCATCGGCGCCAAAGCAGCCGACCTCATTGCCGCGACCAACCACCGGTGAGCAGCTTGACCATGTCAGCCACGCGATTCAGCTTGCGAGGTTGAGATAACCGCCGCGATCGTCGACCGGCTCACCCTCGGAGGCCACATCATCGAAACCGGTACCGACTCCTACCGTCTGGCCCACACCCGCGCCACCAAGCAAGGTTGACCCCGCACCAGCGTATTTCAGCAATCGATCTCATAGCGATACCACTGTCGAGGGTCGCCATCCTCATAGAGCCACAAAGTTGCGTCCCGCCCGATCTTCCCCCGAGCCCAACCCCTCGGTGGTCGGCCACCAGGCAGGACCAGCGTCTGTCTGCTGGTTTCGGTGATCACCGTGTCCCGTCGACAAGCTCGACGGATCTGCCACGCGATCGCGTTGCCGTGCCGGTGCTGATCCAGGAATGCGAGCGTGGAACCCGACACCGCCAGGCCGTGGCATCGAGTGACCGGATTCGGTGTGATCGATCGGATCCCGCTCGCATCGAGCTCGACCAACGGGAAGTCGGTATAAGGGCAGGCATAGACCAGAGTTCGACCCACGTTGAGTGCATAACAGTCGCACCAGACAACACGGTCGCCGGTGTGGTCGGGCGCGAGCCAGGGGGTGGAGGCGGGGTTGTCCCAGCGCGCCAGGCCGACCAGGAAACGATAGGAGCGCGTGCCGTCCGGATTGCGTGACCAGTAGCTGGCTTCGTCGAAGTAACTGATCCAGATCCGCCCTTGGGGGTCGGTCAGCAGTTGTTCGATGCCGTCACCAGCATAGAAAGCCCCGACCTGGTTTCCGGCACCATCGAAGAGCTTCACGTTGAGGGTCAACCTCAGCTGCTCCTCGGGCACCAGATCCAAGCACGACTCATCATCGGCACGAGCCGGAGGAACCCGTGCGGCACCCAAGACGACCCCGTCGCCGAAGGTGTCTATCTCGGTGAACCGTTGATCGAGCCCATGCAACGCAATCTCGTGAACATCAGCGCTGTCGCAGACTACGGCGATTGCATCGTAGGGCGGCACGGGACGACGCCAATGCTGCGCCGACGGCCCGCCGCTAGCCGGATCGACGAGTAGAACCACCAGTCGACCGCGGTAGTCGATCGACGAGGCAAGTACTTCGAATCGGGCGTAGCGCTCCGGAAGCGTTGCGTGAAGCGCGAGATGGCGGTTACCGGCCATCAGCCTTTCGGGTCGTCATGCACTCGATCATGGCATGCCAGACCAACCGCGATTCCCGTCACTGAGAAGCCAGCAGACCACACTGGCCAACAACCTCACCTCCGACACACCGCCACCTCCGACACACCGCCACGGCCGACACGCCGCCTCGGGTGATGCCGAAATTCGCGATCCAGATCCAGCCTCAATCCTCCAGCCGCTGCCAAGATTCGCGACCAACTGACACCAGAATTCGGATCTGGCTCACTTTCCGTGATAGGCGTTGCCCATGATCACGAGGCAGATGTTCGGCCGGGCCGGTCTTCCACTGCTGCGCAAACGCGTGCTTCTCACGGCCGCACAACGATGACGACAAAGACCTGCGGTGCAACAACTTTCGTCACGGAAAGTGGGCCAGATCCGGATTCCGACGTCAGTTATCGGTGAATCTTGGCGTCACTTGGGCTCGATCAGGGCCTGGTGTATCGGTGAATTTTGACATCACCCCGCTCGGCGTGTCCGGTCTCGGGCGTGTCATGTCCCATCGAGGCTAGGCTTCCGGGATGAGCACGGCGCGGGCTGACAATCTCCCCGGTCGACGAGACAAGCGACGACTTCGGTCACGGCTCGTCTGGCATTTGTTTCTCGCTTGCACGGTTGTGTCTTGCCTGGGCTTGCTCGTGCATGCCAGCCACCCGGCTGGCGCCGAGTCGGTGTTGTGGAAATTGTTCTTGATCACGGCGGCGGTTGTGTTTTTCTTCGGGATGGTCGGTTACCTGACCCGGGTAGTCGTATCCCGGCGGCTTCGGGTACCCGAACTCAGTCCCCTGCTTGCGCCTGCGCTGATGGTGGCGTGCACGGTGGCTGCATGGAGCGCGGACCTACCGATCGCTGTGCGGTGGCAGTTCTCGGCGCACAGCTTCGATGATGCCGCACAGCAGGTGCGCAACGGTGTCGATCCGCGGACGTTCGAAGGTCACCGGCTCGGCCTCTACCGCGTTGACGATACGGACCACCCGACCTCGAGCATCCACCGCGACGCCTCGGGTATCTACTTCGCGACCAGCCCCGCAGCGGGCTACTGCTCGAGCGGAGCCGGGTTCGCCCAGCTCACCGGCGCTCCCGCAGATGGCAAACTCCATCACCTCAACGGTGACTGGTATTGGTTCTGCTTCGACAGCGGTGGCAAGAAAACAGTAGTGCCAGACCATCCGATCGGGGGATGGCGTTAAGGGCCCGGAATCCCGATTCCAGAGGTAGACGTGTTGGTTTCGGCGAAGAACAGGGCGATAGGACCACGACAGTGGCGACGGCGGCGGGGTGGGCCAGGGGCCGGGGGCAAGATCAGCCGCCGCAGTGATCGGCGGATCGGCCACCGTGCCTCAACTACAAAAGATCGGACATGTCAGTAGGGTTCGCTGTCGAGGTAGCGGTCCGCGATGGTGGCGCTGCCGAGCATGCCGACGAACCGGTCCAGGCTGGCCCGTAAGTCCGTGAGTGTGTAGCTGTCCGACCCCACGAACGCGTTGAACGACTGGACGATGATCGGGTCGGTGCTGGCGAGCCAGTCAGCGATGAACGTCAGCATTTCGGCGAGTTCGATCGCGTCGCTGGTGGTGATGCGGAAGTCGGCCGGGTCGGGCATGCTCACTGGCTGCGTGCCTTCTTGTGCTGGTCGGGCCCGGGCCGTCGTGTGGACGGCCCGGTGTCTACCGGTCCGGGTTGTCCTGTGGTGTCGTGATTCGCCGATAGCGTGCTGATCAGGACACGATTTCCAGTGTCTGCTGAGCGTCGGTAGTGCAGATCCTGGACCGGTTAGCGATCCCCGGCCCACGCACCTTCCGACGAGGCGCGGGCACCGAGGTCGACCACGCATACGACGACCCCGGCCGGGCGGCCCGCCAACTGGGCAACACCGAGGCGGTAGCCAAGAAGCACTACATCGACACCCCCGAGACCGTGCCCGACAACAGGGACGTCCTCGAACGATGGGCCGGAGGCCGGTGAGCAGCCCAAAGTGTGACTTTTCTGTGGGAGTAGCCTCGAATCACACGAGTGGTGTTGCAACAGAAAACCCCTTCCGACCCAGGTCGGAAGGGGTTTCTCTGTCGGGATGACAGGATTTGAACCTGCGACCACCTGACCCCCAGTCAGGTGCGCTACCAAGCTGCGCCACATCCCGATGCGCCCGGTTTCGGGCGCTGGAAAAGATTACCTCAGCGGGTGGCCAGACACCGAATCGCCTGGTTATCGGTGTGGCTGATGGGGCGGAAGTCAGCGTGGGGTGACACGGGCTGCGGCTCGGGGGTCGTCGCCTACGGCGAACCAGGCGTCGAGGGTGTTGCCGGTGCGGCGGCCGATGACGCGGACCCGCTCGCCTGCGGTCAACGGTTTGGCGTACTCGATGACGGTGCGATGGGGCCCGACAGTGAGGTCGGCGTGGGTGGTGAGAAGTTCTTCCAGGGCGCTGAGGTAGACAGCATTGTTGACGTGGTCGAGCCAGTCGAAATCCGCGACGCGCAAGGGGAAAGGCAATTCCTCGACGTCGGGGCCGGTGGGTAGCGGATCGGTGAGTGCGGCTTTCCAGCGCAGACGGTGTTCGGTGGTGCTGGCGAGCATCGGCGCCATGAAGCGGTCGCTCATGCGGGCGGGGACGCCCGATTCGGTACCGAGATGGATGAGAAATCCTTCGGTTTCGACCAGTCCGCCCTTGCTGCCGCAGATCTGCACGCGCATATTGCACCAGCGGTTGGACAACGCCGAGCACCAGCGGCGCAGGGTGAGGTGTTCCGCGAATTCGACGGGTTCGAGAACGTCGATGACGGTGCGGCGGACCACCCAGCCACGGTGGCTAGCACCGTCCTCGACAGCCTCGAGGTGTTCGAAGCCGATGTCCTGCAGATAGCGGGCGATAGCGTCGAGACGCAGACGCTGGTCCCGGTCGGTATCGGCGAGGCGGACCGGCCAGCCGGTCTCGAACGGGGCCCCGACGGTTGGGCGTTCCGGCAGCACGCTGGGAATGTCCATGCACGGATAATGCCAGGTCTCGCCCCCTCGGCCGCCCTCCGACCCGCTCGCATCGAAGTGCTCCCGCCATTGGCGATAGCTATGCACACTCCGTTAAATAACGTTGAAGCTATGAGTCCCCCGGCCACGCCGTGGTCGAACCAGCCCAAGGCTCTCCCGAGTAAGGAGTCCAGCGCCGGCGCGGAGCTGGCCATCGACCCGGTTGTACTCACCGCCATCACACTTCCGTCGAGGCGAGGGCAGCACCATCCCCACCTCGGCATGCTCATCGGCACCAGCTTCGCGGTCCTGCTTTCGCTAGTGGTCTACCTCTTCGTCGCGCCGCTGGGTTCACCACCGCCCCGAGAGTCGGCGACCGGCGGATCGGCGGCGGCCGTCCCGGCGAACGCGGTCCAGGTCAATCGTGGGCTGACCATCGGAAAGGTCACCGCCAATGATGGCAAAACCGTTGCGGTGCAAGGGGTTTTGGGTGCCACGACGAACGTTCATGTCACCCCCAATACCCAGGTACTTGTCCTCGCCGCCCGCAGCGTGTCGGATGTGACGGTCGGTGCGGCGGTCGTCATCTACGGCAATAAGGAGGCCGACGGCTCCATGACCGCAAACCTGATAGTCGGCGGCTCGGTGAGCTAGGGAGCTGCCGGCTCGGTGATGAGGCCGCCGGTGAGTTCGACGGACCGGAGTCGATCATCGATTTCGGTGGCGTGGTGGGCGACGATGAGTTCGTCCGCTTCAATGGAACCCGCGAAATCCGCCAGGTACGAACGGACTTCGGCGGGTGTGCCGACGGCGGTGTATCGGGTCATCGCAGTGAGCTGGCTGCCGTTCGGCGAGGCGAGGAACGCATCGATCTCCGCATCGGTGAAGTCGGTGCCCGCAGCGCCACGCCGAATCATGGCTCGCGCGCGAGCACGGTAGGCGATCGTCTTCTGCGCCACCGCCGCATCGTGATCCTCGGCCGCGAACACGTTGAGGCCCGCCATGATATACGGCTCGGCCAGTTGCTCCGACGGCCGGAACTTGTCGCGGTAGACGGCGACCGCCTGATGCAGCGCGTCCGGCGCGAAGTGGGATGCGAAGGCATACGGCAGGCCGAGCTGCGCGGCGAGCTGCGCGCCGAACAATGACGAACCCAGAATATAAAGCGGCACAATGCTTTCCGCGCGCGGCACGGCCTGCACACCGGGCACCCGCGAGTTGCCCGATAGATAGCCCTGCAGCTCCAGTACATCCTGCGGAAACGAGTCCGCCGAGGCCGGATTGCGGCGCAGCGCGAACATGGTCTTCTGATCACTGCCGGGTGCGCGGCCGAGTCCGAGGTCGATCCGTCCGGGGAACAGCGTCTCCAGGGTGCCGAACTGCTCTGCGATCACCAGCGGCGAGTGGTTGGGCAGCATAATGCCGCCCGCCCCGAGTCGAATGGTCTCCGTCTGTGCCGCGACGTGACCGATCAGAACACTGGTGGCGCTCGACGCGATCGAGCGCATGTTGTGGTGTTCGGCGTACCAGACGCGTCGGTAGCCGCTGCGCTCGGCGACCTTGGCCAGCGCGACGCTGTTTTCGAAGCTGTCGCGTGCGGTGCGGCCGGGTGCGATCGACGCCAAGTCGAGGATCGACAATGCGGTGGACATAAACTTCCTTCGTAGCTCAGAGAACACGGTGGAGTTCTTCGGTGAAGGCCCGGATGCGGGCTTCGTTGCGGCGGTAGTAGGTCCACTGGCCGCGTCGAGTGGCGCTGAGGAATCCGGCGCGCTGCAGGATCGCGAGGTGCGCCGATATGGTCGAGGCCGAGGTCCCGGCCTTCTGCTGGATGAGACCGACACACACGCCCAGCTCGGCGGTGTCATTGCCCCGGACCGGGAAGTTCGCATCCGGATCCTTGAGCCACGCCAGGATGCGCAAGCGGGTCTCATTCGCCAATGCTTTGCACTCGTCGAGCACATCCACCTCCTTCGGTATTTCGCTAATTAACGAACTTACGCCGGATGCGGCGACTCGGCATCGTGACGCAGCACACGCCGCGGATGCTATTGGACAGCGAGCCCGCGCGTTTCCCAGTAGGAATGATCGGAGCGGTTTCGAGCGTGGCGACCGGCGCAGCCCGGACACTCACGAAACGCCCATGCCGGAGCTACCCACGCTGACCGGACCGGAGGTACTCACCCGCGCGAACCAGGTCCGGAACATCGGCGAAGCATTCGGGCGTCTCTTGCGCTCGGCCGAACTCGCCTACGACCAAGCCAGACAACGCCTACTCGACGACGAAACCTTCCCCGATTCCTTCGTCCTCGACGACCTCACCGAAATGCTGGCCGCACTCCGCCCCGAAATCACCGCCACCGTCGCCGATATCACCGGTCGCCCGGCACGTTCGCTGGCCGAGCACAGCTACGCAACGAAGACGGGAACGGACGCCGTTGCCACGCAACGACGTCCGTTCCACGGAGCTACTTCTTGCGTTCCCGTTTCTCGCGCACGCGAACCGAGATACGAACCGGAGAACCGTCGAAGCCGAACTCCTCACGCAGGCGCCGCTCCAGGAACCGGCGGTAACCCGCCTCCAGGAACCCCGTCGTGAAAAGAACGAAGGTCGGCGGCCGGGTGGTGGCCTGCGTGGCGAACAGGACGCGCGGCAGCCGGCCACCGCGCATCGGCGGCGGTGTCGCGGCGATGACTTCCTTGAGCCAGTTGTTCAGCCGACCGGTGGGAATGCGCTTGTCCCAGGATTCCAGTGCGGTTTCCATTGCGGGAACCAGCTTTTGGACGGCGCGGCCGGTATGCGCGGAGATATTGACGCGCTGTGCCCACGGCACCCGGACCATGTCCCGGTCGATTTCCTTGTCGAGTTGCAGGCGACGATCCTCATCGACCAGATCCCACTTGTTGAAGGCCAGCACCAGCGCGCGACCGGAATCGGCGACCATGCTGATCACCCGCAGGTCCTGTTCGGTGATCGGATCGGAGGCATCGATCAGCATGATCGCGACCTCGGAGGCCTCCAGCGCCGCTTTGGTGCGCAGCGACGCGTAGAACTCCATGCCGCTGGCATGGGAGACCTTGCGGCGCAGACCCGCGGTATCGACGAATTTCCAGATCTTGCCGCCCAATTCGACCAGCGAATCAACCGGGTCGACGGTCGTGCCCGCGACATCGTGTACAACCGAACGCTCATCACCAGAGAGCTTGTTGAGCAGGCTGGACTTGCCGACGTTCGGCTTGCCGACCAGCGAGACCCGGCGCGGGCCGGTACCACCGGTACCCTCCCGCGGAGTTTCCGGCAGGACTTCCAGGACATCGTCGAGCAGGTCACCGGTGCCGCGGCCGTGCGCGGCGCTGACCATACGCGGCTCGCCGAGACCGAGCGACCACAGCGCGGCGGCCTCGGACTCGACGCGTTCGTCGTCGACCTTATTGGCGACCAGGATCACCGGAATCTTGGAGCGGCGCAGCTTCTTCACCGCGGCCTCATCGGTGGCCGTTGCACCGACCACCGCATCGACCACGAGCAGGATCGCATCGGCGGTCTCCATGGCCAGTTCGGCTTGGCGGGCGACCGACTGCTGCAGGCCCTTGGCGTCGGGCTCCCAGCCGCCGGTGTCCTGCACGAGGAAACGGCGACCCGCCCAGTTCGCCTCGTAGGAGATGCGGTCGCGGGTCACGCCGGGAATGTCCTCGACAACGGCTTCACGACGACCGAGGATCCGATTCACCAGGGTCGATTTGCCGACATTCGGGCGGCCGACGACCGCCACCGTCGGCATCGCGAGGTGCTCGTCCTCGCCGAACTCACCGTCGAGATCGACTATCTCCCAATCGGATTCGTCACTCCAGACGCCATCCCCCGCGAGCACGTCTTCGCTCATGACTGCGCCTCGCTGGTGCTCGGCTCCGGCCCGAGTGACACTGCTGTGTCGGCGGTTCGCTCGCTCACACTGTCCTACCTGTCCGGCCGATCGAAACCTGCCGCACCACAACGCGATACAGCTCGTCGATGACCTCATCCATATTCAGTTCGCTGGTATCGACCTGCACCGCGTCGTCGGCCGGACGCAGTGGGGACACCGTGCGAGTGGAGTCGAGGGTGTCGCGACGCTGCACGTCGGCGAGTACGCCCTCGTAGTCGTCGCCGCGGCCTTCGGCGATGTTCTGTTGGTTACGCCGCTGCGCGCGGGCCTCGGCGGAGGCGGTGAGGTAGATCTTGGCGTCGGCATCCGGCAGCACGACGGTGCCGATATCGCGCCCCTCGACCACGATTCGCTGTGCGGCGAAAGCGATTTCACGCTGCAGGGCGACGAGCAGCTCGCGCACCTCGGCCACGGCGGACACCGCGGACACCGCCTTGGTGACGGTATTGCCGCGGATCTCAGAGGAGACGTCGTCACCGTCGAGCAGGATCAGCTCCCGGCTGGGATCGGTGCCGATGGTCAGCGGCAGCTCCTTCACCGCCGCGCCGATCGCTGCCGAATCGGTCAGCTCGACACCGGCCCGCAGCACCCGCAGCGTCGCGACGCGGTACATCGCGCCGGTGTCCAGGTAGCTGGCGTCGAGTCGGGTGGCCAGTCGCCGCGACACACTGGACTTGCCGGTACCGGAAGGCCCATCCATGGCAACGACCAGCGGTGTGCTGCCCTCGACCATCGCAGGGACATCCACGGGAATCTCTACACCGTTCACAACGACACCGCCTCGTAAAGTTTGCCGACTTCATCGCGGCCGATCACGCGCAGCGTGCCGGGCCGCTGGTCGCCCAGCGCGACCGGACCGATATTGGTGCGCACCAACCGGGTCACCGGATGGCCGACTGCGTCGAGCAGCCGGCGCACGATGTGCTTGCGTCCTTCGTGCAATACGATCTTGACCAGCGAACGTCCCTCGCCCAGCTCGAGCACCTGGAACCTGTCGACCTTGGCCGGACCGTCGTCGAGTTCGACGCCGTCGCGCAGGCGCTTGCCGACCGACTTGTTGTGGACCTCACCGTTCACCGTCGCCAGATAAGTCTTGGGCACCTGGAACGACGGATGCATGAGCCGATGTGCGAGGTCGCCGTCATTGGTGAGCAGCAACAGCCCCTCGGTGTCGGCATCCAGCCTGCCGACGTGGAACAGGCGCTGACCGGCCGCGATACGTTCGGCGACGATATCGCCGACGCACGGGCGGCCCAGATCGTCGGACATGGTGGACTGCCAGCCCTTGGGCTTGTTCAGCGCGATATGGACCAGCTCCTCGCGCACCATCACGCGGGTGCCGTCCACGCGGACCACGGCATGCTGCGGATCGATCCGCAGGCCCTGCTCGGTGACGATGGCGCCGTCGACCTCGACCCGGCCCTGGGCGATCATCTCCTCGGCGGCGCGGCGCGAAGCGACACCGGCCTTGGCGAGCACCTTCTGCAGTCGCTCGCCCTCACCCGACGGCAGCTTCTCGTGGCCGCCCTCGGCGGGCTGGTCGACGTGCTGTTTCCGGGCGGGCTTGGCGTTGCTCAGTAGCGGGGCGGCGACGACCTTCTTCTGCGGCTTCGAATTCTTGGCCTTCTTACCGACGGGCGCGGACATCGCTGCCGACGTCGTGCGGCGCGACGGATTGCCTTGCTGCGCAGTGCCTCCCGACGCATAGCCGCGCGAGCCAGCGGCATGTGGTGCCGAACCGCCTTGTGCGGCACCACGATAGGCGTCGCCACGCGGACCACGATGATCGAAGCCGCCCTGTGACGAACCGCGGTAGCCCGAGCCCCCCTGCGAGGAACCGCGATAACCACTCTCGCCCTGGCGCGAACCGCGATAACCGCCACCCTGCGACGCGCCACGTCGGTCGGAGCCACGGTCGGCGGAGCCGCGATAGCCGCTCTCCCCCTGCGACGAATGACGGTATCCGCCGCCGCCCTGTGAGGTGCCGCGGTAGTCACCGCCACGCGCGGAGCCGCGCTGATCGCCCCGCGACGAGCCGCGGTAACCACGATCGTCACCTTCTGAATTCCCCCGATGCCCCCCCTGCGAGGAGCCGCCCCATGCGGCCCCGCGCTGGGTACCTCCCCGTTGCGCCGAACGCGTATCGCGTGCGTTTCGGCCTGCACCGCCCCTACTGGGCTGGTCGCTTCTGGTCCTACGATCCGGTGTGCCATCTCGGCGAGCGGGCGTATTCATGTTGTCCTGTCAGTCTTATTCGGTACCGAGATCCAAATCGGTCTCGGCGGATTTCCTCAGCCTGGTGTAACGGGGGTCCGTGTCCAGGCTCTCGTTGATCTCGTCGATCAGGTCGACGCCCGGCAGCAGGGGCGCCAGTGGCGGCAGATCGGACAGTGATGCGAGTCCGATCCGTTCCAGGAACAGTTCGGTCGTGCGGTACTGCGTGCCGTTCGTGTCCGGGTCGACCCCGGCCTCGGCGATCAATCCGCGAGCCAGCAGGGTTCGCATCACACCGTCGACGTTCACGCCGCGCACCGCGCTGACCCTGGTCCGGGTCACCGGTTGGCGGTATGCCACCACCGCCAATGTTTCCAAAGCGGCCCTGGTCAATTTCGACCGGGCGCCGTCGAGCAGCATCCGTTCCACATACGGCGCGTACTCGCTGCGAGTATAGAAGCGCCACCCGTCACCCACGAAACGAAGATCGATGCCACTGGCCCGCGCAGACATTTCCGCCGCCATATCGTGCAGCACCCGCTCCACCCGCGCCGGTTTATCCCGCAACGCGTCGGCCAGCAGTTCTACCGGCGCCGGAGCATCCACCACGAGCAACATCGCCTCCAACGCCGACCGGAATTCATCATCATCCAGCGGTTCCGGCGTGAACTCCGCCACTACGCCATCGGAACCGGCATCGGCGCCCTTTTCGGACTTCACCGCAGTCACGGACGCTGCGGCGTCGACGAGCCTTCCGCGACCGCGTGGCCGCGGTGTCTCGCTGATATCAGCCCCTTCGGCGACATCTCCGATGCCGCCATCGTGTGCGTCCGGCGCCGACTCTTCACTGATGCTCGACGCGAGGGGCACGTCATCCGCATGCTCGCCCATGACCGCACACTCGATGCCGTTGTGCTCGAGGGGTGTCGCATCATCGGTGCGCTCACTCACCCGTAGTCCTCCTCGATGGTCACGGTGTCGGCGGTCTCGTCCTCGGGGTCACCGGTCCAGCTGATCGAGAGCGGGCCGAGTGGGTCGGGCTGGTCGAACTCGATGGTCTTGCCCCGGTACAGCTCGAGCAGTGCCAGGAAGCGGGCGACGATCTGGATCGGCACCTCGCAGTCTGCGACCAGTTCGCCGAAGGTCGTCCAGCCACCCGGTCCGCGCAATTTGAGCTGTTCGAGGACTAGCGCGGCCTGCTCGGCGACCGAGAACGCGTGCTGGTGCAGGTGGTCGAGTCCGACCCGAGGCACCGGACGAGGCCGGAAGGCCGCCGCGGCGATCGCGGCGAACTCGTGTGCATCAACTCCCAGCCTAACCTCGGGCAACAGGTCGGCGTAGCGCTCCTCCAGCCCGACCGCGCGCGGATAGCGCCGCAACGCGACAGCCTCCAACTCCCCGAGCAATTCGGCGACCTGTTTGAACGCGCGGTACTGCAACAACCGGGCAAAGAGCAGATCGCGCGCCTCGAGCAGCTCGAGATCCTCGGCGTCGGTCACCTCACCGGAGGGCAGCAGTCGCGCCGCCTTGAGATCCAGCAGGGTCGCCGCGACGACCAGGAATTCGGTGGTCTGATCCAGGATCTTGTCCGCGCGCAACGTACCCTGCTGCCCGATGCTGGCGGTCAAAGCCTTTGTGTAGGCAATGAATTCGTCGGTCACCTGATGCAACGCGACCTCGGTCACGTCGAGCTTGCGCGAACTGATCAGATTCAAGAGCAGATCGAACGGCCCCTGAAAGTTGCTCAGCCGCAGCTGGAACCCGGACGTCTGCGCGGTCGGCTCGCTGTCAGGTCTGCCGGGCGGATCATCGTGCGCCGCGGCGGAGTCCTGCGCAGCCGACGCCCCACGCCCGGCGTCGGAGCTCCGATCGGCGAACTCATCAGACCCCGAGCCGAGCGTTTCCGTGTTCGTCGATGGCGCTTCCGTACCGCCGATCACCGGCCGGACCGGTGGATGACTTCCCGCGCCATCGCTCGATATGCTTCGGCCCCACTGGATTTCGGCGCCCACGTGGTGATGGGTTCACCCGCGACGCTCGCGTCCGGAAAGCGCACGGTACGCATGATCGCCGTGTCGTACACCAACTCACCGAACACCTCGACGACACGCGCCATGACCTGTCGCGAATGCAGTAGCCGCGCATCGAACATGGTGACCACGATGCCGTACAGGCTCAGACGCGGGTTCAGGCGGTCCCGCACCTTCTCCACGGTGTCGTTGAGCAGGGCGAGTCCGCGCAGTGAAAAGTACTCGCACTCCATCGGAATGATCACACCATCGGAGCAGGCCAGCGCATTCACCGTGAGCAGGCCGAGCGAGGGCTGACAGTCGATGAGGATGTAGTCATAGCGATCACGCACCGATTGCAGCGCGCGCCCCAGCGTCTGCTCCCGGCCGACCTCGTTGACCAACTGAATTTCCGCGGCCGACAGATCGATATTGCTCGGCAGCAGATCCATATTCTCGACGCGGGTCTCCATCAGGACCTCGTCGATCGATACCTTGGATCCGATGAGCAGGTTGTGCACGGTCAACTCGAGATCGTGGTGGGCCACACCCAATCCCGCCGACAGCGCACCCTGCGGATCCAGGTCCACCAGCAGCACCCGTCGACCGAATTCCGCGAGCGCGGCGCCCAGGTTGATGGTCGAGGTGGTCTTGCCGACGCCCCCCTTCTGATTACACATCGCGACGATCAGCGCATCACCGTGCCGCTCGACCGGCGGCGGGTCGGGCACGGCACGCAGCGGACGCCCCGTCGGGCCGAGCGAGGTGTCTTCGGGGACGGGTTCGGCGCCGTTGCCCCACAGCGTTTCCGCCGCGGCTTCCGAGTACGGACCCGTCCGGGTACCCGTAAGCGGCTGCGCCCCAGCACTCATCGGCGATTCTGCCGCACCGGCTGTCGTCACGATCCGCTGCTCCTTATACGTTCCTGCCCGTTGCCTTCGCCCGCCTCCGGCATCATCTGCCCGAGCGTAGCGAGGCCGATCAGCCCCGACCTCGCTTTCGTACGGTCCAGCTCTCGATAGACGCTACCGCCTTACCGCGCAAGACCCACGCTCGGACACGCGACACCCCCGTTTACCTGCGCAGGCGTCCACGCCCCTAACGCCAATCCGGTCCGCCGTCGAAATGGACGTCGAACCGATCGTGGAGCTCATCCATGCTGTCCCAATCCGCCTCACCCCGAGCGATACGACCGAGCTGCCGGAAGTACTCGAATCGGACGATACCCGGAGTGAGCACCGCGAAGAACTCGGCCGGACCGTCCGCGGACGCCCCGAAGGCATGCACGGTACCCGGCGGAACCACCACCAGACCACCCTTCGCTACCGCGTGACGTGCGCCGTCCACGAGGAAATCCATAGTCCCGTCCAGGACATAGAAGATCTCCGTGGACTTCGTGTGATGGTGCGGCCTGGTCCCATTCGCACCTGCTTGCAAGACGAGCCGATTCGCCCCGAACAGCCCGTCGGTGTTCTCGCTGTCCTCGAGCAACCGGAACGATCCGCCACCGGGCAGCGACACTGCCTCGACATCACGCTCCTGAACGATGAAAGCCTTTGCCATCCAATTCACCTCATATCGGTATGCCGAGACCACCCGATCTCGACATACCGACACAACCGGACCGCAGTCCTATTTTCTTCCCGTCGCGAATTCCCATGCGGCATGCCGAATCCGCCGCCTGCCGATACGGCCCTGCGCACGTTTGGTACGCCACAAACAGATTCATCGGGCAACGCGCGTGCCGCGCCACAGCGGAATCAGCGGGCGCGCGGGTGAGCGGTAGCCCAGACCTCGCGAAGAGTGTTCACAGTGACCAAGGTGTAGATCTGAGTGGTCGTGACCGAGGCATGCCCCAGAAGTTCTTGGACCACGCGCACATCCGCACCCCCGTCGAGCAGATGCGTTGCGAAGGAATGCCGCAGCGTATGCGGCGAAACCGTGGCGCCGATGCCGGCCCGCTCGGCAGCGGTCTGCAGAACCTGCCAGGCACTCTGCCGCGACAACCGCCCACCGCGGGCATTCAGGAACAGCGCGCCCGCAGTGCCTTTCCCATTCGCGGCGAGCACCGGCCTACCCCGCACCAGATATGCGTCGACGGCCGCCAGCGCGGGCCTGCCGATCGGAACCATGCGCTGCTTGCCGCCCTTGCCGTGCAGCACGACAGCCCGTTCCTCGGTATCGAGGTCGTCCACGTCGAGACCAACGATCTCCGAAATCCGCGCCCCGGTCGAATACAGCAGCTCGAGCAGCGCCCGATCGCGCAATCCGCGCGGCCCGCCATCGGTTCCGGCCCCATTCGCATCGCCGATCGGCGCGCCGCCGGCCGCCTCCAGCAACCGCAACACCTGGTCGTACGGCAGCGCTTTCGGCAACCGGCGTCCCGGCGTAGGCGGCTTCACCGCATGTGCGACATCGGTACTCGTCATCCCCTCCGCCGCGGCGAAGCGATGCAGTCCGCGCACCGCGATCAGCGCACGAGCCACCGAAATGGCTGCCAGCGGCGGGTGCGTCTCCCCACCCGCCCGCAACGCCATTGTGAACTCCGCGACATCGGATTCACCGACCTGCTCCAGTGCCGTAATCCCGCGCCCGGTCAGGAAATCCCGATACCGATCGAGATCGCGGCGATACGCACCGAGGGTGTTGCGGGCGGCGCCGCGCTCAACCGCAAGATGATCGAGGTAGGCATTCACCT
Organism: Nocardia sp. NPDC049707; assembly: GCF_040674855.1. Lineage (NCBI taxonomy): Bacteria > Bacillati > Actinomycetota > Actinomycetes > Mycobacteriales > Nocardiaceae > Nocardia > Nocardia sp. NPDC049707. The sequence continues at coordinate 12,137 of NZ_JBFANN010000001.1, read as the reverse complement.
CCCGCGCGACCACCGCCCCGACCCGTCAGTCTTCGGACTGCCGCTGCGCTTTGCGGCGCAGTAATGCGGTCGGCTGCCCCGGCCACGGCGCATCGGCCGGACGCAACTGCGCCCCGCCCGCCCTGGCGGCCACGAGCGCGAGCACACCAGCGACCGCCGTGGCATTGACGATCTCGCCGGCCAACGCGGCCCGCACGGCCTCGTCCACCGGCATGCGGATCAATTCCAGGTCCGCCTCCTCCAATTCCGGATCCGGCCGATCGGTCTCGTACAGCCCCCGCGCGGCATACACCCGCAGCGCCTCATCGGTGAATCCGGGCGAGAGCGCGACATCCACCAGCACCGACCATTCCCTGGCGGCCAGTCCGGTCTCCTCGGCCAATTCGCGTTTCGCCGCTGCCAGTGGATCCTCGCCGGGCACATCGAGCAACCCGGCGGGCAACTCGAGCAGCCGACGACCGATCGGATGCCGATACTGCCTGATCAACACCACATTGTCGGCATCATCGATCGCCGCGACCGCGACCGCCGCATGATGCTCGACCACCTCGCGATCGACGACGCGTCCGCCCGGCATGGCCACCTCATCGAGCCGCAAGGCGAGGATGGCGCCGCTGTACACGGTCTTGCTCGCCACCGTCTCGAAATCGTGGCTGCCTGGCCGGGCTCCCCCGCTATCACTCATCTATGACGCCTGATCTGCGTTCGCGAACTCTTCATCCGGGATATCGACCGGAAGCCGCTCGGCCAGTTTATATCTCAGCGCCGCCGCGATCAGGGCGGCGAACAACGGGTGCGGCCGGGTCGGGCGACTCTTGAGCTCCGGATGCGCCTGGGTGGCCACGAAGAACGGATGCTTATCCGCGGGCAACTCGACGAATTCGACCAGATGCCCGTCGGGCGAGGTACCGCTGAATTTCAAACCGCTGGTGGCGATCTTGTCGCGGTAGGCGTTGTTCACCTCGTAGCGATGCCGGTGCCGCTCGGAGACCTGCTCGGTGCCGTAGGCCTGCGCGACCACCGACCCCTTCTGCAGCGTCGCCGGGTAGGCACCCAGGCGCATGGTGCCGCCGAGATCGGCCTCGCCGGCAACGATCTCCTTCTGATCTGCCATGGTGGAAATCACCGGATGCGGTGTGTCCGGCTCGAATTCGGCTGAATTGGCTTCGGCCAGACCGACCGAACGCGCCGCCTCGATGACCACACACTGCAGGCCGAGACACAGGCCGAGCAGCGGAAGCCCCCTGGTCCGCGCATATTTGATGGCACCGACCTTGCCCTCGATGCCACGGATACCGAATCCGCCCGGAATCAGCACCGCGTCCACGTCGCGCAGCGCGGCCTGCGCACCCGCCGGGGTCTCGCACTCATCCGACTGCACCCAGCGGATGTTCACCTTGGCCCGCGAGGCGAATCCGCCCGCGCGCAACGCCTCGGTTACCGACAGATACGCATCGGGCAGATCGACGTACTTGCCGACCAGCGCGACCTCGACCGTCTCCCGCGGCTGGTGCACTCGATCCAGCAGATCGCCCCAGACGGTCCAGTCCACGTCCCGGAACGGTAGCCCGAGCCTGCGCACCACATAGGCGTCCAGACCCTCACGGTGCAGCACCTTGGGAATGTCGTAGATCGACGGCGCGTCCGGCGTGGAGATGCACGCATCCACGTCGACGTCGCACATCAGCGCGATCTTGCTCTTGAGCGCCTGCGGCACTTCGCGATCGCAGCGCAGGATCAGCGCATCGGGCTGAATACCGATATTGCGCAGCGCGGCCACCGAATGCTGGGTCGGCTTGGTCTTGAGCTCACCCGAGGGTGCGAGGTAGGGCACCAGCGATACGTGCAGGAAGAACACATTGTCTCGGCCCACATCGTGGCGGATCTGGCGGGCCGCCTCCAGGAAGGGCTGCGATTCGATATCGCCGACGGTGCCACCGATTTCGGTGATCACCACATCGGGCACCTGTCCCTGCAGATCCGGGCCCTGCATCGCCGAGATGCGACTCTTGATCTCGTCGGTGATGTGCGGGATGACCTGCACCGTGTCACCGAGGTATTCGCCGCGGCGCTCCTTGGCGATCACCGACGAATAGATTTGCCCGGTCGTCACATTCGCGTCCCGGGACAGATCCCGATCGAGGAACCGCTCGTAGTGGCCGACGTCGAGATCGGTCTCCGCGCCGTCTTCGGTGACGAACACTTCTCCGTGCTGGAACGGATTCATGGTGCCCGGATCGACGTTCAAGTACGGGTCGAGTTTCTGCATGGTCACCCGCAGTCCGCGCGCGGTCAGCAGCTGACCGAGGCTGGAGGCGGTAAGACCCTTACCCAATGAGGAGGCGACACCGCCGCTGACGAAGATGTGCTTCGTGGCCGTTCGCGCCTGATTCCGTGTATGACCCACGGGTCTTCACGGTAACACGAAATTGCTGGTCTGATCACACGCCACGCACGTTTGCCACCCAGTCGCTGCCATCGATCGGATCCGGCCCTTGCACCATGTTCGCAGCGCGGGTCGGGCGAATCAGCTCGCGGGCGGCGCGACGAGTGTGAGGGAGGTCGCCTTGGTGCCGGTTCCGTATCGGCCCGCACCGCCGTTGAGCTGCTCGCTCAAGCCGAGCACGGTGGTGAGGCGGCCGATCTCGCGGTCGAGATTGTCGACGGTGGTGACGGCCGTGGCCAGCGCGGCGTCGGACCGAATGATCGAGATCGGGCCCGGATTGTCGGCCGCGCCGGAACGCCCCGCCAGCACCGCACCCGCACCGCGGCCGCGCAGCGCGCCGGCAAATCGGGCGATATTGCTGCCCTGACTGTTCGCACTGGACTTCGCGCCGTCGCCGGTGACGACAACGGCGAGGTTCGCGGCCTGCGTCGGGGTGTCGCCGTAGGCGAGGAAACCGCCGCCACGCAACGTCTCCAGCACCAGGCTCAGCTCCTGCGGGGTGCTGCGCGCTTGCGGGCTCGCCGGATCGAGCAGCAGCACCAGGCCGAGCAGATCACCGGCCATACTGCCCTGATCCACCTGACCGGTGCGCAGCTGCGCGCCCGCGGGGATGACATTGGTGACCGCGGTGCGCATCCGGTCACCCTCGGCGGCGTCGAGGAAGGCGTCGGTGAGTGCTATGCGGCCGGTCACGGTCGCGCCGGAGGTTTCCAGATCCTTCGCGACGGCCTCGACATCGGCGGGTTCGGCGTCGGGGGTCGTGAACACCACGACGCTGCGGTCGGTGAGCGTGCCACCGAGGATCCGCCCCGCCGATCCGGCGATGAACCGGTCCGCCGCATTCATTTCGTCACTGAGCCGCCGGTTCTGCTCGGTGGCCACATCGAGCTGTTTGCGCAGATCCGTTTTATCCGCGCGCAATCCGGACAGCAGGTCCGCAGCCACGGTCTGCGACCCGAGCACCACGCCGATGGCGAGGGCCAGGAAGATCGCGACGATCGAAACGGCGTGCTGCCGAATCGAAATCATCGGCTACCTCCGACAGAAAGGCCCTGGGCCCATAGCTCGAACCGGTTCCAGGTATCGCTGGCCCAATCCAGTGCCTCGGTCCCCATATTCGAGGCGAGCATGGCCACGATCACCGCGACGAGGGCGGCGAGCACGACCATCGCGATGGCGGTGCCGGTCACCCGGTTTCGATAGAGCGTGCCGACGGCCTTGGCATCCACGAGTTTGGGGCCGATTTTCAGCCGGGTGAGGAAGGTCGCCGGATTGCTGTCGCGGCGGCCGCGGTCGAAGAAATCGTCCAGCGAGGCGGCAGCACCGGCGGTCACGATCAGCGCTGCGCCGTGGTGGTGGGCCAGCAGCAGCGCCAGATCGGACGGTGCTCCGGACGACGGAAAGGTCGTCGCGCCGATGCCGAGATCCTGGATGCGTTCCAGCCCCTTGGCATGGCCGTCGGTATCGGCGGGCAGGATCATCTCGGCACCGGATTTCAAGGTGGCGGTGGTGATTTCATCCGGGTCGCCGACAATCAGATCGGGACGGTAGCCGTCTTTCATCAAGGTGTCCGCGCCGCGGCCGACGCCGACCATGATCGGGGCATATTCCTTGATGAACGGCTTCAGTCGCTTGAGATCGTCCGCGTGCTCCGGGCCATCGGCGACCACGACCACATGCCGATTCTTCATATCGAGCTCGAGCTCCGGCACCCCGATACCGTCGATGAGCAGCGCACTCTCGGTGCGAATGAATTCGATGGCATTGCCCGCGAAGGCCTCCAGATGATCAGCGAGGCCGTTGCGCGCCTCGATCATCCGCTCGGCGATATCGGATTCGGTCAGCTCGATGCCCGTGACCAGGACCTCGGGCTCCTTCTTGACCAGCTTGTCGGCGTAGACGACGCCCTCATCGATGCGGACCTTGGTGCCGTCCTTGATTCGGAAGGCGTCCGAACTCACGGTATCCAGCAGCAGAATTCCGTTGGCGACCAACACTTCCGGCCCCAGATTGGGATAGCGGCCCGAGATCGATGGCGAGGTATTCACCACCGCGGCCACGCCTGCCTCGACCAACCGATCGGCGGTGATCCGATCCAGATCCATTTCATCGAGTATGACGACATCACCGGGCCCGACCCGCTTCAGCAGACGCCTGGTGTTGCGGTCAACCCGAGCTATCCCGGTCAGCCCGGGCAGCGCTTCGGTGTTCCTCGACAACAACGCCAGCATCTTCATGGGCCAGATACTGACCGCAAACCCTCAACCATTGGTGGAGGCGCGCCGAATCAACTTTCACATTCGCCACTGTGGTACCACGAACACCACGCCGCCATCAGAAACACCTCAACCAATACCCGTATGCTGCGGGTCACAGATATCCCGAATGAGGAGTCACCATGGTCAGCAGCACCGTCGACGCCGTGATCGCGGCACCGCGCGATGTCGTCTACAAGTTCTTCACCGAGCGGGACGGCATCAACCCGTATATCCCGGTCGATTTCACCCTGAAGACCCCTGGTTCTCCCACCCCGTCGGGCGTCGGCGCGCAGTACTTCATCGGCAAAGCCGGCGTCGGCATCGTCGAGGAGACCACCAAGCTGGTCCCCGGCGAGCTGATGGAATACAAGATCATCAAGGGTGCTCCGGTGAAGCGGCACGTCGGCACCATCACGTTCACCGACGCCGGTAACGGCACCCTGGTCTCCTACACGATGGAGTCCGAGCCCAGCCTTCCGATCCCGGCCAAGGTGGTGGAGCTCGGCCTCGAGAACCTCATCAACCAGTTCCTCAAGGGCGCCCAGAAAGCCCTGCGCTGACCTCAGGCAAGGGCACGTTCGGCGCGGGCGGTTTCGAGGAGTTCCTCGGCGTGGGCTCGGCCGGTTTCGGTGTCATCGAGACCGGCCAGCATGCGAGCCAATTCGATGACGCGCTCATCTTTGGTCAATGCCCGGACGCCGCTGTTGACCTTGCCCTTGCCGTCATCGGACTTGTCCACCACCAGATGGGTGTCGGCGAAGGCCGCGACCTGCGGCAGATGGGTCACCACGATCACCTGATGGGTGCGGGCGAGCCGGGCCAGCCGACGCCCGATCTCGACCGCGGCCCGACCACCGACACCGGCATCGACCTCGTCGAACACCATGGTCGCACCATGATCCGAACTGGCGAGCACCACTTCGAGAGCCAGCATCACCCGCGACAGCTCACCACCGGAAGCGCTCTTGCTCAACGGCAATGACTGCGCGCCGGAATGCGCGGACAGCCGAAATTCCACCTCGTCGACACCAGTGGAACCCGCATGCAATTCCTGTCCGTCCACTGTCAGTGGCGCGGAATCCTGCGGGCTCGCGGGCACCAGCCGCACCACGACCTCGAGCTTCGCCCTACCCATTGCGAGCCCACCGAGTTCGGTGCTCACCGCCGAGGCGAGCTTGCCCGCCGACTTGGTGCGCGCCGCAGTCAATTTGCGTGCCGCTTCCCGAACGCGTTCCGCGGCGATATCCACCTCAGCCGCCAGCGCGGCCAACGCCTCTTCGGAGACGTCGAGCGAGCCGAGACGCGTGCGCGCCTCATCAGCCCACGCGATCACCCCGTCGATATCCGGTGCGTACTTACGGGTCAGTGATTTCAATTCGGCCTGCCGGGTGAGCAGCGAATCCAAAGCGCCTGGATCCGAAGGCAAATTCGAAAGGTAGCCACTGAGTTCGGTAGTGAGATCGACGACCACCGCGATTGCCTCACCGAGTCGCGGCCCGAGCGCGGTCAGTGCCGGATCGTGGGCCGATTCGATGCGGGCCCGCGCGGCGCCGAGCAGTTCCAGTGCGCCCGAACCGTCTTCCGGCGAATCAGCCGGACCGGCCAAGGCGTCGTGCGCGATCGCGGCGGCCTCGCGCAGCGAATCCAGATCGCTGAGCCTGCGCACCTCGTCGACGATGCGCACATCTTCGCCGGGTTCCGGTGCGATGGTGTCGATTTCGGACAGCGAATGCTTCAGCCGGTCGGCCTCCAGCGCGAGTTCCCTACTGTGTGCGGTACGTTCGAGCAGCTCATTGCGGGCGTCGAGCCAGGATCGTCGCCGCACCTGGTACTTTCGCAGCAGCGGACCGACCGTATCCGCGGCGAACTGGTCCAGCGCCGACAGCTGCTGCTCCGGACGCTGCAGCCGCAACTGATCGTTCTGACCATGCACGGTCAGCAACGGCGCGGTGAAATCGGCGAGGACAGCGGCGGGTACACCACGACCCCCGAGGTGCGCGCGCGAGCGTCCGTCGCTGCCGACAGTGCGGATCGCGATGATGCTGCCGTCGTCATCGCGTTCGGCCGCAGCCGATTCCAGGACGCCCTGCACCTGCTTCTGCGCGGTGGTATTCACCTCGTCGACGGTGAACCTCCCCTCGACCACAGCCCGTGCCGCACCCAACCGGACGCGGCCCGCATCAGCCCGCGCCCCGCTGAGCAGGTGCAGGCTGGTCACCACCATGGTCTTACCGGCACCAGTCTCACCGGTCAGAACCGTGAGACCCGCATGGAATTGCGCGGTAGCCGTGGATATGACGCCAAGCCCGTCAATCCTGATCTCTGTCAGCACTCGTCCTCACCCACCCCGCCGGCTCCGCCGGCTGCCGTCCCCCGGCTGCTCTCCGTTCGCCGTCGGCCACGCCAGCCTGTCACGGGCAATTGGAATTTGCGCACCATTCGGTCGGCGAACGGTGCGGAATCCAACCGCACCCACCGCACCGGTTCGGCGCCGCGAACCGCCTCGAGCCGCCCGCCCTTCGGCAATGCCAGGGTGCGCCTGCCATCCAGGATGGCTATCGCATCATGGCCCGCCGCTACGGATTCGACCGCGATCCTCGACTCCGGACTGGTCACCAGCGGCCGCGCGAACAGGGCGTGCGCATTGCTCGGAATCACCAGCAGCGCTTCGAGTTCCGGCCACACCACCGGGCCGCCCGCGGAGAACGCGTAGGCGGTCGATCCGGTCGGTGTGGAGATGAGGATGCCGTCGCAGCCGAACTGCGAAACCGGACGCCCGTCGACCTCCAACACCACTTCGAGCACACCCATGCGCGCGGCGTTCTCGATGCTGGCTTCATTGAGCGCCCAACCGGTTTCGATGACCTCATCGTCCACCTGGACGCTCACATCGATGGTCATCCGATGCTCGAGACGGTATTCGCCGCGGACCACGCTCGCCAATGCCTCGTCGAGATGTTCGGCCTCGGCCTCGGTGAGAAAACCGATGCGGCCCAGATTGATTCCGAGCACCGGCACCCCCGCGGGCCTGGCCAATTCGGCCGCGCGCAGGAAGGTGCCGTCACCGCCGAGCGAGAGCACCATCTCGCAGCCGACCGCCGCGTCCGGGCAGTGCTCGACCACACTGGCCGGATATCCGCCCGGTTCGGCGACGGCCGTCCGGCCCGAGGTGTCGGGCTCACAGTCGAATCGCGTGCTGTACGCCTCGTCCGCGAGCACGCGCAGCCCGATGCCCGCATCCGCGAAAATCTTCGCGACGCGATGGGCGGTTTCGATGATCTCCGCCCGGCCCGGATGCGAAACCAGCAGAATCTCTCGGGATCCGGCCGGCGTCAGCGCGTTCACTGTGGACCCTCCTCAACCGCACGTTCGACGAGGGCCGCGACCTGCTCGCCGTCGTACTCGAACTGCCCGTCCTTACGGAGCCACACAAAGTATTCGACATTGCCCGATGGGCCGGGCAGCGGGCTGGCCACCACCCCGACAGTGCGCAAGCCCAATTCAGCGGCGGCCGCCGCGACATCGCGCACCACTTCCGCGCGCAGTGCGGGCTCGCGCACCACACCGCCGGAGCCTACCCGCTCCTTGCCCACCTCGAACTGGGGTTTGACCATAGGCAACAGGTCGGCGCCTGGCGCGGCACAGGCCGCGAGCGCGGGCAGCACCAGATTCAGCGAGATGAACGACAGATCTCCGACGACGAGTTCGACGGTGCCGTCAATGGATTCGGGGGTGATGGCGCGGACATTGGTGCGATCGAAAACGCGCACCCGGTCGTCCTTCTGCAGCCGCCAGATCAGCTGGCCGTAGCCGACGTCGACGGCGACGACCTCACGCGCCTGCCTGGAGAGCAGCACATCGGTGAAGCCACCGGTCGACGCACCGGCATCCAGGCAGCGCTTACCTGCGACGGTCAAGCCCTGAGGTTCGAATGTCTCGAGCGCGCCGAGCAGCTTGTGCGCACCGCGCGACGCCCACGACACCTCATCGGGCTCCGCGCGCACGACCAACGGCGTGCCCGCCTCGACAGCCGTCGCCGGCTTCACGGCGACCGTTCCAGCAATCAGGACGCGGCCCGCACCGATCAGCTCGACCGCATGTTCACGCGATCGCGCCAATCCGCGGCGAACCAGTTCGGCGTCCACCCGCGCGCGCCTGGCCACCTCAGATCTTGTCCACCGTGGCCAGTGCCTGCACAAGCACCTCATGTGCCTGCTCCAGGATGCGGGCGCGCCGCGTGATATCGGTGCCGGAATCGGAGTCCGTCGGCGGCGCCGCCGCCAGGCCGGTCCACGCCGGACGCGCGTCGAGTTCGGCGAGCAAGCCATCGACCTCGGCACGGATTCGCATCGGATCGGCAGGCTCCAGGCGTCCCGGTCCGCCCGGCAGATGCTGGCCGGGCAGCGGTGGCCCGGGGCGGGGTCCGTTCGAGCCGGGGCCGTTGGGGCGGGGCATCGGAGTAGTCATCGTGGGATCAACGCTATCGGATTTCCGAACTGGACGCGCGCACCCTTACGGCTCGTCCCGGGTTACGCCGTAAGCGTTCCGCCAAGTCGTCGGCGAGGTCGGTCGCCTCGCCCTCGGCTGGCGGGTGATTCAGTGCGTCCAATGACTCCGAGGCATAGGTCGGGATCAGGTCCGCAGGGGCGTCGCGTAGTTCGTCAAGGGTGCTCACACCGGTCAGCACCAGCAGCGATTCGAGACCGACGCGGTTGGCGCCCTCGATATCGGTGTCCAGACGATCGCCCACCACCAGCGCGCTGCGAGTTCCGGCGCGTACCAAGGCGTCTTCCAGCAGTGGCGCATAGGGTTTGCCCGCTACCACCGGCTCTCTGCCAGAGGCGGCACGCAGTGCGGCGACCATGGCGCCGTTGCCGGGCGCGAGACCGCGCTCGTTCGGCAGCGTCCTATCGGTATTGGCGGCGACCCACAGTGCGTCGGCGCTCAACGCATAGGCCGCCTCGGCCAGATCCGGCCAGGCGGTTTCGGGTGAATGTCCTTGTACGACAGCATCGGGCGCGGCGCCGTTGAAGCGCCGGATCGCAATCAGCCCGACCGCCTCGACCTCCTTGGCCAGGTCATCGGTGCCGACGATCAACACCGTGGCCCCGGAATCGAGCCGCTGCGCCAACACGCGTGCCGCCGCCTGCGCACTGGTCACCACATCATCGGCTTCCGCCGCGAATCCGAGCTCGGCCAAATGCCGCGCAACCACGTCCGGACCACGGCTCGCATTATTCGTGACATACACAAGCCGCTGTGCCATAACGGAATCCGCCAGCGCCTCCGGCGCGCCCTCGATCACCTCTGGCCCGCGATACAGCGTGCCGTCCAGATCAAGCAGCAGAGCTGCATATCGCTCTCGTAGCCGCTTCACACCACTCTCACTTCATGTCGCCGACCGACACCTTGCCGTTCCCGAACCCTACGCCAGCCCGTCGACACGAAAATGAACACCAGGCGGTGCACAGCCTGTGCCGGCACGGCCCAACACACTCGGCCGCACCTTCGTTTCATGTTGAGGCGCAGGAAGCCCGTTCCAGTCACCACACGCGACGAGGTCGTCGATGGCGGGTCACGGCCGCAGAACCCTACAAGTCGGTGTCGCCGGTCAGTTCTTCGGCGCGTTCCTCGGCATCGGTTTCACCGTCGAGGTCGGCCGCGGCGGCATTGAGGAACCAGGTGAGGCCCTCGGCCGTGCGGCCCGCGGCGACCAGGGCGTCGGCGTAGGCGTAGAAAAGGCGGGCGGCGGCGGAACCGGTGCGGGAGCGGTCGAGTTCCGAGGTTTGCAGGGTGACAACGGCCTGATCGTATTGGCCGAGGTCCATGCGGGCGCCGGCGACCACGATGCGGAGTTCGGTGGCCTCGTCACCGCGCAGGGCGCGGGCCTCGTCGCTGCGGCCGAGTTCGATGGCACGTTCGGGGCGGCCGAGGCCGCGTTCGCAGTCGGCCATGACGGCGAGCAGACCGGAACCGCCGGACATCCGGCGGGCCGTGCGCAATTCGGAAAGGGCTTCAGCCCATTCACCCGCGTGGTAGGCGGTGACACCCGCGGTTTCACGGACCACAGCGATGCGGCCAGCACGTTGGCGGGCGGCCCGTGCATGGGCCAAGGCGAGACGCGGGTCGTCGTCGATGAGCCGGGCCGCCATCACGAGATGCCGGGCTACGGTTTCGGCATTGCCCTTGTCCAGGCTCAGCAGATCACGGCGCACCTCGGTTTCGAGGTCGGCGGCCTGGACGTCATCGGGCAGATCCGGCTCTTCGGGACGCGGTGCGCGTCGATCTGCCGAGCCACCCCCGGCACGTGCACCTTCGCCGCCACGACGGCGATCCTGCACGTCGTCGCCACGGCTCCAGCCACCGCGCTGATCCGAGTCGCCACGACCACCGGATTCGCCGCCACGGTCGAAACCGCCGCGCCGACCGGCGTCATCACGGCGCTTGAACCCGCCGCGTTCGTTCACGTCACTGCGCTGATCCGAGTCGCCACCGCGCTTGAAACCACCGCGCTCACCGCCACCGCGGCTGAACCGATCGCGATCGCCCGAGTCGCCGCGGTTGAAACCACCACGCTCGCCCGAACCGCCACGGCTGAAGCCACCGCGCTCACCGGAACCACGACCGGAGCCGCCACGATCACCAGCACCACTGGGGCCGAAACCACTGCGGTCACCGGAGTCACTGCGCTGTCCGGAATCATTGCCGCGTTTGAAGCCACGGCGCTCGCCGGAATCACCACCACGATTGAAACCGCCACGGTCGCCCGGGCCACCTCGACCGAAACCGCTGCGCTCGCCGGAATCCCCACGTCGGCCGGAATCGCTGCGACCGAAACCACCGCGTTCGCCGGAGCCACTACGGTTGAAACCGCCCCGCTCGCCGGAATCACCGGAACGCTTGAAACCACCGCGTTCGCCCGAACCGCCACGATTGAAGCTGCCACGGTCGCCGGAATCGCCCCGTCGGCCGGAGTCACTGCGCTCGGAACCGCCACGTCCACCGCTGCGACCGAAACCACCGCGATCATCGGCACCGCGGTCGTAGCCGCCACGCTCTCCGGAGCCACCGCGCTTGAAACCACCACGGTCGCTCGCGCTGCGATCATTCGAACCACTCCGGGTCGAGTCGCTGCTGCGTTTGAAGCCGCGCCGTTCGCCGGAATCACCCCGGTCGGAGGAGCCACGGGAGGCACTTCCCCGATCGCGGTCGGGACCGTCCTGCCGGAAGGACTTCCGGCCGTCGTTCTGTTCCGACACGGTGGCCCCTTTCTAGGTTCCGCCAGAGGTTGTCGAACCTCTGAATTCAATCACGTGTCGGCGGTCGGGCCCGAACACGGCATAGATATAGGTGTGTAAACGACGATAGGGGACCCAAATTGTGGGTCCCCTATCGTGAAGGATGTTCCGGCGGTGTCCTACTCTCCCACACCC